>JBGQJI010000016.1:0-28697 GCA_041498975.1 Methylomirabilis sp. (SeqCode)
ATACCTGGCTCGTGACGCTGATTATTGCAAGGAGATACTAGGCAGATAAGTCCTCGTCCTTACAGCCTTATGCGCCGACGCAGGTAGGTTTCGAGAGGGCCGCCCCAAGCAACAACGCAGAGGCGGCGGGTCACAGTTGACCCGCCGCCTCTAACAGACCACCGTCAAAGTTATTTCAGCTTAGCGGAGCGACCTCCGGGCTCGCAGCAGCCATGCCATTCCGCCCAGGAAGGCCAGTCCAAGCCCTGTCATCCCCCAGGGGCCAGCGGCAGGTATCCGCGTGAGGAGCGTGGTGGTCGTGAGCTGCGGGAGCGTTGTGGTCGTCGTTTCCAGTTGCGGCAGCGTGGTTGCCGTGATGCTAGTAGTCGAGGTGCTGATCGAGGTGGAGGTCGTGAGCTCCTGCACCGTGCTGCTGGTGCTCGAGGTTGACGTGCTGCTGGTGCTCGAGGTCGACGTGCTGGACGTGCTGCTCGTGCTCGAGGTCGACGTGCTGGACGTGCTGCTCGTGCTCGAGGTTGACGTGCTTGATGTGCTCGTCGAGGTGCTCGTGGTCGTTTCTGGCAGCGTGATACTCGTCGTGCTCGACGAGGTGCTGGTCGTGCTTTCCGTGGTGCTGGTCGTGCTTTCCGTGGTGGAGGTCGTCGAGGGCTCTGTGGTGGAAGTCGTCGAGGTCGTCGTCGTAGTCGGGAAACACGCCCGGGAGCAATCCGCAATCGTCCCTTCGGTCCCGACGTATGTCGGCAGCGTCGGCGCACTGGGACTACAAAGACCGGTCGTGGGCGGACCCGGAGTGGTCGCCGAAGTACCATTGAATGGGAAGGAAGTACCAGTCGTATCCACGGTCCCGCAAGCTGTCAACGTGATCGTTCCACGCTGAGCTACTGGGACAGGGTGGGCGACATCACCGGTGCCGGTTGGCCGGACATCGCCGGTCCCGCCTTGCCAGTCCAGGTTCCCGGTAAAGGACCGAATCGAGATCGTGCCGCCCGTTCCGAATCCCCCGCTCGCGTTGAAATCCCCTTCCGCGAACAGGACGGTCGCGGTATTGAGGTTAATATCCAAAGCGGCCTCGAGGGTCACCTGCCCTCCGTCGCCGCCAGGGCTGATTGCATTGGTCTGGAAGACCTGGCCGGTAGCAATGATCTTGCCGCCTACCGACTTGACGGTGATCTGCCCGCCATTATCGTTCGTCCCGGCGTCTCCGTTGGCGTGCACCGCGAAGGCAGGCGAAGCTGGACCGGTCACCGTGATGTTGCCATTCGCGAATAGATCAATCCACGATGTCCCACCGGATCCTCCCGAGCCGCCAGTATCGGCGTCGATCTCGCCGTGGTTTGCACCGGTACTGTCGATGGTTATGGTGCTGCTGGACCACACTTCCACGCAGGCCGTCGAATTCGATGGCTTGCCAGGGCGGTTCGTGCCGTCGCAGTGGTTTGCCGGGCTGTTGGGAATCGCGTGACCGACGCCGGTGGATTGCACCAGGCCGTCGATTATGACTGTGCACCCTTCGAGGTGCACGAGGTCTGCGCCGGGGTCTTGCCCCTCGCTGCTGATTTTGCCGGTGGGGCTGACGTTCAGCTCGCATCCCGCTTTGACAGTGATCGGCCCGCCCCCGGGGGCCTGTGTCGCCCCAGTCCCGCTCTTGGTACTCTTGGATTGAACGAGGCCGTCGATGTCGATCTTTGCGGGGGCCTGCGTCTGGATGAGGATTGCGCCGGCGGAGCACTTGCCTCCATTGGCGGAGATCACCGAGCCGTTCTGGGTGGTAATGTTGCCGACTGCAGTTAGGGTGATGGTGCCACCTGTGCCGTTGCAGTCACCCGAACTCTTGAGCTGGTCTGATGATATTTTCGCGCCCTTCGTCCCGCTGCCGTTCAGTGTGATGTCGCCGCTCGTGGTGATCGTGATCGGGCTGCCCGACAACGTTGCACTGTTGACGTCACCCGAGATGCCGTTCGTGCCCGTCGCCCCCGTTGGGACATCTATAATCAGATTCCCGGTGATATTCAGGGTAAGGCCCCCGGCCGTGTTCGTCGTGATCTTGCCCGCTCCCAGGATGTGCAGGGGGTGGGCGATGGCGAATGTGCCATTCTTGGTGAGCGCGGTGCTTACTTCACACTCCCCAGTCCCGACGTTGAAAAGCACAGCCGGGTCCAGCACGTCACAGTGGGGCTGGTCGGCGCGCAACTTCGACCCCCCGATGAATATCAGATTGGCCACCAGGAATGCTATCGCCAGGATGGTTCGTTGTTTCACAGTTCACCTCCGATCGATAACAACTTCCAGGAAGTTGCTCGCCGGGATAGAGGCAGTCAGAAGTAGCTGATCATGGCTTGCAGCCATGAAGCCCATTTTGCCAAAAAGTGTAAGATCGCAAACAGTATGCCGAGAAGACCCGAGATTCAAACTCGCTCTCTCCCTAGGCAGAGTCCCTCGCGCTCAGGCGTGCGCGGGCTCGCCTCCCGTAGCAGGCAAGGTCAGGCTGGCGAGGCCAACCAGCTCCTCAAGCACCCTCGACAAGACCCGCCGCCTGGCCCATACTTCCCCCCGCTGCACGGCACGGATCGCCTTCGCGAGGTCGGTCCCCTCACCCTTCACGACGTATCCCCTTGCCCCGTGTTTGAGCGCTTCCAGGACAACCTCCTCCTCGGTGTGGCCCGAGAGCATGATGACCTGCGTTTTCGGGCTATACCACCGGACCACACGAAGGACATCCAGGCCGCTCATTCCGGGCAAGTCGAGGTCGAGTGTCAACACGTCTGGAGCCAAGCGGCCCACAGCAGCGACCGCCTCCCACGCGTCCTGCGCCTCCCCGACCACTTCCAAATCGGGCGATAGGCGAAGCTGTTCGCAGAGAAGCTCGCGGTACTGCGGGTGGTCTTCAGCGATGACGACCCGGGCGGACGTCATGAATGTGGCTCCCGTGCTGGTGTGCTTGCTATGCGGGGTCTCTGTTATCAGTTGTCGAAGCATCTTGGCGGGTCCAGGGTCCGTACTGATCGGGGCCTCTCATTCTCATTATCAGTATGATTTCCCACCCGTGAACGCCACGCCATCAACCGTCAGCTTCAAATCCAATAAGGTACACTACATTAGTGTACCCGGCGAAGCTACGATAGGCAATCGACCGTTCGGCGTATTTTTGGAAAAAACAGGACCTACGCCTTTGACGGATACTCATCGACCCCTGGGATGGCCATAAGCCCGCCAAAGTGCGTGGAGCATCAGGCGAGGGTAGTGATCATTCGGTGTGATCCGCAATCCGATACAGGAGGAGCTGTAACCGACGGCTGACCCGTAACTTGCCGAAAATATTGCTCACATGCGTCTTCACGGTCTTCTCGCTGATCCCGAGCTGGGAGGCGATCTCTTTGTTCGTCTTCCCTTGCATGACCCAGGTGACCACCTCCTGCTCTCGATCGGTCAGGCTCTCTCGGGTCTCTGCGAGGGGCCCATGGAGGTCACTCACCTTCTTGCGCAAGTTTTCCAGGATCTGCGTCAGCACCCTGCGCTCTGCCCATATCTCCCCCGCGTACGTGGCATGGACGGCTCTGAGGAGATCTTTGTGGGTGAGCGTCTTCAGCAGATACCCCTTGGCGCCCAACTCCAAGGCCTTGGAAATGAACTCGTCCTCGGGAAAGCCCGAGAGGATCAGGACCTTCGTCATCGGGCATTTCGCGCGGATCCTGGGAAGGACCTCGAGCCCACCCATCTCGGGCATCCGGACATCCAACAGCAGGATATCCGGTTGGAGGGATTCCGTCAGGCTCAGCGCTTGGAGGCCATCCGCCGCCTCGCCCACGACCATGATGTTGTTGTCCTGAGCGAGAAGCATGCGGAGGCCCTCTCGAAAGAGCGAGTGGTCGTCAGCGATGAGCACCGTGATCTGGTGCATCGGGGCCTCGTGCGTCACGCCTGCTTGACGCGGTGTCGGAGGGTCACCCCTCCTGAGTCGGCGTTGGCGTCTCTCGCCGGCGCCTAACGCCTGGATACCTGCTGGTTCGTGTACGGAGCGAGAAGCGGTAGAGAATAGCCCCGGGCTTGTCCGGGCGCACTCCTGAGAATACACCAACTTCAGGCCGGTTCTCGCCGCCAACGGCTGGACGGCATGTCAAACCGCCTGATTTCAAAGTGGATATACAACCTTATTGAAGTGGCCGCCATCATAATCAGGGGCCCATGATCTGTCAAGAAAAATAAGCAGTTGTAAGGTAACGTGGCCGGGGGACGAACGAAGAATTTCAGGTTTTCTGGCCCTCGCGCTTGCCCAGAACAGAGATAGACTTACCAACGGCCTGAAGTATCTGTCATTGCGAGCACCCAAAGGGTGCGCGGCAATCTAAAAGCAAAAAGGCGAGATTGCGCAGCCTGCCCCGAGCAGTGGCGAGGGGTCTCGCTCCTCGCAATGACGATTCCTATCTCTGTTCTTGGGCGCCTCGGTAGTGGGTCAATTTGAATCCAGCAAGCCTACGATCTCCTCTATTGTCCATACATGGTAGGAAACTCTCGCCTGCATCGCCGGGGTCACTCGAAGGGTTTGGTGGATTCTCCCGAAGTTGTACCACATGAAATGAAGGGCTACGGCAGCTTCTAGGTTCTTGACCTTTTCAAACTAAGGGTATGGCTTGAGCGGTCAAGCATATCAAGGGAAAAATGACTTGACAGAATGAATATCTGGACTAATATTCGGACAGGCTGTATAGTATTTTGCCCTATTGCGAAAAGAATGCGAGGAAGCCATGCTCGACCGAGAATTTGAGTATTATAAAGCTCACGAAAACGAGCTTGTGGAGCGCTACAAGGGCAAATTTATTGCTATTGTAGGCGAAGAAGTCGTGGGGGTTTTCGAGTCTGAACTAACAGCCTACCAGCAGATGAAGGAAAAATACGGATTAGGCAAGTTCCTCCTTCAACACTGTGTGCCCCTCAAGGACCGCCTTATCCAACGCTACCATTCGCGTGTAGCGTTCCGCTAATCGTCTGATTCATTCGTACATCTAGGATCCGCCGTGAAGTTCCACCCCAATCTCAGAGCGTTTACCACCAAATCCACTGGGATTGTTAGGGAACTGGTGAATGAGATTTATCTGTGTGAAGCATACGACCCAGCAACCGGCCAACCAGGGCCAGTTAGACGGCCATACAAGGCCGTCTGGGATACTGGGGCCACTGGGAGTCTCATTGGCCCAAAGGTTGTGCAGGAACTAAATCTTCAACCCAGCGGCAGAGAAAATGTTCACGCTGTTGGTGCTGACAATCAGGGTCATGTATACGAAACTAATACCTACCTGATCAACATTTATCTGCCCAATGATGTCGGGATTGTTGGTGTTCGTGTTGGCGAGGGAGGACTTGGCGATAATGATGTTCTCCTTGGAATGGACATTATTTCTTTTGGCGACTTTGCGATTTCAAACTACAACGGTCAAACGTGGTGGACATTTAGAACGCCGCCAAATGAAGCCGTTGATTTTGTTGAAGAAATTAATGAGCACAACAGAAAACGTGGAATCCGAATGGTACCCAGCGCGGAGGAAAAGCGGAGACAAAGAAATAGGGAAAAAAGCAGGAGGCGAAAAGCTAAACACAAATAGAACGCTTACCTTTCTACTCCTTTCCACCTAACATGAGCTGCCTTTCTAGCAATTTTGCTCCTCTCCTTAGGCGTCAGTTTTTCTGCCCTAGCCTTTCCACCTTTCAGCCCACCTAGCCGGCCAAGAGCAACAGCCGCTTCATGTACACTCGCGCTCACTGAAGGCTTGCGACGGGTTGCTGCCCGAACAATAGATGCAGCGAGAACGTTGATATCGGATGGTTGCTTCTTGCTTGTGCGCTTAGGCATGCCATCAGTATAGGTATGCCCGAGTCTCCTGTCAAGGCTTGCTAGATTCAAACTGACCCACTACCCGCGCTTCCTCCGCCTTGACACCTCTTCGACCACGTGGTACGGTCGCCGCACGTTGCAGTAGATCGGACCGAAGCCCACCACTATATGGCCCCATTATCCAGACCTGAAACGCATCCGTTGAACTCAACGCCGATATCCAGATGACCGGGCGCTGGAAAGGCACCGATGGGCATGCCACCATCGATCTTCCGACCGTTGCCCTGCTTGCCTCCTTCTGCCTGGTGTGGGGCGGCGCCATGGTGGCGATCAAGGTCGGCCTCTCTGGCGCCCCGCCGTTGTCCGCCGCGGGCATTCGTTTCGCCCTGGCAAGCCTGACCGTCCTGTTGCTGGCGTCAGTCCGTGGGAAGGGCCTTTCCCTCGGGGTCGGCTCCCGGCGGCCCGTGCTCCTCCTCGGCCTTCTGCTGGTTGTGCAACACGGCCTCTTCAACCTTGGCATCAACCTGACCACAGCCAGCCGCGCCGCGGTCTTCCTCTACACCCAGCCGGTCTTCGTCGCCATCCTGGCCCATCGGTTCATCTCGGCTGACCGGCTGGATCGCACCAAGCTGCTGGGTATCAGCCTGTCCTTCCTTGGGCTGCTCGTCGTCTTCGCGGAGCGGTTGCAGACTTTCGACCCTCGGGTTCTATTCGGGGATGGCTTAGTCCTCCTCTCTGCGTTGTGTTGGGCGATCGGGACGATCTATCAGAAAGATCTGCTGGTCTTCATCGAGCCCTCCGCCCTGGTCTTCTACCAGATGGTGGTGGCCTTCCCCATCTTTTTCCTGTTGAGCCTGTTCTTCGAACCGGCCCTCATCATCGCGCTGGACGCAAAGATCGTGCTGGCGTTCCTCTATCAGGGCGTCATCGCCGCCGGCTTGACCTTTGTGGCCTTCGCGGCCCTCCTCAAGCGTCACTCTGCCAGCCTGCTCTCCTCTTTCATCTTCCTGGCGCCGATCTTCGGTGTTCTGCTCGGACATCTGATCCTTCGGGACCCGCTGACATCCTACCTCGGGGCAGGCCTGGGCCTGGTGGCGGTCGGCATCTTCATTGTGAATAGACCGAAGAAAAGAAGTTCACGGTTCAAAGTTCAAGGTTCATAGTCCAAAAATCGCTGAACCTTGAACGCAGAAGACTCCGAACGCCGAACTCCGAACTACGAACTGCGTTGGGTCCCGCGCTCCCACAGGACAAGCCCGAGGGTGACCAGGACTAAGAGGACCAGCGAGGCATACGCGTAGTCGCGAGAGGCAAACAGGATGAGGTCGTCGAACCGGCCGATGACCAGCGACATCCTGGCCATCACGGTATAGCCAAAGCCTGCGCCGAAGTTGATCATCAGGAAGTAGACTCCGATCCTGGCGGAGATCTGGATCACTCCTTTGTGCTCGATCGAGAAAAAGAAATAGATCAGGACCGTGATGACGCCTGCGAGGATCAAGAGGGTGTTGAACTGCGTCATCCCGAAGGGACGCTGTCCGGCGTTCAGGATCGGCTTCAACGTCCCCTGCACCTGTTGGAGGATGTTGGAGGAGATGATCCGGGGGATGGCCACGCCGGAACCGAAGCCCACGATCACTGCGAATGAGATCCGGCTCAGCCAGCTCACTTTCGGGATGAAGCGCGTGAGCACTAGGAGGCCCAGAAGCGCGGGGATCACAAGCCACCATTTTCCTTCCTGGATCATTGGGCTGTAGAGGCTCTTGACCATCACGTCGTAGTGGATCCGGATGATGATGTACCCCATGGAGATTCCCACGTAGAGGTGCTCCCCGAACCTGAAGAACGGGTTGTCCTTGTACAGGAAGCTGAACAT
The DNA here is from genome assembly GCA_041498975.1 of Methylomirabilis sp. (SeqCode). Lineage (GTDB taxonomy): Bacteria > Methylomirabilota > Methylomirabilia > Methylomirabilales > Methylomirabilaceae > Methylomirabilis. The sequence goes on from JBGQJI010000016.1 coordinate 7,704, forward strand.
GAACAGTGTCAGCCCAGCAGCCACCCAGCCCCCGATGAAGACCGAAGCGGCCATCAACGCCGCACCTCTTCAGGCGAGCCGCGTGGGACTGCCGTCCGCGGGGAAATGAAATAGAAAAGGTTGCAGAGCAGGATCAGGAGGATGATGACAAAATGCGTGGCCGATTGCGCATCCATGCCGGCCACCCCTTTCCCCTTCATCCCGATCAGGGTTTCGTACTCGGCCGCCCCACGCAACCCGCCGATCAGGCCGTTGATCTGACCGGTGTTGAGGAACGGATAGAGCCCGGGCGCGATGACGGCCGTCACCCCTCCGGCCAGCTCGAACCCGTACTTCTCCTTGCCATAGACGTACCAGCTTTCGACACCGGGGGTCCCCGCGGCGAGGCTCACGACATAATTCACCTGCCTCAGCGACCGGACCCCGCGCAGGGCCGGGAGGTCTGCAGTCCGCTGGCCGTAGTAGTCGGTGGGGAACGTGGCGGTCAGGTCCTGGCCCATGTTGATGATCACGTTGGCCCCCCCGGGCGAGTAACCCAGGAAGGCGTAGTCCATCCCTCGTCGCTTCCCATACTCCATTGCGACCCCGCTCACCACCTTTTCGGCCATCCCGGTTCCTGTGACCCACAGGGTCATGCCGATCACCCGCAGATCCCGCTTGAAGGCGTGTTTGAGCAGTGCAACCGCCATCGGGTAGAGTTCCGGCTTCGACGCCGGATCGAAGTCAAGCGACAGCAGAAACACGGACCCGGGCGGAAGCGACTCGATGTGGTCATGGACGGCCTTTACCTCGGGCGAGATCCGGATCGGCAACCCAATCGGGTGAAGGAGCGGGAGCAGCGTCGCAAGCGCAATCAGGACGAAAATCGCCCGACGGTCCAGGCGCAGCAGTCTGCCCGCTAGCGCTCTCACTCGCGACCCCCCAGGTATGATCGCTCGATCTCCAAAGAGGGCGCAGCAAGCAGCGCCCCTACCTTGTCCCTCACTCGCGGCCCCCCAGGTACGAGCGCTCGATGCCGAAGATGATCTTGATCGAGGTGGCGATCCCGCCGAGGCTGATCCCGATAATGATGCCTCGCCGGGCGGCGGTGTTCAGGACGTTCAGCAGCCAACCGGCCAGTGGACCGGCGGCGGGGACCAAATATTCGCCCAACGGTACCCGACCGAACATCATGACGATCGCCGCCACCAGCAGAACCGCAGCCTCCTTGCTCCTGGCCCGGAAGGCCCGGAATGCGGCCGAGGCGACGAAGAATCCCAGCGTGGCAAACATCGTGCCCTGCAGCGCCAGCAGGGTGTAGGTGTAGATCCAGCCAAATCCTGTTCCCTCCTCCTGTCCGCCTGCCCATAGGCCGATCACGACCGTCGCCAGCATTGACACATAGACCACCACGCTATACCCCCAGCCTGCGACTCGTGTCCGGATCTTTGCATAGTGGACGTGGCAGAGGCTCGCGACCCCGAGGATCATGGCAAACCCGAGGATGATCCTGAGCCAGACGGAGACCTCGGTGAGCGCCGCCTCCGAGAGCGGGTGGGGGATGTAATACTGGATGGCGAAGGCCACGCCAAACAGGAAGGTGAGGAACAGCGGGAGCGTCCGTCGCAGAAACAGAATCATCGAAACACCCTACTGCGCACGCCGTACCTCGCACTTCGCACCTCGCACCTCACTTGAAGTCGCGGAACAGTTGCAGCACGGGCGCGAATAGCTGGGTCCCGGCGACCGCGCCGATGGTCGCCAGGATGGTCCCGATCACCATCGAGATCAGGAGAAACGCCTTCCCAAAGTCCTGCCCGCGCAGGGTGCCGACCAGCACCGGCTCGCGCGAGAGGTACGCGCTGGCGGCATACAGCTCCTCGCCGATCAGGGTGTAGTCGCACGTCGTGATGAAGAACGGCAACTGCAGGTCGGCATCGGTCCCGGCGATCTGGATCGCGCCGGTTCCAGCGCCGGTCTCCGCCAGGAGCAGCGCCTCAGCATAGTAGAAGCCCATGAAGAAGTTGGCCGCCGGCCTCTCTCGCAGCATGATCCCATCGACCGCAGCCGCGTAGCTGAACTGATCCGAGGTGATAAAGAAGTTCGAATCCTCCCGATACGCATCGGGCCGCCCGGCCTCCAGATACGACTCCTTCACGATCTCCTGACAGATGGCCATCACGATCGGGTCACGGTGCGGGACCTTGAGTTGCGTGTCGTACGCTGCAGTCCGCTTGGCCACCTGCCCAAGGATCACCGTGGCCGCGATGGTCGAGAGGCTCGACATGTCGTCCGAGCCGGTCAGGTAGAGGATCGGCCGCCCCATCTCCGTGGCTCGGCCGATCGCCTCCTCCACTGCATCGAGACCCGGGATGCGGCGCAGGAAGATATTGGGCCGCCGCTTGGCATGGGCGATCGCGACCAGGACAAGGGCTGAGAAGAGCACCATCAGGAGGAAGTTGTTTGCCTTTGCCCAGTTGAAGAAGTTCGGCTCAGGGACCGCCGATCGGATTGGCCCTTCGACGGTCTGCGTTCCGTCGGTGACGGCCACCTTGAAGAAGTAAGGCCGCCCGTTTACGAGGCGGAGGTCCCTGGTCGATTTGACCTGGTAAAAGTGGAAATTCTTGGTCCGGTCCCAGCTCCACCAGGGCCGATCGACATCGCTCTTGTAGCGGGTGTTGGCGGGGAACTCATCGAGTAGTGTAAAGGGGCCGCCCTCCTGATCGGCGATGGAGATCCGATAGCGGAGCGTCGGCGCATCGAAGGGGGCGGATCGCCACGCAAGCCCGACGCTCCCTCCACCATCACCGGGCATGTCGAAGGCTTCGAACTGCTCGGGTGGAGCGAGGGGGAATGCCAGGGTAGAGGGTACAGGGTAGAGGGTGAACAAGAGAACAAGAAGGAGGATCACCTGTGAACGGCGCCCACAGTTCGGAGTTCGGAGTTCGGAGTTCGGAGTTTTCAAGTCACCGTCGATGATCGACGAACTCTGGACTATGAACGTCCTGACTGATGGACGTTGGCAGTTTAGGTTTGACCGATTTCGGTTCATAGTTCGTTGTTTACAGTTCGTGGTTTCTAGGGTCCCGAATCAGAAATTCGCGCAATAAGATCCCCTCGCCCCCAGTGGGGGAGAGGGAAAAGGGTGAGGGGTGATTCGCGCCGGAAGGACCCTCACCCACACCCTCTCCCAGAGGGAGAGGGGAGAAGAAAGGCTCAGATCGTGTCCGGAAATAGTCATCGGATTTCCGACTCGGACACTATAGCAAGCGCATTAAATGGTGTTACATTGTCATTGCAAGCGACCAACGGGCCTGCCCTGAGTCTCATCGAGAGAGCGCGGCAATCCGACACGCAGTGTCGTTGCGAGCGAAGCGAAGCAATCTCGAACTCGGCACGATGGTAGGATAGATTGCTTTGTCGCTCCACTCCTCGCAATGACGGACGAGGGATCTCGTTCCTCGCAATGACACGGGTCGGGGGACTTTCTGGGCAATGACACTTTTCTTGGTGCGTTTGCTATAGATTCCGACAGGACATCTATGAACTCTGGACTATGACGGGCTTTGTCCGCGTCGGCGCCACGTCAACTCTCCAGCAGCTCGACGTTTGCGCGGGGGACCAAGACCCGTTGTCCATCCTCAAACTCCGCCTCCAGGACGCGCACCTTGCTCCCTGTAGGAAGAAGCCGAAGGTCGGCGGGAAGAGCGGCCACCTTGCAGATCCGGCCGAAGTGCGGCTCCCGGATGATCCGGATGTGATCCCCGACCCTCAGGCCACCCCCGGCTTTGGATACTTCCTTTTCCGACCGCTGACCGCTGACCGCTGACCGCTCTCCCAACGGTATGATCACCTCCGGCCTGATGACGCCGGCCCGGATCTGCGTGGCCCCTGAACAGGATGCGCGGCGGCCAACCTTGGAAGCCAGGAGGTCGAAGGTCCGCGTGGCCATGGCGATTCGGCCAAATCCCTCGGTGATGATCAGCGTAAAGCCAACCTGCTCCGTCCCGGTGATGGCGACACCGAGGTCGCGTCCGAGCAGCGCCCTCAGGTCGGGGTCGTCTATTCCACCGACGACGATGGCCCTGACGCCGACCTGCTTCGCCCTGGCGAAGCCATCGCGGCCGATCAGCGATCCGCCAACCAGGACCGTTCCCCGATCGGCTTCGGTGATACGCTCCGGCGTGAGCATCTCCTCCGGGTCGGCCGCGCCCATCGCGATCGTTCCGACGGCCTCCCCGCCGATCCCGAAGATCCCCTGCACCAGGCTGCACGCCGTTTCTACTGACGCTCCCTGGCCCGGGAAGGTCTCGACCACGACGCCATCCAGGTAGGCGGAGAGCGCGAGCGGCTTTGGCGGCTCCCGGAGAAAAACCTGCCCGGTCACCTCGGAGATGCTCTCGACGGTTCCGGTCACAGGGGCAGGCACGCGGGTCTTCAGCCATTTGATGAATGGCCGGTTCTCGGCTATCGGTTCGCCCTCCAGGACCGGATCGCCCTCTCGCTTCAGCATGTACCGACGGATCTCTTCCGGAGAGATCCCGAGGAGGTTGACCACGTTAACGGTGTGCACCCTGCCGGGCAGATCGGTCTGGGCGATCACCGTGGTCGCCGTGACAGCCTGTCCTTCCTGTACAAGGACCTGACCGGGGATCGGCAGGATCCGCCGCTTCCGAACGACGGTTCGCGGCGTGACGCGCAGCCCTGGTGTGTAGGAATGAGCCATGTTTACCCCAATGTTTCGCGTTCCGCGTTTCGGGTTTCGGGTTCTAAACTCGGAACTCGGAACCCGAAACTCCAAACTTCATTCTGGGTAAAGATCGACGGCCTTTGCCCAGGCGCGCAGTTGCGCGGCCCGTTCCGAAGGCTCCGCTGGCAGGACCAGCGGGCGACCTCGGGCATCCAGGATCAGCCCGACCACGCCGCCTTTCGCCTTCAGTGCCACTGCCTTGCCCTTGCCAGCGCCCAGGTCAAAACCCCTCGCAGGCTCGGCCTGAAGATCGGCCTCCTCCCCCAGTGCGAGCTCGATGCGAAGAAGACCCCCGAAACGGAGCGTCCCTCCCGCTTCCCGCCCGCCCGCGAACCGGACGGTATACGCGAAACAGGGCTCACCCGGCTTCGCGCTCCCCTCAGCAGCAAGGCAACTTCCAAGAGGAATCAAGCAGTCCTTCAGGAAGACCTCGGTGGCGGCCTGCTCATTCACCTGGGACAGTACGCCCAGATGCGGCATCATGAAGATGCTGTCCACAGCCAGCACCGTGAGGCCCAGCGGCTGGTACGCGTCGATCATCATCATCATCGCCTGGACCCGGCGCGGCGCGTGTGAGAGGATCCCGCCGCTGCCGATGATCAGGTCGATCCGGTACAGGTCGATGAGGCTCTTCGCGCCTTCCTCCTGCTCGAACGCATCAGCGATGGTCCGCTCCTGCTGAACGCCTTTCAAGCCGACCGCAAGCGCCTTGTGTTGCTCGAGGGCCAGGCGCAGCGCCTCTCGGGCCACCGCCTGCTCCAGGGCCAGGTCCTCCTGCGTCTGAGGGACGGTGGTGGGACGGATCATCTTATTCTTGATCCGGTTTCGCACGTCCTGCTCCGGAAGCGACAGGGGAAGCCATCGCTGGATCTTCTCGAGGCCGGCCTCGGCCAGGACGTTGCTGATGCTGTAGCTCATCCCAAGATTGGCGCTGACCGTCCGTGTGAACTGCCCGTCCACGACCGAGAAGACATCGGTCGTGGCGCCCCCGATGTCCACTCCAAGCAGGTTCAACCCCTGCTGCTTCGCCGCTTTTTCCATGATGACACCGACAGCGGCAGGCGTCGGCATGATCGGCGCTCCGGTCCAACCGATCAGGACCCCATATCCGGGCGCCTGGGCCATGACATGCTCCAGGAAAAGGTCGTGAATCTTGTGACGGGCGGGCGCCAGGTTCTCACGCTCCAGGACGGGACGGATGTTGTCTGTAATGACGAGGGCGGTCCGGTCGCCCAAAATCTCCTGGATCCGGCCACGGGCATCTCTGTTGCCCGCGAAGATGACCGGCAGCTTAAAACCTCCGCCAAGGCGGGGCTTCGGGTCGGCCGCCCGGATATACTCCGCGAGCTCCACGACGTGCGAGATGGTTCCGCCGTCGGTCCCGCCCGACAGCAGAATCATATCGGGCCGCAGATGCCGTATCCGCTCGATCTTCTCGTACGCGGCCCTGCCATCATTGCTGGCCATAACGTCCATGACGATGGCCCCGGCCCCGAGGGCGCAGCGCTGGGCGCTTTCGGCGGTCATGGCCATCACCACGCCCGCCACCATCATCTGGAGGCCGCCGCCCGCGCTGCTTGTGGAGACGTAGATATCGACCCCGCGATTCCCGTCCGCGGGCGTCAGGATCTTCTCCCCCTCCAGGATCCTCCGCCCCGATAGCTCCTCCACCTCCTGGATGGCATTCAGGACACCTCGCGTCACGTCGTCGAATGGAGCCTCGACCGTGGTCGGCGCCTCGCCCCGAAACGTCTGCCGGTACTCGCCGCCCACCCTCTCGATAAGGATCGCCTTGGTCGTCGTACTGCCGCAGTCGGTGGCCAGGATCGTCGTCATCCCAAGGCCTGTCGAGCTAGTCATCGGCGACCCGCCTCCTCCTCCCGGGCTTCGCGACCGTGTCGTGAGCCGGGCCGAGGCCTGCGCTGAGCCCGGTCGAAGCGGGCCTGCCCTGAGTCCAGTCGAAGGGCGCCGTCGAGCGAGCGCAGCCGGTCGGCAAATATCGCCGGGGCCTCCCGGCGTTCCAGCAAACGGGCGAGCCGTTCGATGTCATCGGGTGGGGCGATCATTCCCATGATCGGTGCCAGGGCATGGACGAGCTGGCTTCCGGCGAAGCCAAGCGGGGCGAGAGACTCCACGAGGAAGATGCCGGGCGTCGCGAGACCGCGATCAGCCAGCAGGCGGGCGAAGCGATCCAGGAGCGCGAGATCGTCCTCGTCTAACTGGTCGGGCTGCCCATTGAGGGCAAAGGCATGACCGAGGCCACGCAGCAGGCGGCCCCAGACCTGTCGGTCAAAGGCGTTCATAGTTCGTAGTTCATGGTTCGTAGTTCATGCTTTTCTAGAGTCAACCTACGTACCCCTAAGCCATGAACTCTGAACGGTGAACTCTGAACTGTGAACCATGAACGCTTATTACTTAGGGGCGGGAGGGGCCTGTCCCGGAGGCGACGGTTTTCCGGCAGGGGGTGCTGGCGGCGCCGGAGTTCCGGCGGGAGCTGCGGGAGCTGGAGCAGCCTGTTTGGCCCGCTCTTCTGTGATGACGGACGAGGCAGCCCTGCGCCCCGAATAAATGGCAAGAACGAGGGACGAAACCATAAAGAGAAAAGCCGCCGCCGTGGTCATCTTGCTCAAGAAGGTTGCGGCGCCTCGGCCCCCGAAGACGGTCTGGCTCGAACCCCCGCCAAAAGCCGCGCCAATATCGGCGCCTTTGCCGCTCTGAAGCAGGACCACCAGGATGAGGACAAACGCCAGGACCAGATGCACGACTGAAAGGGTAATGAACATCTCTACCTCCTAAATGCGTTCATGGTTCATAGTTGATAGTTCACAGTTCATGGCTCACAGAACACACTTAGTGCCCTGGTTCATAAGTATGGCAACGTATTCTTCGGGAGACCCGTCCCCCGCTCGCCCTGAGGAGGCCCGTAGGGCCAAATCCCGTTCATCCTGAGGAGGCGCGGTGTTTTCGCGCCGTCTCGAAGGACCTGTCCTGAGGCATCTCGAAGGATCGAAGGGCCGTGGTTTGTTCTCGTCCTCTCATCGGAACGGCTTCCGACGTTGAGCCAACCGCGATATGTCGGCCCAATTGCCTCGCACCAACGCCTCTTTCTTCTTACGACTCCACCCCTTGATCTGACGTTCCGCGGCCAATGCTTCCTCGCGGGAGGCGAACTGTTGCGTAAACACCACCCGAACGGGCCGGCGGGTTGAGGTGTACCCGCGCAACTCACCCCGTTCATGCTGTAGGACGCGCTTCTCCAACTCGTCGGTGTGCCCAACGTAGTAGGATCGATCGCCGCACTGGAGCATGTACACCCAAAAGAGCATCACGCGTCTTCCTGGACTGACGCGGTGATCGAAATCCAAACGCCCGGCGGGAGCGCCCCCCGTCGAGACGCCGCTTAGCCACCCATCGAGACGGCCCTACGGGCCTCCTCAGGGTGAACGGAACCCACGTTTCGCCGACACACACAAGACTACGTTGCACACGTCGCTATATTTTTGCTGGAGTGTAGGTAGTGAAGGCTGGCTCCACTCCAGACCGTCCTCTGCTATGAACCTCAACTGGGGGCCGTGAACTCTGAAGCGTGAGTGTTCATAGTTCACAGTGGATAGTCGATAGATTCTTCGATAAAGCCCGGCGGTTCTGAGCTATGAACTCTGAATGCTGGACTATGGACTGACTGCGGCTCTGGCGATCGAAGCGAACGAATCGGCCTGCAGACTGGCCCCACCAACCAGCGCGCCGTCGATCTCCGATCGTCTGAGCAGCTCCTTGGCGTTCTCCGGCTTGACGCTTCCCCCATAGAGGATGCGGGCGCCCTCCGCGACGTCGTCGCCGAACAGGCCGGCGATGGTCTTCCGGACATGGGCGTGCATCTCCTCGGCCTGGCTCGGGGTGGCGGTTTTTCCCGTGCCGATGGCCCAGACCGGCTCATAGGCGAGCGTGAGTGCTCGAACCTGCTCCGGAACGAAGCCAGACAGCGCACCCTTCACCTGCGCCTCCACGACGCGGGAAGCGCGCCCCGCCTCCCGCTCTGAGAGAATCTCTCCAACACAGATGATCGGGGTGAGGCCGCCTGCCATCGCGGCCAAGCTCTTCCGGTTCACGCTCTCATCGGTCTCTCCGAAGTACTGGCGTCGCTCGGAGTGGCCGACGATCACATAGCGGCACCCGGCATCCCGGAGCATCTCTGCTGACACCTCGCCCGTGTAGGCCCCCTCCTTGGCCCAATGCAGGTTCTGCGCGCCCAGGCCGATCTTCGACCCGGCGATGACCTGGCGTACAGCCGCAAGCGCCGTAAATGGCGGGCAAACGACGACCTCGAACCCGTCGGGGGCGGACAACTCCTTCAGCACCGCCCCGGCCAGTACGACCGCCTCGGAGGGCGTCTTGTACATCTTCCAGTTGCCGGCAATAAGGGGTGTCCTCATTTAGATTCCTAGGGTGGAGGGTACAGGGTTTAGGGTAAATGCCCTGAAAGACCCTCCTGAGCCCCATGCCCTGCACCCTCTACCCTCTACCCTATCCCCTTTACCCTTTCCCCTATACGCTATACCCTCTACCCTAGCCTTTATCCACGAGCGCGGCAATCCCGGGCAGCTCCTTCCCTTCCAAAAACTCCAGGGAGGCGCCACCCCCCGTCGAGATGTGGGTCATTTTTTCCGCGACTCCGGCTTGAGCGACCGCGGCCACCGTGTCACCCCCCCCTATGACAGACTGGGCGCCGGAGGCCGCCACCGCCCTGGCAAGAGTGAACGTCCCCTCTCGGAAGGGAGCCATCTCAAAAACGCCCATCGGCCCGTTCCAGAGGATCGTCCTGGCCTGTCCGACTTCCCGGACGAACCGGCCGAGCGTCACGGGACCGATGTCGAGCCCCATCCACCCGCTCGGGATCGCCCCCTCGACCCGCCTTGTGGGCGCGGCCGCATCAACCCGCTCGGCAATCACGTGGTCGGTGGGCAAATGAATGGCGACCTTCGAGCGCCCGGCCCGCTCCATTGCCTCTTTCGCGACCTCCAGCCGATCGACCTCCACCAGAGAGCTGCCGACATCCTGCCCCTGAACCTTCAAAAAGGTATACGCCATCCCTCCGCCGATCAGAAAGCTGTCCACCTTTGAGAGCAGGTTGGCCAGGACACCGATCTTGTCCGAGACCTTGGCCCCACCCAGAATGGTCACGAAGGGCCGTTTCGGCGATTCGAGCAGCACCCCCAGGTGCTGGAGCTCCGTGCGCATGAGAAAGCCGCACGCCGCCTGCTTGACAAACCTCGTTACGCCGACGGTGGACGCGTGAGCACGGTGAGCAGCCCCAAACGCGTCGTTGACAAACAGGTCACACAACTCCGCCAGTGCCCGGGCAAACGCCTGGTCGTTCTTCTCCTCCTCCGGGTGAAAGCGGCAGTTTTCCAGCATCAGCACCTGGCCCGAGGCCATCGCGTCGATCCGACCCTTAACCGCTGGGCCAACGCAATCTTCCGCCATCTCCACCGGACGTTGCAGCAATGCTGAGAGGCGCACCGCCACCGGCCTGAGGCTCAATTTCGGGGAGGGGCCACCCTTGGGCCGGCCAAGATGAGAGATCAGAAGGACCTTCGCTCCATGCTCGACCGCGTAGTTGATCGTGGGGAGGGCAGCGCGGACGCGGGTGTCGTCGGTGATGGTCCCCTGCTCGTCGAGCGGGACATTGAAATCGACCCTGATGAGGAGCCGCTTCCCCTTCAGCTCCAGGTCATCGATACACAGCTTCGGCATGGCCTCACCGTGCGAGGTGCGAGGTGCAAAGTGCGAGGTGCGGGCCTGATCGCGTCATCGTGTGCCGATGAATTTCACGAGGTCGCGGACCCGGCAGGAGTAGCCCCACTCGTTGTCGTACCAAGCCAGGATCTTGACCAGGGTGCCATCCACCACGGATGTCGAAAGACCATCGACGATCGAGGAGAGCGGATTTCCATTGAAATCAATGGAGACCAGCGGCTCCTCGCAGAAGCCGAGGATGCCCTTCAACTCATTGTCGGCTGCCTTGCGGAGGGCGGCGTTGACCTCCTCCGCCGTCACAACCCGCTCTGTCTCCGCCACGAGATCAACCAGCGACACGTTTGCCGTGGGGACCCGGATGGCGATCCCGTGCATCTTCCCCTGCAACGCAGGCAGGACCAGGCCAACCGCCTTGGCCGCGCCGGTGCTCGTGGGGATCTGGGAGAGAGCGGCGGCCCTGGCCCGGCGGAGATCCTTGTGAGGCAGATCCAGGATCTGCTGATCGTTGGTGTAGGAGTGGATGGTGGTCATGAGGCCGTGGCGGATGCCGAAGTTCTCCATCACGACTTTGGCGACAGGCGCAAGGCAATTCGTGGTGCAGGAGGCATTGCTGATAATGGCGTGCCTTGCCGGATCGTAGGTCTTCTCGTTGACGCCCAGCACAATGGTGATGTCGGGATCTTTCGCAGGCGCCGAAATGATTACCTTCTTCGCGCCGGCCTGCAGATGCTTGCCCGCGCCGGCCCTGTCCGTGAAGCGTCCGGTCGATTCAATGACCACCTCCACCCCGAGCTCTTTCCACGGAAGCGCCACGGGGTCCTTCTCGGCGAAGACCTTCACCTCACGGCCGTTGACGACGATGGCGTCGGCCTTTGCCTGCACCTGGGCCTTCAGTGTTCCATGGATCGAGTCGTACTTCAGCAGGTGGGCAAGCGTCTTGGCGTCGGTAATGTCGTTCACCGCGACGAACTCCAGTTCGCGGTCTCCGAGCGCCGCCCGAAAGGCATTTCGCCCAATGCGGCCGAATCCGTTGATCGCAACCTTGATGGCCATGACTTCACACCCTCCTCGAGGCTGGAAAACTGACGATGGGACGATTAGTGTTCCGGCGGGGCAAAACCTTCACCGGGGGCGAAAAGAAAAATCCGCCCGTCGTGAGCGCTCGACCGGGATTGTCGTAAGCCCGATCAACCGACTCCCCACAACGCAGCGAACCCTCGCTTTCTTATACGGCCTTTAGCTCAAAAAGTCAATAGGGTTCACGGTTGACGGTTCACGGTTCAGAATCCAATGTGCAAAGTTCTAGGTTCAAAGTTCAGAAGTGGTAAGGTGAAGGTCAAACCCTTTGCCGTCCGAACTCTGAACTATGAACGCTTTATTTTTCGAGCTGCACGAGCTCGTTCGACCAGATAGTCCAGCAGCGGTTGGAATATCTCAGGAATGGACGCCTCATCCATCTCGACCTTTTTCACCCGAGTCCCATCCTCGATTGCCACCCGGTATTGGAACTGATCGGGGCGTTGGGTTGTCGACTTCAGCGACGCGGGAAGATCGAAGAGGGCAGCGGAGACAATCAAACGACGGAGGCGCTCCGCTTCCTCGCGGGGGAGCATCTCGGTGTCGAGTGTCGCCGTCAGGCGTATCCCCGCGACTCCCCCGCTCCGAGAAAACTCAACCTTCACTTTTCACCTCATGAAGAAAGGGTTTAGGGTGTAGGGTAAAGACCAAGAAAGGCCCGCTGACCCCTCGACCCCCTGCACCCTATACGCTATACCCTTTACCCTAGACCCTATCCCCTCTACCCTATGCCTTAAGCCCGACGGCGGCCCATCCTTCTCGGACCGCTTTCTGCTCGAGGCTTACGGCGCCGTACAACTCCTTGGCCGCTGCCATTGTCCACCGCGCAGCGCTTCTAAATGACGAGGTCGGTCGAAGCTTGTCTCTCAGCGTGACATACCAGATTTGTCCCGCCTTTGCCCAGGCATTGCCGCCCAGCCGAATCGACGTCTCATAGAAGGCCCGGTTCGGGATGCCCGAATTGATGTGGACCCCGCCATTGTCGTCCTGGGTTCTTACATAGTCTTTCATGTGCCCCGGCTGTGGATCTTTCCCCAGGATGTCATCGTCATAGGCGCTGCCGGGCTCTTTCATGGAGCGGAGCGCTTTCCCTCTGACCCCCGGGGCGAAGAGCCCCTTCCCGATCAGCCAATCCGCCTGCTTCGCGGTTTGTCGCCGTTTGTACTGCTTGACCAGCGATCCAAACACATCCGAGAAGGATTCATTTAGCGCGCCCGATTGATCTTGATACTCCAAGCCAGCCTCGTACTCCGTCACTCCGTGTGTCAATTCATGGCCGATCACATCGACCGCGACGGTGAATCGATCGAACAGTTCGCCATCGCCATCCCCATAGACCATCTGCTGGCCGTTCCAAAAGGCGTTATCATACTTGCGGCCATAATGGACGGTGGAGTCCAGACGCATTCCCCGCTCGTCGATCGAGTTCCGGCCATACACGTTGAAGTACAGATCATACGTCGCTCCCGACCCATCATAGGCCTCGTTCACGGCCGGATCTTTAGTCTTGGGGTCGCCCTCTCCACGCACCAACCGACCGGGCAGGGTCGAGCCATTTCTGGCATCATAAATCGTCCGACGTTTTGTGCCGGTGGCGGTCGTCCCCATCGCGGCGATGACGGAGAGCGCTTGGCGTTGACCCCGCATCTGCTCGGAGATGGTCAGCGTCTGCCAGGCCCACACTTGTTGTCTGGCGCTTCCTCGTTTCGCGATCTCCTTGAGCATGTGCGGCGGAACAATGCAGTAGATCGGGCAGAAGTTCGAAGAACCATTCGCGCCCCGCTCGCCTGGCATCAGCATTTTTTGATCTCCTCTTCCCTGGATGACATTTGGACTTCGAGGCCGGTAACCCCGCGGGCACTGTGACAGAGTTTAGACAGCCTCCTTCAGGAAGACAAGCAGAACCTCTTCGAACAGAATGTCTTTGTGCGAGTAGGGGCAGGAGACACTCCCGCAATCCCTCCAGCGGATGGGCAGAGGCTGGGAAGTGGCGCCCAGGCGCGGCCCAGCCGGGCTACCCTAGCGAGGTGGAGGGATTGGAGGATGGGAAGGGATCCCCGGCAGCGACAGCGGTTGGCGCCCGGCAGGTGGAGCAGGTGCCAAGCCTGGCCCGGCGGTAACGCGGATGTGTCTTGAGACGGCGGCCGAACGTCCGGTCGTACTCGTTGCCAATGCTCTCAGCTCCCATTCCCCTGGAGTCAGAGTTCCCGATGGCAACACCTCCCGGTAGGTGAACGAAGGGGTGGGAAGACCTGTAGACCGTACGGGAATCGTCTTCACAGCCCGGTACGGTCCTGAGCCACCGCGCTGCCGTACCCCGATCTCGATCCGGTCCAGCCCGCAGCCGGGATCAGACGCCGGCCCGCTGACGGTGAGGGAATTCACCGTCGAGGCTTGCTGTCCATCACCTGGCTGATCCATCCCGATCGTCGGAGGAGCATCCCCATCTAAGGTGAAGGTGGTCCCCCTAGCGAGTCGGTTTCCTACCCAATCCTCTGCCTCGAAACCTGCGCTGATCACGCCGCTACGGGGGGGATCAGACAGCCCGACCGCAATCGTAAAGGTATGCCTCGGCTCCAGAGCTGTGAGCACGTGGGGCTGCCGCCCCAAAGGACCGAGGTCATGTGTGAGGCTCCTGATCCCAATGTCATCGGAGGCCGTCAGCCGCAGATCAATGCTCGTTCCGGGCCTGATGCAGGCTCCCGCAGACGGGGCGTGAATTTCGATTCCAGGCGGTCCGCAGTCAAGGAATACCTTCGTTGCGGGCTCAGGAGACGCAACATTACCCCTTTCACTCGGAGTCCCACCCCTGAATTCCGCCACGGCGCGCAGGTTATGCCTGCCACATGAGAAAAGATCCGCAGCGAGGCTTACTCGCTCGTTAACAGCAAGGAGGCGTACGTTGCCCGTTGTTGGCTGTCCGACAGTCACCCGGGGACCAATGGGAGAGGGGAATTCTCCGGGCCTCACCTGTTCGCCCACCCAGACCGCTTCAACATTCTCCGGCCTGAACAGGCGGTTCGAGCCATCGACATTGATCCCCACCTCTAGGGTAGACCCCTGTCTAATGATATAGGCTTGCCCTCCCTCAGATGTTGGAACCGGACCCGTGGGGCGAAGAACGCGCAGAGATACCGGAGATTGCGCCTCTACTAGAACGGCCGTACCAAGCATGGGTAGCGCCACCGCAACACTCACAAGATAACTATAAATCTTCATTGAGCCCTCCTTCACGGGCCATCTTATCAACCCGGTCGTCTGGATCCGCTGAGACGGAAGCTTGGGACGATTACCGGCGCTCCTCCAGCCGAAAGGTTCGATCAATGTTGCTCGGCCACTTGGCGTCCTCCTGGGCGCTCATGCCGATGCAGTAGGTGTTGCCCTCCCGACTTTGTCCCCCTTCGGGAATTGCAGGGTATTCCCGAAGCCCGGCCAGGAAGCCATGACAGCACCAAGGATGAAGAAGTCGAGATCTCGTGGCTTAACCCAGCGGGGCGATTGCGTCCCAACTACCTGTCATTCACGGTGGGCGAAAACCGCTCCACCTCACTGCACAGGCGCCGCTATTCCTCTTGAAGCTTTCGTCTCCACCTCACGGGGCCAGACCGTTTATCATCCAGTCTTTCTCTCCCGCTTCCCATAACCGGCCGCGCGATACGTTCGGTCACCTGGTCTCTCGCTCGACCGGACGGGAGGGTTCACGCGTAACCGGTTCGCGAAGCGGTGAGACGGGAAGGGGCGGCTGCCCGCCCCTCTCGACCTACTTGGGCCAACTGGTATTGATCTGCTGCCCGGTCAGCTCCATCCGGTTGTTGTTCCGGTTACAGTCATCGTTCTTCGGATTCGCGTCGATGTAGATATCGGGGTCGTACGTAAGCTGCAGCACGTACTTTGGAGGGAACTCTGTAGCAGTGTTCCAGGCAGTTTCGTAATGGAGCATGATCGTGGCGCCGGGATCGAGGCGAGGGATGTCCTGCTTCGCCTTGACGCTTGCTGGTCCGCTCGCCGGCGTCTCATAAAGTTGGGCGCTGGCCTGTCGAGGGTCAGACTCAAACACCGCGTTCCCTACATTCTTCACGACACCCTCAATCCGGATCCGCCCCTGCGTCGTTGGCCACTTCGGGTCCTTGGCGACAACCTTGTACTTCAGGCTGAAGGCTGCAGGATCCCGGCACTCCTTGACGACCGGCGGGATCGTCGGGCGTATTCCGGGAATCGTCGGCGTTGGGATTGGTTTTAGAATCGTCGGCCCCGGGCCTACCGGGCCCCCTGCCCATGTCAGGCTCCCAACGATCAACAGACCTATGCTTAAGGCGGCAATCCATCCACTCTTCATGAACCTCCTCCTTCCTTTCGGGTTACCGAAGGTTGCTACAGCGTCCTCGTGTATGCAGGACCTTGAGTGGCCCGCGTTTCGGTGCATACCTGGCCTCGGTGTCTCGCGCCTGATCATCCCCCCTTTCGCGCTCCATTGATTCAACACCCACATCTCCCTCACCCTGTCCGTCGCGTCAAAACATGGAATGGTTCACGAATGTTTCAGCCCATCATGCTCTGCCCACGCTCGAACCTTCGCGTCTGAACTGTCCGCAGCCAGCTCCCCCGAATGGCTTGCCGAAAAAGTCCCCTCGCTGATTCAGAGATCCTACCCCCTCCTACCGAACCCCCCGACCCAACAACTGGATTACCCGCGAAATTGAGGTCCTGGATTGGTGGTCACCGGCGCCACGGAATCCGAATCCAATCGTTCAGGCGGCGGCCGGTGGCGTCATATAACTTGATGCCAGAACGCACCACTGGCGACATCCATCATCAGTTTCCACCTCTCGTGATCGACGGCGCTGAACCCCCAGCCCTTCGAGAGCCAATTCATCGCTGTCCTACCCCTGGGGTGAATTGCTCGCCGATCAGTTTGTCGCTCGATGGAGCCCCCAGGTTCATTATACCCTGGCGCCCGGCTCAGGCGATGTCATTTCATCAGAGGCAAGGAGAGTGGCCCCGGCTTCCACGGGCCTGATTTCGGCCAGTCGCGAGGAACACGCCACAGCGCTCCACCTGCTGAGGCAGCTTGAGGAGCTCAGCGTCCCGCTGTTCACTCTGCCCCTGCTCGAATCCGCCCCGTGTCGGCAGGCATAGATGAGAGCGACCCATCCCCTGCCAGTCGCTTTTTCCAGGAACCAGATACGCCCGCAGTTTGGTCTTCCCAGCTTCCAGCCTCACAACCCGCGAGCGCGCCTCGGAACCGAGCGTTCATGGCTTGCCAAACACAAAGGTATTGTTGTTTTCGTTCGATTCGGCAACCTCTTTCTTGCAATCCGCCGTCAGGAGCAATCCCCCCGCTGGGTCCAGCCCCGATGGTTTCAATACAGCATCTACTGAGACAGATGAATAATGTTCAGAACCTGCAGCTATTGAGGGCACGGAAACCTCTACAGACTTACCTGCGCCACCGGAGTAGGATATGCATAAGTGAGAGGGCCCGGCATTCCCATTCCCCTTGTTGGCGATCGTGACCACCAAGAAGACAGGCCCGACCTCCGCATCTTTGACCGCCAAATCCGGCTGCTTCGTCGAGCAGACCACCTTAAAGTTGGCTTTGCTCGATTCCATCTGGCGTGGCGACAGGATCTTAATGGCTACCCATCCCGTGTACGTCGGTGGTACCTTTATGTCCCCTAGCGTCCAGGTGGTCGTCACACCTTGCGTCCCAGCGGCCGTAAAGGTCAGGGTTTTGGTGACTGTGTCTACCCCTCCATCGCTTCGGGCAAAGATATACTTGACAGTCCCTGGCCCGTTTGCGTCAATGTGTCCATTAAATGTGATTTTTGCCGGACACACACCGTCGTAGGCGGTGGGGGTTGCATTAAGGATTGCACCCGTCACCACGAATGGCGCCGCAAAGGATAGGGACACCATGGCCGCCACCAAGCTGAGCGCCACCGCCACTACGCTGCAACTCCTGATCGCTGGTTGCCACATCATCTTGCCCTCCATGCCTTGATCAAGTGTGCGTCTTATGTTGGATTGCTTCAGCCTCGCTCTGTACGTCGCCCACACGCCCGTCAAGGTTCATCGACCCGAGAGATTCCCTCTCGATCCTCTTAGCGACGGGAGCACCTGGTGACACAGGATTCATGGAACATCACTCTCTTGATGTCGCGCGGCGGCTGTCCGGCGACCGGTGAGCCGTCGCGAACGATGAGCCGGGCGTCGCCACCCTCGTGGCCCACCTAGAGCTCCTGCCGCCGCCACTGATCGTCCTGGAGGCCACCGGCGCTCGAAGTCCCCCTCACGGGCTCGCGGATCTCATAACTCGCTAAACCTCGCTGCGAGCCTCTAGAAAAAACCGGCCCGAGCATCAGTAGCATGAAAAGCCGGTTTTTGCGGGACTACAATTGGTTGTTCCTTGTGGGAAATACCGCATCACAGGCCACTTCAAACCATATATCGAATACTCACAGACGAGCGCTTTCCCGACAATGTGATCTAATCTTACGTTTACCAAGTTTCCTACTAGAGGTGTAGTCCACCAAGATGCAGGGAGAGGGGTCGTGATTTCTACCCTGATCGACTCCAACGGACACTTGACAAACTGTTGAAAACCAGGCGGAATCTTATTCGGGATCGGGGGTAGCTTCTCGGGGATTTGGCGCGGTTGCTGCTCCATGATGCGAGGAGGGTCGGCGGCGTGAACCGGCGTGACGCCCAACATGGCCAAGGTCAAGGCCAGCATTACGATCGTGACGAGCAGGCGACGTCCTCTCATCAGCGTACTCCTCCTAACGTATGAGACTGCGTTGATGAAGTGGATCCCTTCAGTCCAACTCAAGAGGGTTAGCAAGTCATCAGGCTTCACTCTGTATGTCGGCCGCACCTCCGTCAAGGTTCACCGACCCGAAAAGGACTCCCGGTTACTTGACGAGGGATCGGCTCAGATTATTCACCCTCACCCGAACCCTCCCTCAAGGGAGAGGGAATCCGTCCCCCCCCCGCCTTTGGCCTCTCTCCCACGCCTACTGGGCGACCAGGTCCACGAAGCGTATGATTCCAGCGTGCCCGCGAAGTGCGCGCAGGGCCTGCTCGGACGACTTCACGGAGCCGCCGTCAAGGGGCACGTCGATCAGGTAGAAGCCCGCCGTCGTGGGACCGTCCTCGATTATGGCTTTCATCTGACCCAAGGCGGCCCGGATCGCCAGCTCAGGCGCATCCTCCTTGAAGGCAACCAGAGGGCGGATAAGGGGGCCAGAGAACTGCCCAGCGGTGGTCGTCTGGCCGGCGAGCGCCGACACTCGGTACACCCCCCTGACGGTCCTCTCCCTAGTAGACCCACTATGACGGCGGGAGGAGCCGGAGTCACAAGTCGAGCGGGCACACCGAGGGCGAGGGGCACGCTCGCCGCCATTTCCTGTCGTCAGCGTATCCCCATCGGGAACGTGTCGCGCCCTGCGAAAGGATCGTCACGCCCGGCATCGCCGTCGGCAGCGAGACTCGCGGGCGGTTCTACTGCTGGCACCAGTACGAGTCCACGTAGGAGGTCGCCCCCTTCTTGGCACCCTTGCACGGGAATTTATAGACGATGTTCGCGATGTCGCCGCGTTGGCTCTTGTAGAAACATTTGACGTACTCACCGTCGATGCTTGAGCCGGTGATTTGCAGGGGTACTTGGTTGATGTTGACGAATGACGCGCTGCTGTCAACGCTGCTCTTCAGGTAGCTGTCAGTGAGTTGCACATCCACGGTCACCTGCTTGGCGCAACTCCGGGCCACGGCCGCCTGCGCTGTCACGAACCAGCACAAGAGACCGCACACCACGCTTACAACCGCCAAGATCGTCTTCAGGTTCTTCATAACGGCCTCCTTCTCAAAAGTTTTGACGGTGTTGTTGTCGTTCGACTCCCTGACCTCTTTCTTGGTTCTGCGCATGTCAGTCCTTCATTCCAAGACACTCGAAGTTCTCGCTCCACGCACTCGTGTTTGATGAGAATTTGGTGTGCAACTAAGGCAGTTCCACTTGCCTCAACCTGACATCACGGGTAGTCAGAGGAAGTGGTCGAGCATTACCCCAGAGGCCTCGTGGAGTTTGAAGACCACGGACATTGTTCCTGCCATCAAGCTGAGTGTTAGCGCCTCCATGCTGCAACTCTTGACCACCGATTCCAACACCGTCTTGCCCTCCATTCTCTGGATCAAGTGTGCGCCTACGCCCCCTTCCCTGGGCTCGGAACGATGTCAGGGTTGCACTCCCGGGGCCCCCCTCTCGGGCTGGAATGCATCAGCGACTTCCCTAACCTCACCCTGTCTGTCGCATGGACCCCCGTCAAGGTTCACCGACCCTAGAAGAACCCACGCCTATTTCGACGAGCGAGGGTGCCAGATTATTCACCTTCCTCCTCCCAAAATGGTGCGCGGCCGACCTTCCCGGCAAGAGAGACACGCTGGCCCACAGCTCCCTTCCTACTGGCCGGTTAGTTCCGCGAATCGAATGACTTCGTGCCGCTCGCGGAGCGTCCGCACGGCCTCCTCAGGCGTCCGTACGGCGCCGCCATCGAGTGGCACGTCGATCAGGTAGAAACCTGCCGGCGAGGGCCCGTCCACGATTATGGCCCTCAGCTCACCCAGTGCCGCTCGGATCGCCTTTTCGACGGCCTCCTCCTTGAAGGCGACGCGGAGGCGAGCCCGCGGTCCAGAGGGCTGCCCGGAGATCGTGGGGCCAGTCAGTGTCCGATACTCGAGGCTGCGCCCGGACGGGCCTCTTGCCACCAAGCCCACGATGACGGCGACCTGGAGGGCGATAAGAACGAGGGCGGCGAGGGCCCAGCCGGGCCGAAGGGCCGGTCGGATCCGATCGACAAGCCAGGCCCACGTCGAGCGATCCTGCTGGCCACCGGTCCTTGGCGCCGATCGGTCGGTGGCTGCTGGAGCCTTGGCGATCTGTCCCTTGACCTTCTGCCAGAGGGCCGCTGAGGGGTCCGGCGCCTCGGCCAGGCTACGGCGCAAGCCTGCCTGAACCTTCAGCAGAGCTACCAACTCATCCGGGCAGATTGCGCACGAGGCAAGGTGATCTTCAACGGCCCGCCGTTCCTCCTGAGTTAATGTCCCGTTGACATACCAGGGGAGCAGCGTGGCCGCCTCATGATCGCATGGTGCGGCCTGGTCGGCGTGCCTCATGTCACCTCCCTGGAAAAGATCGCACTCAACACCTCCCGCAGGCGTCGCTTCGCGTGGAACATCCGCGTTTTCACCGTATTGACGGGGCACCCGGCGACCTCCGCAATCTCCTGGTAGGAGAAGCCATGCATGAAGGTCAGCTCCACGACCTGCCGATGCTCTGGCGTAAGATGCTCCATAGCAGCCCGGACATGAGAGGCCCTCTCTCGGCGAGCGATCTCGTCTGCGGGTCCCGGGGCTGGATCCTTGAGCTGCGCAATCAT
>JBGQJI010000017.1:0-28562 GCA_041498975.1 Methylomirabilis sp. (SeqCode)
GTCAGCGAACCGCTTGGTTGCCCCCATACGGTACAGGACGAGGGCCCCGATCACGCTATTTTGCCAGACGAGTGGGACGGAGATGAGCGACTTCAGGTGAAACGCCTCGATCCATCGCGGCGGGACCAGGGGACTGGTGCAAGGGTTATCCAGGACGATCGGGCTGCGGCGCTCGGTCGTGGCGGCAAGGAGTGGGAGGTGATCAACCCTCAGCCGCGAGGGATCTTCGGGTTGACCCCAGTACAGGTCAAAGTCTTCACCGGACGCTGTCCGGGAGGTCATCGTCGCGACCCGCTCACCTGTCGGATCCCACAAGAAGATCGAGCACGCCTCGCTGCCGCAATGCGCCGCCGTTCGTTGGGCCAGGACTTTCAGCAGCTCCTTGAGGCTCAGCGATGATGAGACCGTTCGCGAAAGTTCCTGAAACATAGCAAAGCCCCTGGACCCCCGCGCTATCTGAGCGAGGCAGGTATTGGCCCTGCGGGTGGCTGTTCGGTTGCTGGATATTCGACTGCTGGCGACCCTCGCAGAGGGCTCAGCGGGTCGAGGCCGGGGCGGGGGGGATGACGATCCCTCTCTACGGTCATAGGGGCCACAGTCCCGTGGAGCAGAGTGATGGGCAAAAGGGGGTTCATCCCTGGCCTAATCCCGAGGGGAAGACGGCGATCGGCGGAACCTGACGTTCGGGCGACCATTGCGCTCCCTCGGCGACCGGGCCGAAGAGGGACAACCGGTGTGCCTACAAGCACAGGCATCAGCGGGCAAAAGGTGGTGCCTTCTGTTAGCCCCTTTTCAGGAGGTTGTCAAGCAAAAACCCCGCTGCTAAAAATCCCGCTGCTATTGACAACGCAGAGCAAATCGCATAGGGTTGTCGAGGACGATAACTGGCCGTCGATTGCGGCCTTTCTGGCCGCGGAGGGGGACTCATGGCGGAGAGGGTGGCGGAGCGGGGGGAGCGGAAGGAACGGGAGCGCGCGCTGGACTTGGCCATCGCCCAGATCGAAAAGCTGTACGGCAAGGGCTCGATTATGAAGATGGGGACGTCGGGCGCTCTCCTGCCGATTGCGGCGATTTCCACCGGCTCGTTGGAGCTGGACGCTGCGTTGGGAGTGGGCGGCGTGCCGCGGGGACGGGTCATCGAGATCTTCGGGCCGGAGTCTTCGGGGAAGACGACCCTGGCGCTGCATATCATCGCCGAGGCGCAGCGGGCAGGTGGCTCGGCCGCGTTTGTGGACGCTGAGCACGCGCTGGATCCGGCCTATGCGAAGTCGCTGGGGGTGAACATCGATGAGGTGTTGATTTCTCAGCCTGACACCGGGGAGCAGGGGCTGGAGATCACCGAGGTTCTGGTCCGGAGTGGGGCCATCGATGTAGTGGTGATCGACTCGGTCGCCGCGCTTGTTCCTCGGGCTGAAATCGACGGGGAGATGGGGGAACCGACGATGGGCCTCCAGGCCCGCCTGATGTCCCAGGCGCTCCGGAAGTTGACGGCGGCCATCAGCAAATCCAGGACCTGCGTGATCTTCATCAATCAACTCCGCGAGAAGATCGGGGTCATGTTCGGCAACCCCGAGACCACCACCGGAGGCCGGGCCTTGAAGTTCTATGCGTCCGTCCGGCTCGACATCAGGAGGATTTCGAGCATCAAGGAGGGGGAGCAGATCGTAGGGTCTCGGGTGAAGGTCAAGGTGGTCAAGAACAAGGTCGCACCCCCCTTCAAGGAGGCGGAGTTCGACATTATCTACGGCGAGGGGATCTCACGGATCGGCAGCCTGTTGGATCTGGGGGTCGACAACAAGGTCGTCGAAAAGAGCGGATCCTGGTTTTCCTATGCCGGAGAGCGAATCGGGCAGGGGCGGGAAAACGCCAAGCGCTTCCTCCAGGAGAATCCTGCCCTCACCAGCGAGATCGAAGGGAAGGTACGTGCCGCTCTCGGGATAGCCCGCGCGATCGAGACAGAGATGGCGGCCGAGCCGCGTTGACACCTTAAGGGTTGGATGGTAGCATGTGTTATGAAAACAAGGATTCTCAGGGATGCCTGTCGATCTTAACGAACTCCTGAGGCTGGCCGTCCAGCGACAGGCTTCGGACCTGCACCTGAAAGTCGGAGCCCTGCCTGTTCTTCGGATCGACCACGAACTCGTCCCTCTACAGGATCGACCCCGCCTCGACCTAGCTGACCTGGGGAGTGTTGTCTCCCTCGTCACCACGGAGCGACAGCGACAGCAGTTTGTCAAGCGCCGCGAATTGGACCTGGGCTATGGCGTTCCTGGGTTGGGGCGGTTTCGGGCCAACCTGTTTCAGCAGCGGGGCACGCTCGCAATCGCCTTCCGCGTGATCCCCCTTCAGATCCAGACCATTGATGAACTGAATCTTCCGCCGGTCATCGCGACGCTGGCGATGGAACCCAGGGGGATGGTGTTGGTCACCGGCACGGCAGGAAGCGGGAAGTCCACAACCCTGGCCGCCATGATCGAACACATGAACAACAACGAAGCCGGCCATATCCTGACCATCGAGGACCCGATCGAGTTCCTTCACCATGATAAGCGGTGTATGATCAACCAGCGGGAAGTGGGGATTGACACCGGGTCGTTCGCTGAGGCACTGCGCAGCGCTCTGCGCCAGGATCCAGATGTGATCCTGGTGGGAGAGATGCGCGATTTCGACACGGTCAATACCGCCATTATCGCTGCGGAAACGGGCCACCTGGTCATGAGCACCCTGCACACCATCGATGCGGCCGAGACGGTCAACCGCATCATCGCGATTTTTCCGCCCTACCAACAGAAGCAGGTCCGGCTGCAACTGGCCTCGGTCCTCCGTGGGATCATCTCGATGCGCTTAATCCCGAGGGGGGACGGCAAAGGACGAGTGCCGGCGGTCGAGGTGATGGTAGCCACCGCCACCATCCGGGAGTGCATCGCCGAACCTGACAAGACGCGAAAGATCGTGGAAGTCATCGCGGCTGGAGGCTCGGAGTACGGGATGCAGACCTTCGACCAGTCGCTCATGAGCCTGTACCAGCGTGGGCTGGTCGCGTACGAGGAGGCGCTACGGTGGAGCAGCAACCCCAACGACTTCGCCCTCAAGGTTCGAGGGGTCGAAACCGCGGGGGACCGACCCTGGTCCGCAGAACGCGGCGAGAGCCTGCTCGGCCGCCAGCGGGCGTGAAGGGCAATTCTCCTGGGGCCGCCTACCGCGCGGCCACAATCCTGCTGGCCGCTCGGGACAGATCGCGTGTCGAGCTGTTTCGTCTCCTGACCTCCAGAGGATTCACCAGGGCCGACTCAGAGGTCGCTCTCGACCGTCTGAACGAGGAGGGGTACCTGGACGACCGGCGCTTCGCACACACATGGGCGAGGAGTCGCCTCCGGACAAAGCCGGTGGGGCCGCATCGGCTGAGGCAGGAGCTGGAAGCGAAAGGCGTTGAGGACGATCTGGTGCGCGAAGTGATACAGGACATCTACGAGGAGGGCGAAGAGGCGGCGGCCCGGCGCGCGATGGAGCGTAAACTGTCTGGGCGTGGCGATCTTTCCGCTGCCTCCCGGGCTGGCCGGGTGGCGCGGTTTCTCCAGAGGAGAGGGTTTTCAACCGAGGTAATCCGGCGACTGCTCCGCGAGGGGCAGCAGGTGCGGCGGAGCAACGAATGCAGCGGCTGACAGGCGGGGAGGTCCGCGAGCGCTTCTTGCGCTACTTCGAGCGGAACGGACATACAGTGGTCGCCAGTTCCTCGCTGGTCCCGGCCGACGATCCGACGTTGCTGTTTACCAACGCCGGGATGGTGCAATTCAAAGGCGCCTTCCTGGGCACCGATCCCCGACCGTACCGCCGTGCAACCACAGTGCAGAAGTGTCTGCGGGTCAGTGGGAAGCACAACGATCTGGAGAACGTCGGCCGAACGGCCCGGCACCACACGTTCTTTGAGATGCTCGGCAACTTTTCTTTCGGAGACTATTTCAAGCAGGGGGCGATCGAGTACGGCTGGGAGTTCCTGACCCGTGAGCTCGGGCTTCCTGCGGGACGGCTCTGGGCGACGATCTACAAAGATGACGATGAGGCGTTCGAGCTGTGGCAGCGGCTTGCTGGTCTGCCATCCGATCGAATCGTCCGTCTGGGCGAGAAAGATAATTTCTGGGCAATGGGTGATACCGGACCATGCGGCCCCTGTTCCGAACTGATCATCGACCAGGGGCCGGCGATCGGCTGCGGGCGTCCAAGCTGTGGAATCGAGTGTGGGTGCGATCGGTATCTGGAGCTCTGGAACTTGGTTTTCATGCAGTACAACCGCGATGCCTCAGGCGCACTGACACCGCTTCCCAAGCCCAGTATCGACACCGGGGCGGGCCTGGAGCGAATCGCGGCGGTTTGCCAAGGGGTGAAGAGCAACTTCGAGAGCGACCTACTTCGACCGCTGATCGCCGCGGTTGAGGAGCTATCCCGCAAGAGGTATGGTGCCGACGAAAAGCACGATGTGTCGATGCGGGTGATCGCCGACCATGCCAGGGCGGTCGCCTTCCTGCTGTCCGACGGCGTGTTGCCACACAATGAAGGCCGGGGATACGTGCTGCGCCGGATCCTTCGGCGTGGTCTCCGACACGGTCGCCTCCTGGGACTTGATGAACCGTTTCTGGCCACGGTGACCGACAGGGTCGTGGACCTGATGGCGGACGCGTATCCCGACCTGGAGGGAAGCCGCGCGCATGTTGCCCGCCTGGCCAGGATCGAGGAGGACCGGTTTGGCCACCTGCTCCGCGAAGCGTTGCCTCGACTTCACGATCTGATCCAGAAGGTGAGAGCGCAAAGCCCGGAACGCGAAGTCCTCCCGGGAAACAAGTTGTTCGAGCTCTACGACACCTACGGGCTTCCGCGAGACCTGATCGATGAGATCGCGGTCGAGCAATCGATCGAATGTGATTGGGGTGGCTTCGAGGCGGAGCTCAAGCAGCAACAGGAGAAGTCGCGCGCGCACCTGAAAGCCTTCGGGGAGGCGCGGGACGTCGCGACCGCCTACCAGGAGCTTGCGAAGGCGGTCCAGGCGGTATTTGTGGGGTACGATCGCCTTGAGGGCGAGTCGTCGGTCGTGGCACTCGTGGCCGGAGGGGTGCCAGTGGAACGAGTCGGCGCGGGCCAGGAGGGCGAAATCGTCCTCGACAAGACCACCTTCTATCCCGAGGCGGGCGGCCAGGTCGGCGACACCGGCTTGCTCAGAGGGGAGGCTGTCCTGGCAGAGGTGCTGGACACCAAGCGTCCCCTCCCCGGAGTGATCGTTCATCGGGTCCGAGTGAAGCGGGGAGAAATGCGGCGTGGCCAGCGGCTCCTGGCCTCGGTGGATGCGGGCCGGCGAGGTACGACGGTGAAGAACCATACCGCAACCCACCTCGTCCATGCCGCCCTCCGGCAGATCCTGGGGGACCACGTGCGACAAGAAGGTTCCCTGGTTGCTCCGGATCGGTTGCGCTTCGATTTCCGGCACTACGGGCCGCTGACCGGCGCCGAGATCGATCGGATCGAGGAGATGGTCAATGAGAAGCTCTGGGCTAACCTGCCAGTTCTCGTCGAGGAGATGCGGTTGGAGGAAGCGCTGGCCAGGGGCGCGCTTGCGTTTTTCGGCGACAAATATGGCGAGGATGTGCGGGTGGTCAGCGTCCCCGAATTCAGCGTCGAGCTCTGTGGCGGGACACACACGAAAGCCACCGGCGAGATCGGGCTGTTTAAGATCTCCCACGAAACCGGCATCGCCGCGGGCATCCGGCGGATCGAGGCGTTGACCGGACCGGGCGCCTTTCAGCACCTGAAGCGAGAGGAGGAGGTCCTCCACGAATCGGCCGATCGGCTGAAGAGCAAGCCGCTGGAGGTTCCGGAGAGGGTCGACCGGCTTTTCGATTCGACCCGCGCCCTTGAACGGGAAGTCCAGCAACTCCGGGCCAGGATCAGCGCTGAGATCGCAGACGAGCTCCTGAAGGAGGCGACGCAGGTCTCCGGCGTCACGGTCGTGGCAGGGCGGGCCGAGGGGTTTGATCAGCGCGCGCTGCGGGAACTGGCCGATCAGCTGAAGTCCAGGATCGGCAGCGGCGTCATCGTCCTCGGCACATCCTCGGATGGCCGGGTGAGTTGGGTGGCGATGGTCACCCCCGATCTCACGTCGAGGCTGCACGCGGGGAAGCTCGTCAAGGAGGTGGCGACCATCACCGGCGGAAGTGGTGGGGGGCGGGCTGATCTGGCAGAGGCCGGCGGGAAGGAGCCAGAGAAGCTGGACCGGGCGTTGACACAGGTCTCGGAGGTGGTCAGGCGGCTTCTGAGGTGACCCCGTCACCCGCCGCATTTCCCTTGCGGACCCCCGCCGGCCATGATATAGATGAAGGTATTCACTGCTAGATCTCCCTTCCGCTTACAGCCCGGTCGATGATACCGCTCGCCCGTGAGGGTTGGCCATTTATTCTCACACCCCTCATCTTGGCCGCGATCCTGTGGGCGGTGGGGTGGCGAGCAGGGGCGTCCGGCGCCCTTGCGGTATCCGCGTTGGTGGCCCTCTTCTTCCGGGATCCACCTCGCCACATTCCGAAGGGCGAGGGTCTGATTCTTGCTCCCGCTGATGGCACCATCGTCAAGGTGACCCAGTATCTCGGCGACGAGTTGGAAGGGCCGGCCACTCAAATCAGCATCTTCCTGTCGGTTCTCGACGTTCATGTCAACCGTGCTCCATTTCCTTCGGTCGTCGAGAAGGTCGAATACAGGCCGGGGGCGTTTCGGCTGGCCTGGCAGGATGAGGCGTCCGGCTCCAACGAACAGAATCTCATCTTGCTGAAGGCCCCGGAAGGCCGACTGCTGGTGAAACAGATCGCAGGGTTCATCGCCAGACGGATCGTCTGCCGGGTCGTGCCCGGGCAAAAACTCGAGGCCGGGGAGCGGATCGGCATGATCCGCTTTGGATCGCGCGTCGATCTCATCGTCCCGGCCCGCACGGAACTGTCCGTGAAACCGGGAGCCCATGTCAAGGGGGGGAGCAGCGTGGTGGGTGCGCTTCGATGAGGCAAGGTCGTCGTCGGGGAGTCTACCTCCTTCCGAGTCTCCTCACAATCGGAAACCTCCTGAGCGGGGTCTACGCCATCGTCGCCGTCTACAATGACGATTATACGCGCTCAGCGGCGGCCATCCTGGTGGCGCTGATCCTCGATGGCCTCGACGGGGCTGTGGCTCGGCTCACCAACAGTCAGAGCGATTTCGGTGTGCAGCTTGATTCGTTGTCGGACCTGGTCTCTTTCGGCGTCGCACCGGCCATCCTGTCTTATGCGTGGGCGATCAAACCGTATAGCCAGATAGGGTGGCTGTTCGGATCGATCATCCCGACCGCGCTTTTCGTCTCGAGTGGCGCGTTCAGGCTCGCCCGCTTCAACGTCCAGACGCGGAGCCTGGACAAGCGCTACTTCGTCGGCCTTCCGATCCCGGCGGCCGCGGCGGTCATCGCCTCCTTCGTGCTCTTCATGCGGGAGTCGCCATCGCTGGTTCTTTTTCAACGCGAACTCCTCTCGCATCGAATCACCTCCGCGCTCATGGTCGTCATCGTCTATGCGCTGTCGTTCTTGATGGTGAGTCGCCTCCGTTACCGCAGCCTGAAGGGGATCGAAATGAAGAAGCGCCAGCCATTCGCGCTCCTGATCGGCCTGACGCTGGTGGTCTTGCTCATTGCCTCGGAACCCAGCATGGTGGCCTTTTCGTTCTTCTCTGTTTATGCCCTTTCCGGCATCGTTCGCAGCATCCCCCTGGTCAAGAGGCGAATTCCGGAGGCGATCGAGCACCCGGCCGGAGGGGAAGGCAGGACGTAATGAAGATCCATGTCGTTGCCGCGCGAACCAGCGGCCATATCACCGGAGGACAGGATGGGTAAGCGGATTGTGATCTTCGACACGACCCTCAGAGATGGGGAGCAGGCGCCAGGCTGCAGCATGAATACGAAGGAGAAGTTGGAGATGGCCCGGCAACTGGCGCGCCTGAAGGTGGACGTCATCGAGGCCGGATTCGCCATCGCATCCGAGGATGATTTCGAGGCCGTTAAGACTATCGCCCAGAACGTCAGGGGCGGCCCAATCATCGCCAGCCTATGCCGGACCCGCGATATCGATATCGACCGAGCCTGGGAGGCCCTGAAATACGCGGACCGGCCAAGGATCCACACCTTCATCGCCACCTCCGAGATCCACATCAAGTACAAGCTGAAATCGACGCAAGAGGAGGTCCTCCAGGCGGCCATTGCGGCCGTGAAGCGGGCCAAGCGGTATACCGAGGAAGTCGAATTCTCCCCTGAGGACGCCCACCGGAGCGATCAGGATTATCTGTGCAGGGTCGTAGAGGAAGTGATCAAGGCGGGCGCCACCACCATCAACATCCCAGATACGGTCGGCTATGGCCTGCCCTGGGAGTTCGGGGCGCGGATCAAGAATCTGTTCGATCGGGTGCCCAATATCGACAAGGTGGTGGTGAGCTGCCACTGCCACAACGACCTTGGCCTGGCGGTGGCGAACTCGCTGGAGGCGATCAGGAACGGGGCCAGGCAGGTGGAATGCACGATCAACGGAATCGGCGAGCGGGCTGGCAACGCCTCGCTGGAAGAGATCGTGATGGCGCTCCGCACAAGGAAGGATCTGATCGATTGCGATACCGGAATCAACACGGAGGAGATCTATCGGACCAGCAAGCTCCTGACCAGCATCATCGGGATCCCGGTCCAGCCCAACAAGGCGATCGTCGGTGCGAACGCCTTCGCCCACGAGGCAGGGATACACCAGCACGGGGTCCTTCAGAAGCCGCTGACCTACGAGATCATGACCCCTGAATCGGTGGGGGTTCCGCAGAGCCGCCTTGTCCTGGGAAAGCACTCCGGGCGACATGCGTTCAAGAAGCGGCTGGAGGAGCTTGGTGTGACGCTCTCCGAGGAAGATCTGAACAAAGCGTTTATCCGATTCAAGGCGGTGGCCGACAAGAAGAAAGAGGTGTTCGACGATGACCTGCGCGCCATCGTGGAGGAGGAGGTCCTGGCTCCAGGCGAGACCTACGCCCTCGATCATCTACAGTTCACCAGTGGCACCAACCTCGTCCCCACCGCCACCATCCGGCTCAAGCGGGAGAATGAGATCCTCCAGGAGTCCGGCTGGGGCGATGGCCCGGTGGATGCGGCCTACAAGGCGATCGATCACATCACGAAGGTGCAAGGCCGCCTGACCGACTATTCCGTCAGAGCCGTGACCGGGGGAAAGGATGCTGTGGGTGAGGTGGTCTTGAAGCTGGAGGTTGAAGGGCATACCGTCATGGGGAAGGGAACCTCTACCGATGTCATCGAGGCCAGTGTGAGGGCCTACCTGAACGCGATTAATAAGATCGTCGGTCGGCACGGGCCGCCCAAGGACCCGGCAGCCCATCGAGGAGTCTGATCACACGGGGGACGGCGTCTCTGTCCCGAACTCCGTCCCCGCATACAGGCAGGCAGAGTGAGAGGAAAGGCTAACGCGTGGGCAGCAGGCAGTTTTCCGTAGCGGTCGCAGGCGCCACCGGAGCGGTCGGGGAGATGATGCTTCGGTTGCTGGAGGAGCGGAACTTCCCCGTCCGACGTCTCAGGCTCCTGGCTTCGGAGCGGTCAGAAGGAAAAACCCTCTCCTTCAGGGGTGAGGAGATCAAGGTCGAGCGGTTGACCGCGGGCTCGTTTCACGGGACGGAGATCGCGCTGTTCACAGCCGGCGCGAGCCGCAGCAAGGAGTTTGCCCTCGCCGCTGTGGAGGCCGGGTCGGTGGTGATCGACAACAGCTCTGCCTTCCGGATGGAGCCCGATGTCCCGCTTGTGGTCCCGGAGATCAACCCCGAGGCCATCGCCGGCTATAAGGCCCGCGGAATCATCGCCAACCCCAACTGCACCACGATCGTCATGGTCATGCCGTTGAAGCCGCTCCATGACTACGGGCAGGTGACACGCGTGATCGCCTCGAGCTACCAGGCGGTCTCGGGCGCGGGGGCCAAGGGAATCGAGGAGCTCAAACGGCAAACTCTGGCGTGGGCCAAGGGCGAACCGATAGAGGTGAAAGTCTTTCCCCACCAGATCGCGTTCAACCTCTTTCCTCATATCGATGCGTTCGAGCCCAGCGGCTACACGAAGGAGGAGTTGAAGCTCGTTTTCGAGACCCGCAAGATCCTGGGGGACGACGCGATCAGGGTGTCGCCCACAACGGTCCGGGTGCCCGTCTTCACGGCGCATTCGGTTTCGGTGAACGTGGAGACGAAGCGCAGGATCGGGGCGGTGAAGGCGCGTGAGCTGTTCTCGAAGATGCCCGGCCTTCAGGTCATCGATGAGCCGCAGCAGGGACGCTACCCGATGCCCATCCTCGCCGCCGGAAAAGACGATTGCTTTATCGGCCGGATTCGCGAGGACCTTTCGAACGACCATGCCCTGAATTTCTGGGTCGTGGGGGACCAGCTCCGGAAAGGGGCGGCACTGAACGCCATCCAGATCGCGGAGTTGCTAATACAGCGGTATCTCTAGCCTGGACGGACCGAAAGAACCGTCGAGAGCAGGAGCCCCGGGTCGGGCGCTCCTGTTCGTGTTTTGAAACCTCTATGCCCACCTTTAAACTGATAATCGAGTACGACGGGACCGACTATCGCGGCTGGCAAGTGCAGCCGGGGATGCGCACGATTCAGGGCGTCCTACAGGAGGCAATGTCCCGGATCATCGGGGAGCCCGTTCACGTGATGGGGGCAGGTCGGACCGATGCAGGTGTCCACGCCCTCAGCCAGGTCGCCAGTCTCCACGCCGAATTCAGGCATCCACCGGACACCCTCCGGCGGGCTCTGACTAGCCTGCTACCGCCTGATATCGTGGTGACCAGGGTGGAGGAGGCCCCCCCCGGCTTCAACGCCCAACGCTGGGCCAGGTGGAAACGGTATAGGTACACCCTCTTGACGCGGCCATCCCCCTCCGCTCTCGAGCAACGGTACGCTCTCTTTGTTCCTCGCCCGCTCCGGATAGGTGCAATGGCCGAGGCAGCAGGGATGCTGATCGGAGAGCACGATTTCACCTCCTTTCAGGCTGCCCACAGCTCAGCCGACCACCCGGTACGGAGGATCTATGCCGCACATTTCCGTCCTGAAGCCGACCATCTTCACTTCGAGATCTCGGCAGGCGGATTCCTGCGCCACATGATTCGGATCATCATGGGCACTCTATTGGATGTAGGGCGTGGTAAGCTTGCTCCTGGAGACCTTAAAGCAATACTTGAAGCTCAAGATCGTCAGCGGGCTTCGAAAACACTTCCTGCTCATGGCCTCTTCCTCGTGGAAGTCGGCTACCGCCCCTTTGATGCCAGCGAGGCGTGTCAGAGGGACGCGGGGACGAAATGTGTGTATCCTGACCCTGCCGCTGAAAGCCTGTCGAACGCAGCTCATCAGGCATCTGACGGCATCAAACCTGGTTGACACCGGGCTTGCAGCGGTGGTAGGGTGGGGCCCTCAAATTGTGATACCGAAGGGAGAGAAAGCGAGATGATCGTGAGCGTGAAAGAAACGCGCAGGATCGCACGACTGATCGTCATTGCGGGCCTCCTTCTTTCTGGGCTTATCGGAACCTGGTTTGCCTTTGCCGGCGGTGTAAAGGAGGCGATGAATCAACCCGGGGTGGCCGCCAAGGTCGAAGATCAGGTGGTCACGCTTGAGGAGCTCGAAAAGTCTCTCGCCCCTCAACTGGCCCGGCTCGAGGAGCAAAAATACAAGCTCATGGAATCGAAGCTGGAGGATATGATCGCCGAGCGTCTGGTGGCACAGGAAGCAAAGAAGCGCGGGGTCACGATGGAGGAGCTGCTCAAGGCTGAGGTCTCTTCGAAGGCTCCAGAGGTGACCGAGGCGGAGGTCACCGCATTCATCCTGAAGAACAAGTCCCGCCTCCAGGGGGAGACATGGGCGCTTCGTCCAAAGGTCCGGGAATACCTTGAGAACGAGAAGGAGGTCCTGCAGAGGCGGGCGTATGTCGCCAGCCTCCGTCAAGCCGCCAAGGTCACGGTCTTTCTTCAGGAGCCAGAGCCGCTCCGGATTCCGGTAAGTGTGGGAGAAGCCTTCGTCAAAGGCCCAAAGGAGGCGCCGGTCACCATCATCGAGTTCTCGGACTTTCAGTGCCCGTTCTGCCGCACCGTTGTTCCCACGGTGAAGGAGCTGATACGGCAGTACCCGACGACATTGAGGTGGGCGTTCCGGGACTTCCCCATCGCCTCCCTTCACCCCAAGGCGCCGAAGGCGGCGGAGGCCGCCCGATGCGCCGGTGAGCAGGGGAAGTTCTGGGAGTATCACGATCTCCTCTTCGACTCCCAGACCCAGGCGACGGTTGAAGACTTCAAGCAGTTCGCTGATCAGTTGAAGCTCGACCCGAAGAATTTCGAGCAGTGCCTCGACAGCGGAAAGCAACAGGCTGCGGTACAGTCAGACGTCGAAGAGGGCGCTCGGCTCGGGATCACTGGAACGCCGACGTTTTTTATTAATGGCCGCATGCTGGTAGGTGCCCAATCGCTGGAGTCATTCCGAAGGATCATCGAGGCAGAGCTTCGCCCTCCGCCGAAATAGCTGGCCCCGACTCTTGTTTTCCCCTCCGCACTCCAGGCCGCTTGGTCTGGGTGTCCGCTGGACTCCTCGCCGTTCATCGCCCGGCGCCGCGCTTGGCCCTTGCGCAATAGGACTGCCTGTGTTAACGTTTTTAACCGGTTTCGGCATGAGGCTGGCGAGGAGCACCAGATGGCGCGTGGCTTCGATTTCAAGGCGATAGAAGACAGATGGCAGAGGTCGTGGGAGGAGAGCGGGGCCTTCACCGTAGCGGAAGATCCCGGCAGGGCGAAGTTTTATCTCCTGGAGATGTACCCGTACCCTTCCGGCAGGATCCATATGGGTCACGTGCGCAATTATGCGATCGGCGACGTGATGGCCAGGTTCCTCCGGATGCGGGGATACAACGTGCTGCACCCGATGGGTTGGGACGCCTTTGGTCTTCCCGCAGAGAATGCCGCCATCGAACACCGTACCCACCCGGCCAAGTGGACCACCGAAAACATCGCCTACATGCGGACCCAGCTGAAACGGATGGGCTTCTCGTACGATTGGAACCGCGAGATCACGTGCAGCGATCCCGAGTATTACAAGTGGGGACAGTGGCTGTTCCTGAAGCTGTACGAGAAAGGCCTGGCCTACAAGAAGTTATCTGCGGTGAATTGGTGTGAGGTGTGCCAGACCGTCTTGGCCAACGAACAGGTCGAAGGTGGCCTCTGCTGGCGCGACGAGACGCCCGTCGTTCAAAGGGAGCTGCCCGGCTGGTTCTTCAAGATCACCGCCTATGCCGAGGAGTTGCTCGTCGGGCTGGACCAGTTGCCAGGATGGCCCGACCGCGTGAAGGTGATGCAGCGCAACTGGATCGGCAAGAGCGTCGGGGCGGAGGTTCGGTTTCCTCTCCCCGACCGAGAGCAGCCGCTCACGATCTTCACCACCCGCCAGGACACCCTGTTCGGCGCGACCTTCATGATCCTGGCCCCCGAGCACCCGCTTGCCCTTACGCTGTCGAAGGGAACGCCCCAGGAGGGGAAGGCCCACGCCTTTGTCCAGAGGATGAAACGTGAGGACAAGATCCTCCGCACAGCAGCCGATGCCGAAAAGGAAGGCGTGTTTACCGGAGCATACGCCATCAATCCGCTGACCCACGAGCGAATCCCGATCTGGATCGGAAACTTCGTCCTCCTGGAGTACGGCACAGGCGCCATCATGGCGGTTCCGAGTAATGACCAGCGCGACTTCGAGTTCGCCAAGAAGTACGCTCTTCCGATCCGCCTGGCGGTCAAGCCGCTTGATAGCGATCTGGACGAGACCGACATGGATCGAGCATACGAGGAGGAAGGGGTGCTGGTCAATTCTGGCCCCTTCACCGCCATGGCCAGTCAACAGGCTCGCGAGGCGATCGCTGATTTCCTGGAGCGGGAAGGGATCGGGACGCGGGCGGTCAACTACCGGCTCCGCGACTGGGGGATCTCGAGGCAGCGCTACTGGGGGACCCCGATCCCGATCATCTACTGCGACCAGTGCGGGACGGTCCCGGTCCCGTACGATGACCTGCCGGTCATCCTCCCCCAGGATGTCGAGATCAGCATGAAGGGAGGTTCCCCACTGGGGAAGGTCGCCTCGTTCGTCAACGTGCCCTGTCCCCGCTGTGGACGTCCCGCCAAGCGAGAGACCGATACCATGGACACCTTCGTCGATTCGTCCTGGTACTTCCTCCGGTTCGCCAGCCCTCATGCGCATGATGGCCCTGTGACCCCATCGCAAGTCAATTATTGGATGCCGGTGGATCAATATATCGGGGGGGTCGAACACGCAGTGCTGCACCTGTTATACGCCCGCTTCTTTACGAAG
The DNA here is from genome assembly GCA_041498975.1 of Methylomirabilis sp. (SeqCode). Taxonomy (GTDB): domain Bacteria; phylum Methylomirabilota; class Methylomirabilia; order Methylomirabilales; family Methylomirabilaceae; genus Methylomirabilis. The sequence goes on from JBGQJI010000017.1 coordinate 14,422, forward strand.
GTGATTCGCGACCTGGGCCTGATCGCCGTTGATGAACCGTTCACAAGATTGTTGACTCAGGGCATGGTCTGTAAGGAGACCCATCGATGCCCGGAACACGGATTTCTCCTCCCCGAGGAGGTCGGCGCCGACCGCCGCTGCCGGGCGTGCGGTCGCCAGGTCGAAATCGGGCGGATAGAGAAGATGTCGAAATCCAAGAAAAACATCATCGATCCTGAGGATCTTCTGGCGCACTACGGGGCGGATACTGCCCGGGTGTTTTGCCTGTTCGCCGCCCCTCCGGAGAGAGACCTGGAATGGTCCGAACAGGGGGTGGAGGGGTCGTTTCGCTTTCTGACACGGATCGTTCGCCTCGTGGAGGAGCGAGAGGAGCTCCTCAGGTGTCCCTCCGTTCCGGTGCCGTTCTCGCGGCTCGTCGCAGGACGCGCCCTCTATCGGAAGGCGCAGCAGACCGTCAAGCGGGTCACGGAGGATGTCGAGAAGGAGTTTCATTTCAATACCGCGATCAGCGCGCTGATGGAGCTCGCCAACGAGATCGGCCATTTCGATCTGGTAGGGATGCCGGGCGAAGAAGACGAGCGACGCTTCGCCTTCACCTACGCAGTGGACGTTCTCCTGATCCTTCTGTCACCCTTTGCGCCGCATCTATGTGAGGAGCTCTGGGAGCGCCTCGGCCGGGACCGGAGCATCTTTCAGATGGCGTGGCCGACCTACGATTCCGCCGTTATCAAGGCGGAGGAGATCCTGATGGTCGTCCAGGTGGACGGGAAGGTTCGGGGCCGGGTGTTCCTGCCTGCAGACGTGGGGGAGGAGGCCATGCGCGAGGCGGCGCTTGCAGATGAGCGGGTCACGGCTTGGCTCCAGGACAGATCGGTGAAGAGGGTGGTTGTGGTACCGCAAAAGCTGGTGAACATCGTCACCGGGGGAAGCCGGTGACGGCCATCGTCTGCATGGCGCTCCTCCTGACCCTGGCCGGCTGCGGGTATCGGCCGCTGGGGGCTGGGGGAATGGGCGATCTTCCGCCCACCGTCAAGACGATCGCCATCGGGACCCTCAAGAATCGAACGCTCCGACCCACAATCCAGCCGGCCCTGAAAGAGGCCCTGGTCCGCAGGTTTGCGGCCGACGCCCGGATACGGATCGTGGAGGAGGGGGCCGCCGACGCCCTACTGGAAGGGGCGATAGAAGGGTTCGGTGAGGAGCCGATCGCATTCGATTCCACGGATACCGCCCGGCGCCTCCGCGTGACGATTTCCTTCTCGTTCACGCTCACAGATCGGTCGAAGGACACGGTCGTACTCCGTGACGGCGTGACAGGAGTGGCATACTACATCGCCGCGCCTGGGGTCGCCCCCACCAGGGCGGCCGAGGATGAGGCAACCCTCCGGGCGGTGGCCGATCTTGCCGAGCGGGTGGTCAATCGGGTGGTGGACGGGGTCTGATGGCGCGGTGGGGCGAGACTGGCCGCTCGCTTGCCGAACTGGTCAGCAGGGGCGAGAGAGCGCCAGTGTACTGCCTCTACGGGGAGGACGACTACCGTAGGGAACAAGCCCTGGAGCAGCTCCTCGACGCATTGCTCCCCGGCGGGGCAAGGGACCTCAATCTCGAACAGATCCGACCGGGAGAGGCCGGGACCGGCTCGATCCTGGGGAGCGCCAGGACGGTGCCGTTTCTTTCGGGCTGTCGGGTCGTCCTCATCCGAGGCGCGGACGGCCTCTCGCGGGAGCAGCAGGAGGATCTGCTGAGCTATCTGGACGACCCTTCCCCCACAACCTGCCTTGTCCTGTCGGCGATGCGCCTTGACCTCAGGACCCGGTTGGCGGCACTCCTTCAGAAGAAGGGCGTCGTCCAGCGCTTTGATCGATTAGAGGCCGGTTCCTTGAAAGATTCTCTCCTAGCGGCGGCCCGCGCGCATGGCAAACGGCTCTCCCTGGAAGCGATCGACCTCCTCATTCCTTTGGCAGGCGATGATCTCCGCCAGTTGATCTACAGCGTGGAGAAGGCGACGCTCTTTGTGGGGGATCGTGAGGAGATTGGGCCCCAGGATATCGAAGCCCTGGTTGGGGAGACTCGGACCCGATCGATCTTCGAACTGACGGACGCCGTCGGCGCCCGGGACCTTGGGGTCGCGGTGCGCTGCCTGACCGGGTTGCTGGAGAGCGGAGAAGAGCCGCTTGCCATCCTCGGGATGCTGGCGCGCCAGGTCCGCCTTCTGTTTCGGACCAAGGCACTTCAGACGCAAGCGACCCCGTCGGGCGCAGCGGCCCGCACCCTCGGCGTGCCCCCTCGCGTTGCGGCAACGCTCGAGCGGCACGCCGCCTCGCTTTCTTGGCAGCAGCTCTCGCGAGCCCTCCGTTGCCTCTCCAGGGCCGACCTTGCGATCAAGACAGGGAGGGCCGCAGCCCCTGCCGTCTTGAGCCAACTGGTCTGGGATCTCTGCAGGGCGTGAGGTCTAAGACGATCGAGAGAGGGCGTGGAGCTGGCGAGCGAGTCTCGACTTATAGCGGGCCGCGGCGTTCTTGTGGATGAGCCCCTTGCTGACGGCTTTGTCCATCATCGGGACGGCTTGTGCGAAGGCTTTCTCCGCTGCTTCCCGATCCCGCCCCTCCAACCCCACCCGCACCTTCTTGATGGCGGTTCTCACGCTGCTCTTCGCCGGGCGATTGCGTCGGCGCTGCTCCTGGCTCTTCCGTAACTGCTTTTGCGCTGATTTGGTAATCGGCATCGTTACGTTTCTCCTTTGCTGTGCCCATCGCCTGACGGTCCAGGCGGGCAACGGCGTCCATTAAAGAGGAGCGGGCCGGGCTTGTCAAGGGATTTCTGATGGAACGGCGAAGTCCTGGGAGGATCGCAAGGGCTGCCGGCGTGGTAAGCGGCGCCACATTCCTGAGCCGCGTCCTTGGGTTCATTCGCGATCTGATCATTGCCAGGGCATTCGGCGCCGGAACCGCGACAGACGCCTTCTTCGCCGCCTTCCGCCTCCCGAACATGTTGCGGGAGTTGCTGGGCGAAGGGGCCCTTTCCGCGGCGTTCATCCCCGTCTTCACCGAATCGTTGTCAAGGCGGGGGCGTGAGGGGGCATGGCGCCTGGCATGGACCGTCCTGATCCTGCTCGGGGCTCTGCTCGTGCTGGTCTCCCTCATCGGCATCCTGCTGGCGCCGTGGCTGATACGGCTCATCGCTCCCGGGTTCCAGGCCGTCCCGCCGAAGCTTAACCTCGCCGTCTTCCTCGCAAGGATGATGTTCCCCTATATCCTGTTTGTTGGGCTAGCGGCCCTATTCATGGCGATTCTCAATGCCCAGGGCCACTTCGCAACTCCTGCACTGTCGCCCACCATGCTCAACATCGCCATGATCGGCTGCGCCCTGTTCCTGGCTCCACATGTGGATCCGCCGATCCTGGCGCTGGCTATCGGCGTCCTCATCGGTGGCGCCGGCCAGCTCCTGATCCAGATGCCGGTGGCGTGGCGGCGCGGGATGCGCGACCACCGGGGCGTCGATCTGAAGGATCCTGGCATCGGGCGGATCGCACGCCTCATGGCGCCAGGGGTCGCAGGTCTTGCCATCACGCAGCTCAACGTCTTCATCGGCACATTTCTCGCCTCGTTCTTGGAGGAAGGAGGGATCTCGATCCTCTACTATGCCTTCCGATTGATCCAGTTCCCGATCGGCATCTTCGGCGTGGCGATCGCCACCGCAGCCTTTCCGGCCATGGCTAGGCAGGCGGCGGACCGCTCACTCGGGGAAGTCGGTGCCACCGCGGCGTACGCTATCCGGCTCGTCCTTTTCGTCACCCTCCCGTCCATGGTAGGCCTCATGGTCTTCAGGGTCTCGATTGTCCAGGTCCTCTTTGAGCGTGGCGCGTTCGATCGAGCCGTTACCCTCGCGACCGCTGACGCCGTTCTTTTCTATGCCATCGGCCTGGGAGCCTATGTTTCCAACCGTATCCTGGTCCCCGCGTTCTATGCCATTCAGGATACCACGACCCCGGTCAAGATCGGGGCGGTCGCCGTTCTTGTCAACATCGCCTGCAGTCTCCTGCTGATGCGGCCCCTTCGGGTTGGGGGGCTCGCGCTGGCGACGGCCCTCTCCTCCTTCGTGAACCTGGGCCTCCTTCTGACCGCCCTCCGGCGGCGCCTTGGCCAGTTCGGCGAGGTCCCGGTTTTTCCCTCGCTCCTGCGACTTGGCGGGGCCTCCCTCGTGATGGCCCTGACGGGGCTTGCCCTCTTGCATATCCGTGACCCTCTGACGGTTGGGCCAGCCCTTCGTCGGGCCATGGTGTTGGCGTTCGAGTTGGGCGCGAGTCTGGGCGCCTTCCTCCTGGCGGCTGTTTTTTTCCGCTCCGACGAGCTGAGGTTCTTGGTTCGGAGAGTCATCCCAAATCGCCAGAGGCTGCCCAAACTCACCTCGCCGGAAGATTTTGATTGACGGACTGTTACAGACGTGTTAGAAACAGAGACTTACCACGGCGTAGCCCTACCTTTCGCATCCGCTCGACAGCCGACATCCCTTTTCGGGAACCGGATGCTTTCCTTCCATGACAGCCGAGGCCACTCCTAGGCGAAGCGTCGCTCGGGGGTGGGATGGGGCAAGGGTTTCCCGCTATAAATATATGGGAGTTAGAGAAAGAGATCGAGTCTCCACAGGAGGCGCCATTCGAGGGGCTTGGGACTGAGATCGGCGAAATCCACTAGACAAGTGACGAGGAAAGGGAGGTCGAGAAGGAGATGACCACAACCGTTGTAGGCGGTCCAGGTCTGGAGAGGAATGTTGGAAACTTTGCCCTGATCGAGACGCTCCGGGAGTGGGGGGTCGTGCATTACAGTGGTGTGAATGGTGGGGGAGTCGTGCATGTCACAAAGTATCTCGTCCCGCTGACCGACCTGTCGCAGGTGACGGATGGCGTTCCCCGGCTCTTGACGATGGGTGAATACGTGTCGGGTTTCATGCCATTGGGCTATTACTTGGCCTCCGGTCGAATTGCCGGCTCGATCACGACGACCGGGGCGGCAACGAAGCTCGGATCCAGCGGCATCACCGAGGCCAAACTGCACAACATCCCCGCGCTGTTTCTCATCGCCTTGAACTCAACCGGCTCGATCGGGAAGGCGCCCCTGCAGGATGTCTCGGAATATGGCATGAACATTGTGCCGCAGCTTCAAGCTGAGTTAGGGGACGGGTGTATCGTCATCGATAACATCAACCGGCTTCAACGGGACCTCATAAGGGCACAAGACATTTTGCACGAGTCGCGGCCCGTCGCCATTGCATTCCACCCCGACATCCTGGCGAGAGAGATTCAGGTGGATGTTCCCAGGACTGAAAAGCCGCGCATACTCCACAAAGAAGATATAGAGGCGTTCCTCAGAGAGTTCCCGCCGATGGCGAAGAAACGACGGGTGATTATCTACGTGGGCGAGGAAGCAGCGTTTTGTCCGAACATCCAGGAGCTGAGCACGGAGCTTTCCGAACTCCTGCAAGCTCCCACCGTCTGGTCCATCAACGGGGCCAACGCCGTTTCCCGCAAGAACCCGTATGGCTATGGGTACATCATGTTCGGCGGCAACGACAAGGCCATGGAACTCTGGCGGAGCATGAATCAGGACGATATTCTTATCACGCTCGGATTCTGCCCTGGAGAGTATTCGATCAATCTCGAGAGCATTCCAGCGAAATGGATGTGGCACTTCGGCGCGTACATGCACGGCTATGGCGAGATCAAGGGCGATTTCCGGCACCGGTGCAAGGGGGGATACACAAAAATCCGTGGCGATATCGCCTTTGCGCTCGAAGAGGTCATCCCTCGGTTGAAGAGTATGGGTGTCGCGAAGGACAGGCCGAAGGTTGAGAGACCGGACAATCTGAACTTCCGGGAGGTATGGCGAGACGTCAGAAAGGATTGTGTGGACTTCATGTCTTTCTACGAAGAGTTGCCGAAGCACTGGCAACCGAACAGCATCGGATTCGATGACGTGTGCATCTCCTACAAGGATCGCCAGTATGTCACGCAGCGGCCCGACCCGAATATCAAGTTCTGGACCATGCATCATGGCTCTGCCATGGGTGGTGCATTCGGACTGGGGGTTGGCGCCAAGCTGGCAGATCCGAGTCTCCATACATTTATTTTCTCAGGAGATGGATGCTGGCGACTCTTCGGCGGTTGCTTGGCCGAGGCGGCAAAACTGGATCTTCGTGTGTTCATCATCAATAACGGGACATACGGGATCGTGGACAAAGGTTTGGAGGTCATCATCCCAACAGTCGAGAAGCCCCGCTACCACTCGAAGTTGCCGAGCATCGACTTTGTTGCCGCGGCAAAGGCTCATGGGTGGGAGGGATTCTATCTGAAGCCGGATCTGAGTAACCTCAAGGAGATCATGGATGCCTGCAATACGCCGGCGGGCAGGTCGATTCTGGTGGATGTCCCCGTGGATAACGAGCAGGTTGTCGGCCTGAACGCGCGACTGCTCAACCTCACGACCCAGGCCTACCTGTAGGAGAGGGAGGGGCAACGATGGCACGGCTCTACTATGACAAAGACGCTGATCTCACTCTGCTGAAGGGAAAAACGATCGCGATCATGGGGTACGGCAGCCAAGGCCATGCCCACGCCCTGAATTTCAAGGACAGCGGAATGGATGTGATCGTCGGTCTCTACAAAGGAAGCCGGTCGTGGGACAAGGCCAAGTCCGACGGCCTGAAGGTCGGAACCTGCGACGAGGCTGCCCAAACCGGCGACGTCATCATGATTCTGCTGCCAGACCAGACCCACAGACAGGTGTACCATGAGGCGATCGAGAAGGCGCTAAAGCCGGGCAAGACGCTGATGTTCGCCCATGGGTTCAACATCCACTTCCATCAGATCCTCCCTCCGCCGACCGTGGACGTCTCGATGATCGCGCCCAAGGCGCCGGGGCACCTGATGCGTCAGGTCTTCACCGAAGGGGCCGGTGTCCCAGCCCTGCTGGCCGTCCACCAGGACGTTTCCGGGAAGGCACGGGAGGTCGCACTGGCCTATGCCAAGGGGATCGGTTGCACGAGAGCCGGGGTTCTGGAGACCACGTTCCGCGAGGAAACCGAGACCGACCTGTTCGGCGAGCAGACAGTGTTGTGTGGCGGGATCTCGGCCCTGGTCAAGGCCGCATTTGAGACGTTGGTGAGCGCCGGCTACCAGCCAGAAGTCGCATTCTTCGAGTGCATGCATGAGCTGAAGCTGATCGTTGACCTGATTTATCAGGGCGGCTTGGCCTACATGCGCTACTCGATCAGCGACACCGCGGAGTACGGCGACTACAGCCGCGGCCCTCGCGTCATCGACGACCGGGTCAAAACCGAGATGCGAAAGATCCTAGACGAGGTCCAGAACGGCACCTTCGCGCGGGAGTGGATCCTCGAGAACCAGGCCGGTCGCCCCAGCTTCCTTGCGATGCGCAAGAAGGACGCCAATCATCCGATCGAAAAGGTTGGCAAGGAGCTTCGGTCGATGATGTCCTGGATCAAAGGCCCCGGCAAACACTGATGGTCAAACCTCATCGGGGAGGAGGCAGCGGGATCGACGCGTTCAGGTCTGCACGTCTCCGAGGGTGACACGAGCAGAGGACAGGCCCTCGCAAATGGGCACGACGCCGGCGAGGGCCTTTGTATTTGCCACCAAGATCCCCTGATCGGCCACACAGCGAATGGGTTCGCCGGGGGGCACGCACACTGCGCGCCCCCAGCCCCGCACGCCAGCACTGATCCTCGAGCTCGCTCGGTCACGGCGAGGGGGGCTCGGACTCAAGGATTGGCCACGATCTCTTGACACCCCATGACTTGCCTCGACGCTGAATGGGGAGGCTGCCATACGCTGGCCATCAGGCCGCGCCAGGCTTCCGAGGTGGGGGCCCCCTTGTCCGCATGGCGGGCCTGTCCGATCAACATCGTCTGTTCATCACTTAGCATGGAAGGAGAAATCGGAGATGCTGTTCTTCGTCAAGGTTCGTGTTGAGCCCAAGGAGCTGTCGCTGGATGACTTCTGGAATGCTTGGGAGAAGGAGGCGGAAGCGGCACTGGGGGCCGTGGCTGCCGGCAAGGCCGTCGCGCTTTACAAGGTCTGCGGGCAACGCCGCGTGGTGGGCATTCTGGATGTCGAATCTCACGACGAGTTAGATCGGATCATCATGGCCGGCCTGCCGATGGCGCATCATCTCGAAATCGAGGAGATCTTGCCGGTGCGTGAGTACGAGCGCTTTGCAGGCGATGTGAAGGTACGCTGGCAGTAGATCGGAGTCCTGCGACTGTGTCATTGCTGTTTCACCGGTACAGGGGTGTTCGCTGATCCGAATGAAGATCGTAGACGTGTACGGCAACGGAAAGTTTGGTCTCTCCTTCGAGATATTCCCTCCCAAGTCCGCCGCCGGAGAGGCTCAGTTATTTGCTGCCCTCGAAGTCCTGATGGTCTTTCGGCCGTCCTTTGTGTCGTGCACCTACGGTGCAGGAGGAGCGACGCGGGACAAGACGTTGGAGCTGACTGTGAAGATCGGCAAGACGTTCGGTGTCACGACGGCAGCTCACCGGACCTGCGTGGAATCGACGGAGGAAGAGATCCGCCAGTGGCTGAAGGATGCCACCGATTGTGGCATCGAAAATATCATCGCCTTGCGGGGCGATCCTCCCGAAGGACAGGCAGCTTTCAAGAAACCTCAAGGCGGGCTTGCATACGCCAACGAGCTGGTGACGCTGATTCGCCGTGAGTTCCCTCATTTCAGCATCGCAGTCGCGGGCTACCCCGAAATACATCAGGAGGCGCCGAGTCCTGAGGTTGATCTGTCGAACCTGAAGCGGAAGGTCGAAGCGGGAGCCGATGCGGTGATTACGCAGCTCTTCTATTGCAACGCTGACTTCTTCGAGTTTCGCACTCGTTACAGGGAAGCCGGCATCGCGGTGCCCTTGGTTCCAGGCATCCTGCCGGTGATCAATTTGGGGCAGGTTCGGCGTATAGCCTCCCTTTGCGGGGCCAAGCTGCCGGCACCATTTCTTGCCGACCTGGAACGCTATCGGGATGATCCCGACGGGCAGTTGGGTGTGGGGGTACACTACGCGATCCGGCAATGTCAGGAGCTCCTTGACTCGGGCATCCCGGGCCTTCATTTCTACGTCCTCAATAAGTCTGAAGCTCCACGCCGGATCCTGCAGGCCTTGAAGCTGCCACAATAACCTGAGGGTCCACTGCGTTCTGCCGTGTGGGCTCCTGCGCTTCTGTCCATGGACCCCGAACATCCCCCAGCAGTGGCGATCAGCGTGAATGGCCTCGTCGTCTGGTGTATAATCGATTCGGGACAGGCGTGGCAGGAGGCACTGACTGCTTGACACCGTTACCGCTTATCGTGATCGTCGGGCCGACCGCGGTCGGGAAATCGGACTTGGCCCTCGCCCTTGCGGAGAGGATGGGGGGCGAGATCGTCGCCGCGGACTCGATGCAGGTCTATCGTGGCCTTGACATCGGGACAGGGAAGCCCCGCGCAGAAGAGCGGCAGGGGGCCCGGCATCACCTCGTAGATCTTGTGGACCCCGACCAGTCGTTTACGGCTGCCGACTATGGCCGACTGGCGCGCGTTGCCGTTTGTGACATCCGTGGGCGCGGGCACTTGCCGATCGTGGTGGGTGGGACCGGTCTCTATGTCCGGGCGCTCGTGCGTGGCCTGTTCGATGGGCCGGGAGAGGAGAGATCCTTCAGGGAAGCGTTGCGTGAGGATGCAGCGCGGGCGGGTGCGCCGACCCTTCACCGCCGGCTTCAGGCTCTCGATGCCGAGGCGGCTGCTGCCATCCACCCGAACGATCTGTTCCGGATCGTGCGAGCGCTCGAAGTCGTCACGATGAGCGGCCGCCCCATCTCCGCCCTCAGGGCGGCGGCGCGACGGGCTCATAAGCCTCTCGAGGGACCCGTCCTCCTGCTTGGACTTGAGCGGGATCGGCGGGAGTTGTACCAGAGGATCGAGGCGAGGGTAGGGGAGATGCTGGCCAGGGGATTCCTAGACGAAGTTCGTGGGCTGCTCGATCGCGGTTTCTCTCCCGCGCTCAAGCCTCTGCGGGCCATCGGCTATCGTCATTTGATCGGGCACCTGAAAGGGCACACCACCCTTGACCACGCGGTCGCCTGTCTCAAGCGTGACACCAGGCGGTACGCCAAGCGCCAGCTCACATGGTTCCGCCACGAAGAAGGGCTGGAGTGGCATCGCGTGGAGGGACCAACCTTCAGCCAACGGGCGCTGGGCTCGTTGATCCAGCGAATAGAGAACGCATGGACCAGATCGGTGTAAACCGGATGCGGATTCTCCCGGCGGGGCCGCTCAAAGGCGAGCTGACTCTTCCCGGCGACAAGTCGATCACCCACCGCGCGATCATCCTCGCGTCGCTGGCCGACGGCGTCACCGAGATCACCGGGGCCCTGCGGAGCGATGACTGCCGACGCACCGCCGCCGCGTTGGGTGCCATGGGGGCCGCCATCGAGGAGCAGGGTAATGATCGGCTTCTGATCCGGGGCTGCAGCCTCCGCGGTTTGAGAGAACCGGAAGACGTCCTCGACGCGGGTAACTCCGGGACAACGATGCGCCTGTTGGCCGGAGTGTTGGCCGCGCAGCCCTTCTTCTCGGTGTTGACCGGCGACCAATACCTCCGCAAACGGCCGATGGCCAGAGTTGCCGCACCCCTCAGGTCGATGGGGGCGACGATCCTCGGCCGTGACGGGGGAAATCTCCCCCCTCTCGGCATCCTGGGATCACGCCTCAAGACGATTGACTATGTGAGTCCGATCGCCAGCGCACAGGTCAAGTCCGCGATCCTTTTTGCAGGGCTGTTCGCTGAGGGGGAGACGACGGTCACGGAGCCGTCGTTGTCCCGTGATCACACGGAAAGGATGTTCGAAGCAGTCGGGATGCCGATTCGGCGCAACGGCCTGACCGTGCGCACCCGTGGGGTCACGACGATCCCGGCCTTCCGCCTGACTGTCCCGGGCGACTTCTCGGCCGCCGCCTTCTTTCTCGTGGCTGCCATCCTCATTCCCGGGTCGGAGCTGACCTTGCGAAGAGTGGGAATCAACCCGACGCGCACCGGCCTGCTTGATGCGCTGGCCTTGATGGGGGCGGGGATCGAGGTGGGCGAGAGCCGCGTCATCTCGGGCGAGCCGGTCGCAGACCTCTTCGTCAGAGGTCAGGAGCTGCACGGGACTGAAGTCGACGGTGTCCTCATCCCGCGCATGATCGACGAGATCCCGGCGTTTGCCGTGGCTGCGGCGTTCGCAAAAGGCCCCACCATCATTCGGGATGCGGCAGAACTGCGGGTCAAAGAGGTTGACCGGCTGGCGGCCATTGCGAAAGAGCTGCGTCGTTTCGGCGCCCAGGTGGAGGAGCGACCGGATGGGTTGCTCCTCCAGGGAGGCGGTCTTCTCTCCGGGTGTGACTGCGACAGTTGGGGCGACCACCGGATCGCCATGGCCCTGGCCGTGGCAGGGCTGGCGGCGAGGGGGAGTACCAGCATCTCTGATCCGCTCTGTGTCAGCAGCTCGTTCCCTGGTTTCTGGGAACAGTTGGAGGCAATCCGGCGTGGGGCGGCCGATTCCCCGGAGGGCTGATGCCCATCCCGCCAACGCCAGATACTAGAGGAGCGACACGAGGGGGTGGCCACGTCATTATTGCCATCGACGGGCCAGTTGGGGCCGGGAAAAGCACCGCCGCTCGGCTGCTGGCCAGGCGGCTTGGGTACCGCTACATCGATAGCGGTGCGATGTATCGGGCAGTGGCCTGGAAGGCGCTCCAGGCAGGACTTGACCTTGAGGACGAGCGATCCGTAAGCGGTCTCGCGGACGCGATCTCCATCGCGTTCGAGCCCTCGGGTGATCGGGAGCGGATTCTTGTCGATGGACAGGACGTGAGCCGGCAGATCAGGGAGCGAGCAGTGGAGCAAGCCTCCTCCAAGGTCTCGACGCTTGCCAGCGTCCGTCGCGGAATGGTGGCGCGACAGAGGGAGATGGCGGCGAAGGGAGGGGTGGTGATGGATGGGCGCGATATCGGCACAGTCGTCTTCCCGGACGCCGATGTGAAGTTCTACTTGGAGGCTCGTCTAGAGGTGCGTGCGAAGCGTCGTCTACAGCAGGCCCAGGCTGCCGGTGTGACCCGAAGATTGGAGGAACTCGCCGAGGAGATCAGGGTGCGAGACGCCAGGGACATGGGGCGAGTCGCCTCGCCCCTCCGAAAGGCAGATGATGCCGTCAGGATCGAGACCTCTGAGCTCAATGCTGATCAGGTTGCCGATGCGATGGAAGAGGAAATCAAGCGGAGGATAGCCGCCTCGAAGGGTTCCATGTAGGGGCCCGCATTTTTTTCTTGCATTCCTCGGAGGCGGATGTATACTATGAAACCCGCGTTTTTTCAGGGCTTTTCGCTCAATAGGGCGATCCGGCGACTGCCTTATGTAGCGACCCGGCTGTTTTGCCTCGGCGTTGCGAAGGGTCTCTGCCGCCTCCGTGTCAAGGGGAGGGAGTTCATCCCCCTGACGGGCTCCGCTATCGTCGCGGCAAACCACGTCAGCTATCTGGATCCATTCATCGTCGGGGTCGCGATACAGCGGCACGTCCACTTCATGGCCAAGGAGGAGTTGTTCCGCTTTCGCCCACTTGGTTGGCTGCTCAGGCAGTACCAAGCCTTTCCGGTTGACCGGCGGCGGAGCGACCGGCAGGCCATGAACTGGGCGATTTCCCTCCTGCAGCGAGGCGAGATCGTCGTGATCTTCCCCGAGGGGACCCGGGGGGATGGAAGTCGATTGGGGCCCGCCAAGCCCGGCATCGCGCTGATTGCGGCACGAACGGGAGCTCCGGTGATTCCTGCGTATCATTGCGGAACGGAAAAGGCGCTTCCGAGAGGCGCCAGGTTTTTCAGGCCCCATCAGATCACTGTCACGTTCGGGGCCCCGTTTCGCTTTGCAGATGTGCAGGTGGGCCAAAGGCAGGGGCAGGTTGTTGCGTTCAGCCACACAATCATGGAGAGGATCGCCGCCCTGAGGAATCGGTCGAAGGGCGGCGCTGGAGGATCGGGCGATCGGGCCCACGTCGCGGGAGATGCGGTGCCGACCGAGACTCGAGAAATCAAGGGGCAGACAGGATGAACATCTCATCGAAGGGAGGAAGAAAAAGGTATGATGCCTGAGGCGGAGAAGCTGGAGGAGACGGTTTACCCATCGACGGACGATCTGGACCGTGAATTGAACGTCCAGGAATCTTCCCAGGAGATGGTCGATCTTTACGCCCAGAGCCTGCGGGAAATCGTCGAGGGGGAGATCGTCAAGGGGACCGTGTTAGAGATGAGGAACGACATGGTCCTGATTGATATCGGCTACAAGTCCGAGGGCACCATCCCGCTCAAGGAGTTCCAGACTCCCTCTGGAGAAATCACTATCAAGGTTGGTGATACGGTTGATGTCTACCTGGATCAGAAGGAGGATAGCGACGGTCTCATTGTCCTCTCAAGGGAAAAGGCGGAGAAGATCAAGGTTTGGGACGATATTCGGCGTTCCTATGAGAAGGGTGAGGTGATCAACGGGACGATCCTGGGCCGTACGAAAGGGGGCCTGATGGTGGACATCGGCGTGAGGGCTTTCCTCCCAGGATCGCAAGTTGATCTTCGGCCGGTCCGCGATCTCGATAAGCTCATCGGGAAGACCCTCCCGATGAAGGTGATCAAACTGAACCAACGTCGAGGCAACATCGTCCTCTCTCGTCGGGAGCTGCTCGAGGAAGAAAGGCGAGCCCTGAAAGACAAGACCTTGCAATCATTGGAGGAGGGGAAGGTCATCAGGGGCAAGGTCAAGAATATCACCGAGTATGGCGCGTTCATCGACCTTGGCGGACTGGACGGTTTGCTTCACATCACCGATATGTCCTGGGGTCGCGTCAGTCACCCCTCGGAACTCTTCGCCGTAGGCGACGACGCCGAGGTCGTGGTCCTGAAGTTCGATCGGGCGGCTGAACGGGTGTCCCTTGGCTACAAGCAGCGGTCGAAGGATCCCTGGGAGGATGTCAATCAACGGTTCCCGGTCGGCTCCAGGGTTCGTGGCAAGGTGGTCAGCCTTACCGACTACGGGGCCTTCGTCGAGCTGTCAGAGGGAATCGA
>JBGQJI010000018.1:0-28544 GCA_041498975.1 Methylomirabilis sp. (SeqCode)
GCCTGGACCATGCCGATCAAGGCCAGGACCGACATGCTGAGCACTGGAATCCGAACCCCCGTCGGCATCAAGGTGTTGGGGCCCAAGCTGGAAACGATCCAGGGCATCGGCTTGGAGATCGAGACGGCACTCAAACATGTCCCAGGCACCCGGAATGTCTTTGCCGAGCGAGTGGCGGGGGGCTACTACCTCGACTTCGAGATCAAGCGTGACGAAATCGCCCGGTATGGCCTCACCGTGGCTGATGTGGAGGATGTGATCGAGACGGCCATCGGCGGCAGCAACGTGACCACCACCGTCGAGGGGCGCGAGCGATTCCCGGTCAACGTCAGGTACTTCCGCGGGCTCCGCGACAGCATGGACGGGCTCAAGCGCGTCCTGGTCTCGACGCCGATGGGCGCCCAGATTCCGATTACCCAGCTTGTCGATCTCAGGCTGTCGAGTGGCACCACCCTGATCCGGAGCGAGGCGGGCGAGCTCGTCGGCTACGTCTATGTCGATGTCGCGGATCGGGATATCGGCGGCTATGTCGCTGAGGCACAGCGGGTCGTCGCCGAGAAGGTCAAAGTGCCCCAGGGGTATCACCTGATCTGGAGCGGGCAGTTCGAGTATATGGAACGCGCCAAGGAGCGCCTGAAGCTTGTCATCCCGCTCACCCTCCTGATCGTCTTTGTCCTCCTCTATTTCAGCACGGGGAGCGTCACCAAGGTGTTCATCGTCCTGCTCGCGGTGCCCTTCTCTCTCATCGGCGCCTTCTGGCTCATCTATCTGCTCGGATACAACCTCAGCGTAGCGGTCTGGGTCGGGATCATCGCCCTGGCCGGCGTCGATGCCGAAACGGGGGTCATCATGCTCCTCTATCTCGACCATGCGTACGAGAAATGGCGCAACGCGGGGCGCATGCGCACGATGGAAGACCTCCAAGAGGCGATCAGCGAGGGGGCGGTGAAGCGGATCCGCCCGAAGATGATGACTGTCATGGCGATCCTGATGGGGTTGCTCCCGATCATGTGGAGCCACGGCGCCGGGGCCGACGTGATGAAGCGGATCGCTGCCCCCATGATCGGGGGGGTCGTCACGTCGTTCATTCTCGAGCTGATCGTGTACCCGGTGATCTTCGAGGTGTGGAGGGGCCGACAGATCCGGAGGCATATCGCGAATGAGGGGCAGGCTCGCTGACCGTATCGGGAGACCGACCCCTGGCCAGGCTCTCGGACGCGCAGCCCATGAAGTGCAATGGCATGGTGATTCGTTGTCCCTTTGGGGCATGGCTGTCCCCGGGTCCATTTCTTTAATTTTCAATTGGTTAGCGAATTCGGTCGGCCTAAGAGTGGGGCACCGCTTTCCACCCTTATACCAGAAGGGCGTAAGCCGAAGCAACCGCTGATCGAGCTGTGATGGCGTGAAACGCAAGGAAATCAGAGGGTTAGGTCAAGCAATTCACTGCCGCTTGTGTCCTGTGGCCGTTGGCACTAGCGTTGCTCTCTAAAGAGCTGGCGGGCTGGGGTATGGCCGACATAAGCGATCGTTATCTCGCCCAAGCCGGACCCAGAACCCATGGGTCGGGCCGAGGTCACACGGACTATCAGGCAAAGGAGATGATGAAGATGAAGACGAAGGCAGCTGGCCTGCATCTTGTGACCGCGTTGCTGGTGCTTGGTGTAACTCTGATAGCTGGTAAGTCGGCGGCGGCCACCATCGTGAAGGTTGAGGAGTGTTCCATAAGCCCCGAAGAGGTAACCGTTCAGCGAGGCGAGCAGGTCATCTGGAAGGCTATGGGCGTAGCCAAACCAGAGTTTGAGTTCACGCCGACCGCGGAAGGCGTTCGCCTGAGCATTACCGAACAGGGAGACTTTGCCGCAACCTTCAAGGTCCCGGGAGAGTACCGCTATCACATGCATATCCCGAAGGGGGGCCTGTCGGACCCTTGCACCCGTGGGAAGATCACAGTCAGATAGCGACGGAATGACTCCGCTCCATGGCGTTTTGCCTGCGCCAGGCATCTCTCACGAAGACCGACAGGGCAGCGAAAGGAACGGCGCGAGCGCTGCCGATTCCTTGAAGCCACGGCCGACTGAGACGTTGTCGTGGCCGTGAGGCGAGGGGCTCTGCGACCGGCGTGGATCCGACACCGAGCAGTAGATGGGGAACCCTGCCGGCAGCAACCCGCATCTTCAGGAGGAGGAACGATATGCGAGCCAGCAGGAAAATTCTCCCCGCAGTCATCGTCATAGCGCTTATGGCGACGACCCTCGGTCTCGTCGCCCCATTCGCTAGGGCGATTGATGTCACTCGGATTGTCCGGGAGGGACAGCTCCTCGAGATGAGCTTTACCGAAATCACCGTGCACGAAGAGGATGGGAAGTATACCTATCAACTTGGCCCAACCGGTCGCTGGACGTTGGATGCGTTGGGGATCGTTCCGGGCGACAGGATCCGCTACACTGTGTACGGGAGCTCGGGGTACGCTCACGACTTCCAGAAGCTGAGCAAGTGAGGCGGCCCGCCCTGGGGACAATGAAATCGGTAAGAGATACGAGGCAGGTAGTATAGCAGCATTGCGCATGCATCGGTTCGAATGCGTCACAGGCAAATGACCAACAACCCGAGCCTCGCTGGCAGCACGCCGTCGGGGCTCGGTATGCCTCTGCTGGGCAGGGTTTCATCGTTCACACGATGGGCGGCGAGCAGTGATCCATGAACGGTGATGGGAAAGGGTGTCATCTCAGGCGTAGCCGTAGCATTGTTCGAATTGCCTTCGCTCTGCTGTAGAATGTGCGCCATGGGCGGGCTCTTTTGATCCCCGCTTAGGGGAACATCTGAACGGTCGAGAAAGAGCGGCGTCAGCATCAAGAGGTATCTGTCGGAAGCCCTCATTGGTATCGAGTGAGGAGGTACTGGACAGGAGAAATGACATGACCGAAACCCAACAACCCGATCCCGCGGTCGACAGCGCTACCAATATCGACCGCCTCTTTCGTGCAAGGTTGGGACGCCTCACCCTGGGCGTGTCGCCGACTGGGCTGATGCTTGCCTACCTCGACTGGCTGGTGCACCTGACCCTGGCTCCTGGCAAACAGCAGGAGCTCGTCAGAAACATGCTGCGCAAGGCGTTCCGGTTCGGTTTCTACACCGCCCGGGCCGCTACCGACCCGACCACCCCACCCGCCATCGAACCGCTCCCCCAGGATCACCGCTTTGCCAGCGCAGAGTGGAGCCGCTGGCCGTTTAACCTCTACTACGAGTCCTTCCTCCTCTTAGAGCAGTGGTGGCATAGCGCGACCACCGGGGTGCATGGAGTCTCCCGCCACGCAGAGGATGTCGTGTCGTTTGTCTCGCGCCAGCTTCTCGATCTCTTTGCGCCGGCGAACTTTCCGATGACCAATCCCGAGATCTTGCAGGCCACGATCGAGCAGGGCGGGACCAATCTGATTCGCGGCGCGATTAACCTCATCGAGGACTGGGAACGCGCTATCTCAAGGCAGAAGCCCGTGGGGACCGAGGCGTTCAAGGTGGGGGAGACGGTGGCGAACACTCCCGGCAAGGTGATTTATCGCAACCAGCTCATCGAGCTCATCCAGTATGAGCCGACGACCGAGACCGTCTACGCCGAGCCGATCCTGATCGTGCCCGCCTGGATCATGAAGTACTACATCCTTGATCTCTCTCCCAACAACTCGCTCGTCAAGTATCTGGTCGATCGGGGGCACACGGTCTTTATGATCTCCTGGAAAAATCCGGGGCCGGAAGAGCGCGATCTCGGCATGGAGGACTACCGCACCATCGGCATCATGGAGGCGCTACGGGCGATCTCTGGAATCCTCCCTGAGCGCAAGGTCCGCGCGGCGGGATACTGCCTCGGCGGGACGCTCCTCTCGATCGCGGCTGCAGCCATGGCCCGGGATGGCGATGACCGCCTCAATAGCGTGACCCTCTTGGCAGCGGAGACCGACTTCACAGAGGCGGGCGAGCTGATGCTCTTCATCGACGAGACCCAGGTCACCTATCTGGAAGATATCATGTGGGATCAGGGCTACCTGGACACGAAGCAGACGGCGGGCGCCTTCCAGATCTTGCGCTCCAACGACCTGATCTGGTCGCGCATGGTGCACGACTATCTGCTGGGCCAGCGGGAGCCGATGACCGACCTGATGGCCTGGAACGCCGACGCTACCCGCATGCCCTATCGGATGCACTCCGAGTATCTGCGAAGCCTCTTTCTCAACAACGATCTGGCCGAGGGACGGTACAAGGTTGGGGGCCATCCGGTCACCCTTGCTGATATCCGCGCGCCCATCTTCGCGGTGGGCACCGTGAGAGACCATGTAGCGCCCTGGCGCTCGGTCTTCAAGATCCATCTGTTCGCCGACACCGACGTCACCTTTGTCCTGACCACCGGCGGCCACAATGCCGGGATCGTGAGCGAGCCGGGCCATCCGAAGCGGAGCTACCAGATGGCGACCCATAAAGAGGGCGAGAAACATCCCGATCCCGAAACCTGGCAGGCTGTCACACCCCAACATGAAGGGTCCTGGTGGCTGGCGTGGGAGCGCTGGTTGGCGGAACATTCGAGCGAACGGGTGGCGCCCCCGCCGATGGGTGCGCCCGACCGGGGCTTTCCGCCGCTTGAGGACGCGCCGGGAAGCTATGTCCTGCAGGAGTAGGAGCCACGGAGGGGGGCTGTCTGCTGACGGTGACCTTTTACGGTTCTGAGAAGGTGGTTGAGCATTACAATCTCATGGGACCGGTCAAGGCAGCCCTTGAAAGCGCGGTTCGCTATCTGGCCGCTGAACTCGGCTCCAAGGGGATCAGGGTCCACGCGATCTCACCCGGCCCATTAAAGACCCGGGCGGCTTCCGGGATCGACCGATTCGATGAACTCCTCGAACGGGCTGCTGCACGAGCGCTCAAACACCACCTTGTCAGCATTGAAGATGTCGGGGCCCTGGCGGCTTTCTTGGTGGGCGACTGGGCCAAATCATTGACCGGTAACACGACCTACGTCGATGCGGGCTACCACATCGTCGGCTAACGCGGATGCCTCCGGAGGAACCGCTCTATGGAATACATCGAGAACCGAACCTTCGATGAAATAAGCGTCGGCGATTCAGCCAGCCTGAGCCGCACGCTGACAATGGATGACATCAACCTCTTCGCATTCATGTCAGGCGACGTCAATCCCGCTCATGTGGATGCGCAATATGCCAAGAGCGACATGTTCCACAAGATCATCGCCCATGGCATGTGGGGTGGATCTCTGATCTCCACCCTGCTTGGCACCAAGCTCCCCGGCCCCGGCACGATTTATCTCGGTCAAACGCTGGATTTCAGAAGGCCAGTCGCCCTAGGGGACACCATCACGGTCTCCGTCACTGCCACCGCCAAGGACCAGGAAAAGCACCGGGTCACCTTCGATTGTCGATGCGTCAATCAACAGGGCGAGGTGGTCATCAGCGGCAGCGCGGAGGTGCTCGCCCCGACGGAGAAGGTAAAACGTCCACGCATCATCCTCCCGGCGGTCCACATGCACGACCGAGGGGCACGGTACCAGCAACTGATCGCCCGTACCAAAGGGTTGGATCCGATCCGCACGGCGGTCGTGCATCCGGTTGACAGGAACTCGCTTCTTGGCGCGATCGACGCGGCTGAGGCCGATCTGATCATTCCGGTTCTAGTTGGCCCCGAAGCCAAGATCCGCGCGGTTGCCGAATCTGAGGGTGTGGACCTCTCGCCGTACACGGTGGTTCCGACGAGGCATAGCCATGAGGCTGCCGCCAAGGCCGTGGCCATGGCGCGTGCAGGCGAGGTCGAGGCATTGATGAAGGGGAGCCTGCACACCGACGAGCTCATGCATGAGGTGATTGCAAAGGAGACCGGCCTCGGGACGGCCCGTCGGATCAGCCATGTCTTTGTGATGGATGTCCCCACCTACCCGCGGCCGCTGTTCATCACAGATGCCGCCATCAACATCTATCCCGACCTGGATGATAAGCGCGACATCGTCCAAAACGCCATCGACCTGGCCCTCGTCCTAGGATATGAAAACCCGAAGGTCGCGATCCTGTCGGCCGTTGAAACGGTGAGCGCGAAGCTTCGGTCCACCATCGAGGCTGCGGCCCTCTGCAAGATGGCGGATCGCAGGCAGATCACCGGGGGAGTCGTTGACGGCCCGCTTGCGTTTGATAACGCCGTGTCAGAGGAGGCTGCGAAGGTCAAGGGGATCGTTTCGCCGGTCGCCGGAAGGGCCGACATCCTGGTGGTCCCGGACCTCGAATCGGGCAATATGCTGGCAAAGCAGCTGGAATACCTGGCCGAGGCGCAGTCCGCGGGCATCGTCCTCGGCGCGCGCGTCCCGATTGTGCTGACGAGCCGCGCGGACAAGACCATCAGCCGGATGGCCTCCTGCGCGATTGCCCTGCTGCTGGCGCGTTATAAGAGGACAACGGCGATATGACCGAGGTCATCCTGGTGCTCAATGCCGGCTCGTCGAGCATCAAATTCTCCATTTTTGCGCTTGAGGGCGAGCAGCGATCGCTTGCTCTCGTCTACCGTGGGGAGGTCGAAGGGATCGGCGCCCAGCCACGCTTTGTTGTGAGCGATTCTACGGGCAAGCACCTGGCGGAGGAGCGTGTCAGGTCAAGAGCCGCAGGCGATCTCAACCACGAAGATGCCCTTGCGGTCTTGCTGGGTTGGATCGATGGCCATGCTGCTGGATTGGCCATCATGGCGGCGGGTCACCGCGTGGTCCACGGTGGCGTGCTATTTTCGGCACCCGTGCTGATCGAATCGGCAGTGATCAGCCGATTAGAGAAGCTCGTTCCGCTGGCCCCGTTACACCAACCGCATAACATCGCCGCCATCAAGGCCCTGGTCAAGATGAAGCCGGAGCTACCGCAGGTGGCCTGTTTCGATACCGCATTCCATCGGACGCAGGGGCCGGTCGCCCAGGCATTCGCGTTGCCACGTGCCTTGTCAGAGGCGGGGATGAAGCGCTACGGCTTTCATGGGCTTTCCTACGAATACATCGCCCACGCCCTGCCCGGAGTCGCCGGCCCTGCGGCCGATGGTCGGGCTGTGGTCGCCCATCTGGGGAATGGGGCCAGCATGTGCGCCATGAAAGGTCGCAAGAGCATCGCCACAACCATGGGGTTTACCGCTCTCGAAGGCCTGCCGATGGGGACACGCTGCGGTGCCATTGACCCGGGGGTCATCCTCTACCTGATGAGCGAGCAGGGGATGGACGTCGCGGCGGTGACGGACCTGTTGTACCACAGGTCGGGCCTTCTCGGCGTCTCTGGAATCAGCAGCGACATGCGCGAACTGCTGGAAAGTCGCGAACCGCGCGCTGCTGAAGCGGTTGACCTCTTCGTGTACCGGATTGGGCGGGAGCTGGGATCCCTTGTCGCGTCTCTCGGAGGACTCGACGTTCTTGTCTTCACCGCCGGCATTGGGGAGCACGCCTCCGCGATCAGGGCGAGGGTCTGCGAAGACGCGAAGTGGCTGGGAGTTCGTCTTGATGAGGCAGCCAACCTCAGAGGAGGACCGAGGATCACCCGAGACGACAGCGCTGTTTCGGTCTGGGTGATCCCGACCGACGAGGAGCTGATGATTGCGCGGCACACGATCACGTGTTTGCAGCAGGCACCATCTTCCCGAGAGGTTGAACGGACGACATCATTGTAGATGGGGTGAGCATGATGTGATAGCGCCATTGTCCGGGGTTCATCGTCTTGTTGTGCGCTGCACCGCCCGCCTTGCTCGCTTCCATCATGCACCTCTATGAACCGAGGCCTCCCCCTTCCGGCACGTACACCGCAGCGATTTGATGAAGTCCGCGATCCTACAGGCAGGCTTGGTGGCCCCGTGCATATCTCTGATACGTCACGTCGGCGCCGCGTGCCCTATGATCGGGACAACCTGGCCCGGACGCGCGCCCATTTCACCAATCCTGGGGGGGATTGGTACGACCAGCGACCGGCGGCATTGCATTCTGCAGGGACATCTTGTCTCTCAGTGGGGCACGCCTGTCACAGAATCCCTTTCGTTAGTTTTCAATCGGTTAGTCGTCTTGCTGCATTTCGAAGTGGGGCAGCCCTTCCCTGACTGACTAGGAGACCCCGGTCTTTCCTGCCGCTGGTTGGTCGGGGTCTCCGCGTGAAAGCTAATGGATTCACAGAATTAGGCCGGCAATCGCGGCCTGTACGCGCCATCGGATCGTTGGCACCGGCATTGCTTTCCGAGGGGAACCAACGAGGGGTTTAAGGGAGACCCGGCACGATGGATCATCGGATGATTTTGATCGCCACCCCGGAGCCGTTGACCGGGCAGGAACTCCGGGGACGCTTCTCAGGTCAGGGGTATAAGACCGTTGCCGTGGAGCGGGGCAGCGATGCCCTGCTCTCCATCGCCGAGAGAAATATCAGCCTGGTCATTCTGGACATCTCAATCCAGGATCCCTCCGGCCCCAAGACGGTGGAGATCCTTCGAAAGATGCGGCCTCGCCTTCCAGTGGTCGTCTTTTCCGGCGACCCCTCCGTCGAAACGGGCCGCGAGATCCTTCAGCACGGCGTTTTCTACTACTTTCTCAAGCCGCTTGATCTCGAAGACCTGGACCAGATCGTCCGGGTCGCCCTTGCGCCCAATAAGCGACTCGGAGCGGGAACGGATCAAGGCGGCTCGAGAACCAGACTGGGAGACGAGAAAGGAGAGATGGCATGACTCGCGTCCGAGGTGCCATGAAGATCGGCCTGCTGGCGGCAGCCTGGCTGCTGGTCTCCGTCACGGACACCCTCGCGCACAGGGTGGGCGTCCGCGGGACACAGGCGCTCTATGTGGCCAACGAGGGCTCGAATACGGTCTCGGTCATCGATGTCGAGTCGATGAAGGTGACAGCCACCATCCCGGTGGGCGAAGGACCCCAGCATGTCGCGATCAGCCCGGACCGGCGCCATGCCTTCGTCACCTGCGGCCGTTCCGGAGAGCTCTGGATTGTCGCGTTATCGACACACTCGGTCGTCGCCGTGGTGCCCAATGCCACCGGGCCAGGAGGCCAGACCGTCTTCGGGTATGCCGGCACGTATGCCTATGTGACCAATAGCCTGGACAGCCGCGTTACTGTGATCGAGGCTGCCACCGGGAAGAAGGTGGCGCTGATACCAGTGGGAGAACTCCCCACCAAGATCGACATCTCCCCAGACGGCGGCCACGCGTATGTCCCAAGCGAGCGCTCCAACACCGTCGCCGTCTTGAACCTCTCCTTGAATGTGGTCGCATCGGAGCTGCCGGCCGGCGTGAAGCCGTATGCTGTCGCGGTCTCCACGGATGGGAAGTATCTCCTCGTTTCCGGGGCGGGTTCGAACAGTATCACCGTCATCGATGCCGGAACCCACAAGGTGTTGCGCCGGATCCCCGTCGGCGATGATCCCCACCACGTTGTGTTCGGTCCTGGCGGAGGGTTCGCCTATGTGTTGAACCGGGCGTCGAACGACGTGAGCATCCTTCAGATGGCGAATCGTCAGGTGATGGCCACGATCCCTGTGGGAAAGGAGCCAAGCGATGCCGACATCACCCCATCGGGGAGCTACATTTACGTGACCAATATGGCCTCCAACGATGTGTCGATCATCTCCACCCGGACCAGCGCCGTGGTGGGGACGATCCCTGTCGGCTCCCATCCCCGCGACATCGTGATCTCAGGCGACGGCCGCTACGCCTTTGTGGCCAACACCGGATCGGATGATATCTCCGTGATCAATCTGTTGTCCCAGGAGGGAGTAGGAAAAATCCCGGTCGGCAAGCAGCCCGGGGGAATCGCGCTGCGCTGAGGTGGAGATGGCGGGAGAGGTGACACAACTGTCGGAGATCATGCATCGGGACCTGGTGACGGTGGACAAGGGGGCCTCGCTGCGCAGGGCCCGGCGGATCCTGGATCAGCACCGGATTCGCCACCTGCTGGTCGTGGACGGCAAACGTCTGGTCGGGATCGTCACCGACAGAGATATTCGGACGGCAGCCCCCTCATCGAAGTCCCCGTTGACGACGGCTGAGCGCGAGGAGTTCATGGACGAGTTGAAGGTCGTGGAGGTGATGTCCCGCAGACTCATCACAGCCTCCCCCGACACGACCATCCGCGAGGCCGCCAGGGTGATGGTGAGCGAGAAGATCGGCTGCCTTCCGGTGGTTAATGGGAATCAACTGGTCGGAATCGTGACAGAAAGCGACCTCTTGGAGATGCTGATCCGGGGAGAGGAGCCCTGATCACCGTCAGCCAATCTCACCCAGCGACTGTTCAGCTGAAGCAGGTTTTCGACTCCATCGCCGGAAAGCGGCTGCCGGCGATCTTCCAGAATAGGCGCTCCCTCACACCGTATTCGCTCGATATACACGTAGGCCACCGCGCTACAGGACGACCGCGACGGACACCGGCTGGAAAGGCCTCGGTGGCGTACAGGTCTGGCCTGTCGAAAAGCAGGGAACACCGACCTTTGAAAGAGGTTCGGCGTTGACAGATCGAGGGCCGCTGGCTGTCAGGTGGAGCTCTTGACCAAGCCCACCGTGGTCAGAATGGTGGGGCAGCAAGGATCGTCGCGAAGATCGATGTCCCAGCAGGGAAGATCGTAGCGAAAATTCGGACGGGGGGTGACCCTCATGCGATTTTGATTGCACTCGATGGGCGCTGGGGGTATGTAACGGTCAGGGGTATACCCCACGTGAAGGACAGCAGTATCTTTGGCTTGGACCTGTAGACCGGGAAAATCTCGAACAGATCGCTGGGGTCGGCCCTCAGGCCTGCGATGTCATCTTCGCCCAATGATGCGGGAGCGGCCCGAAAGGGTGCTGGACGAGATAGGTTTATGTCTGGATCCGTAAAGGAGAGAAAATGCCGAAGCAGAAGTTATCAGCACCCTTTGAACAGTTCATGAAACGATTCCCCAGGGCCCATGAGGCGTATGAGCGTCTTGGAGTAGCCTGTCACACCTCTGGCCCTTTGGGTGCGAAGACCAGGGAGTTGATCAAGCTCGGAATGGCGATCGGCATCCGCTCAGAAGGTGCCGTTCACTCCCATGTCAGAAAGGCCCTCGAAGCGGGGGCATCGCCAGAGGAGATCAGGCACTCAGTCCTTCTGGCGATCCCGACCCTCGGCTTGCCAACGACGGTCGCAGCCTTCACCTGGGTCGATGATGTCCTTGACGTCCGGTCGAAGGTGCGGAGGCCGAGAAAGTAGGCCCTGATCAACGTTCGCAGCTGGCAGAGATCGGAAAGGATGTATGGCTCAAGTGCCATAGAACGCCCTGAGGGCACCAAGCCCGATAGAGGCTTCGAAAAATGAATCCGGATGTAGAGGCCATGAATGATCGAATCCGTATGGAGTTGGAGGAAAAGGCACGTCTGATGGCTGAGACATTCTCTAGGACATTGGGGTGTCGATGTCCCATGCTTAAGGTGCCGGATTTCTAAAGCCGCGCCGACCTCCCCGGATCAGTTCGCCCGGCTTCCCTGTGACAGCAATTCCCCAGCGACACCATATCGCTGAGCTTTCTGGGCGACCCTTGGCACAATGGTTTCCAGGACTCGATAATATAATCAACAAGTTAATACACGCCGACTCTTACTGAATTATTGGGTTCAGGCTGGCATCCGGCTTGCTCCTGTGGCATGCGGGCGGAATTGCTGGGGCAGGGTCATTTACCGATTACCTGACCGTGGGAGGGGTGGGGCTATGATTCCTGGCTGGAAGGAGGAGATCGAGGGGGAGTATCTCGAATTCTTGCGGAAACACCAAAAACTCACACCCGCCGATTTCGCTTCTCGTTTTGATGTGTCTGAGTGTTGTGCCGTGTACTGGCTCACGGAACTCGCGAGGCGGGGACGGGTTCGGATCCCTACCGTAGAGTTTCTGGAGGAAGGTGAGACTCCCTGCGGCCTGCTGAACTCGCTGAGCTGTCGCCGGAAAGCCTTTTGCCCTGTCGATGAAGCGACTGAAGTTCCTGCCGAGCGGCAATGAGCGAACCGGAAGCGGCTTGCTGCGGACCGGGGACGACTCGACTTGTAAAAGCGTGTTTGGTTTCCCCTGTGTCTCCTTGAGGCGAGCAGAGGGATGATCGCCCCGGTGCAGGTTCTTGCCCTGGCGGCGTACTTGACCAGAAGGTGAGGAGGCGGTGCCCACGGGGAAAGTGGATCTGGAGAGCGAAGAAGTCCGGGCGAGAGCGCCGGGAAAGGAACAGATCGTGAGGGTCGGCGAGAAGATGACCAGGGAGGTCATCACCATCAGCCCCAAAGAAGGGGTGATGGTGGCGAAACACATCCTGGATGAGAAGCGGATCCGGCATCTGCCTGTGGTAAGCGATGGAAAGCTGGTCGGGATCATTACCGATCGGGACATCCGCCGCAACCTCCCTTCGCCGGTCCCAGGCCTCGAAATCCATGAGATGTCCTACCTGCTCGACAAGCTGCAGGTGCAGATGGTTATGACCCGGGAGGTGATCAGTGTGACGCCGCAAACCTCGATTGAGGCAGCGGCGAACCTCCTCGTGGCCCATAAGATCGGGGGGCTGCCGGTTCTCGACGGGGAACGCCTCGTCGGGATCATCACCGAGATAGACCTGCTGAAGGCCCTCCTTAAGCGCGAACAGGAAGAAGGGGAGAGAGGGACAGAGGAAACCGGCATGTGCTGGCTCGCGAATGCCATGAGGCGGACCTAGCGTGATTCGGTTCTGCCCATGAAATGCAAGGCTTGCAGGGACCGAATGGCTCGAAGTCGAACGATTCCTCGCCTTGGTGTAGGGCGCCACTCGCGATGAGCGTCATCCTCATTCCCGGCGATGGCCTCTAGGCACGAGTCGAAGGCTGAAGCCTGTCCGGACCCGACATCCAAGTGTGATGCTCTTCCGCCCACCGATAGAGATGAGGAGACCGGCCCATGCCCATTGTTATGCCCCCTTGTGCCACTGAAGTAGATCGCCTGGTCTTTGCCAAAGCCCCCAAGCTGGTCTACTGGGAGCTTACGAGGGCCTGCGATCTCGCGTGCAAGCATTGTCGCGCCGAGGCCATCGCCCAACGGGACCCCAGGGAGCTCAGCACGGAGGACGCCAAGGCCCTCTTGGCGGAGTTCCGGGCCTTCGGGGATCCTCCGCCGCAACTGGTCATGACGGGGGGGGACCCGCTGAAGCGCCCCGATTTCTTCGACCTCCTGCAACACGGGCGGGGCATCGGCCTTCCGGTGTCCGTCGCTCCCAGCGGCACCCCGTTGCTGACGCCGGAGGCCATCGGTGCCTTGGCGGCCCGTGGTGTCGAGAGCATGTCCCTCAGCATCGACGGCGCGACGGCAGAGGCCCACGACCGGTTCCGTGGCATCGCCGGCTGCTTCGATGCCACCGTCCGGGCCGCGAACACCATGCGTGAAGCGGCCATCCCCCTCCAGATCAACACCCTGGTCACCGCAGAGACGGCGGCGGACCTGCCCGGGGTGTTCCGGCTGCTCCTTGATCTCGGCATCATGCGGTGGAGCCTCTTCTACTTGATCGGCACAGGGCGCGGCCGGGACCTTCGGGAGATCAGGCCCAGCGAGGCCGAAGTGCTCCACCACTGGCTGTATGATCTCTCCAGGACGGCTCCCTTCGCCATCAAGGCAACCGAGGCCCCCCACTTTCGGCGCGTGGCCTACCTGCGGATGCAGGCGGAGGGGCTGGATGAAGCCGCGATCCGGCGTACGCCTGTCGGGCGAGGGTTCGGCATCCGTGATGGCAACGGCATCATGTTCATCTCGCACATCGGGGAGGTCTACCCCTCAGGGTTCTTGCCGGTGGTCGCCGGGAGCGTGCGCGACGACAGCCCCGTGTCGCTGTACCGCCACGCCGAGCTCTTCACAGCGATCCGGGACGTCGATCGGTACGGCGGCAAGTGCGGCCGCTGCGAGTTCCGGGGGATCTGCGGCGGCTCGAGGGCCCGCGCCTTCGCCGCGACGGGTGACGTCTTGGGGAGCGACCCGCTCTGCACGTATGCGCCTGAGTCTCTGGCGGCTGAAGCGGACACCCGGCCACGGTAAGGGGAGGAGGCCGGCCATCCCGGCCTGTCGGCACGGTGGCCTCCTGACTCGCCCGGCCTCTCTTCGCCGTCCTTTGCACGACTAACCAATTCCCTTCCTGCGAGACCTACCCAGCGAAGAGGTCACTGGTTCACGACGCCATTCCATGAAAGCATAATTGCTCGAGTGAATTCCCGCCGCTCTTTCCTTCGATTTGGGACATTATTCATGGGGATGAGGCATGCCGCTCCGTCCCGATCGAATCCGAAATTCTCACTAGTTAACGAGGTCCGCCTTCGCATGATGGGGTATCGGTGCCCCAGCAGCGGGGTACTTGGAAGTCACCGGCAATGGCTCATTGCCGAAGGTCGAATCTCTTCCTTTATAATCAGCAAGTTTTAGCCATCAGATTGTCTGGCCGAATGCGAGACTCTGGTATATATTGTGCACAAAAAAACGAGCGGAGCTTCTTCGGCAGGCAGGCCTCTGCCATGGGGGGGATTCTCGCGGCCAAACTCACGGGAGCGAAGCTGAGGGGAGGAACGAATGCAGATCAAACGGATCCTGTTTCCGACCGACTTCTCGCAGAATGCTGATTATGCGTTCCAGTATGCGCTGACCTTCGCACGGGAGTTTAGCGCCAAGCTGTACGTCGCGCATGTCATCTACTTTCCTCCACAAATGCCGGAGTACGATATCGGGCAGGTGATCGACGGCTTGGTCAAGAATGCTGAGAAGAGCTTGAACAAGATGATCGAGAAGACCAAAGAGACGGAGGTCATCTTCCATCCTGAGGTGCGAGTCGGCGTCGAGCACAGCGAGATCACCTCGCTGGCGGAAAAGGAGAAGATCGATCTGATCGTCATGGGAACCCATGGGCGGAGCGGGTTGGCTCATGCATTCCTCGGAAGTGTGGCCGAGCGGGTGGTTCGCCACGCCCCCTGTCCGGTCTTGACCGTCAAACCACCGGCGATCAAAGGGGCGAAAGGGGCCAAGAGAAGGTGAGCGAGGCGATGTTGCGGCGACAGGCATTGGCGCGATACCTCGAGTCCGTCCTTGGGGGCTCGGTGGAGGTGCTGGGGCTTCGGCCGCTAGGGGTCCCTGAGCCCTCGGCCGCAGCGAGGGAGTCCGATGTCCTCCGGACGGGCGACCTCAAGGCGTATGGCTATGGCCGGCCGATCCAAATCGACCTGCTCCTCAATGGGAGTCCCCGTTCCTTTGTCCTTTCCACGATGCGGGGCGGGTCCGGCTTCGGCCACGATCACTTCGCTGACAGGGCCGGAGAGTTGATCTGGGCGCATGATGCCTATGGCAAGCTCGCTCGCCACGTCAAGAGCCTCGACGCCGGCTTCATCACCCGGGAAGGGAAATTGCGATCGGCCGGGGATGCAGAAGAGTATTTCATCCTGATGGAGAAGGTGGAGGGAACGGCATACCGGCTCGACCTCGAACGGATCGGGACCGAGGGGAGGGTGAGCGCTCTGGACCTCGATCGGGCTGCGGCGCTTTCGGCATACCTGGCGACGATTCACGCGGAAAAGGGGCAGGATGTACAGCTCTACTTCCGGCGGACTCGGGATCTGGTCGGCCACGGCGAAGGGATCATGGGGATCCTGGATGGCTACCCCGCCGATTACCCTCTGCTCCCAGCGAAGCAGCAGTACCTTCTGGAAACCGGCTGCCTTGCGTGGCGCCATCACCTGAAAGAGAAGGTGAAGCGGCTCAGCATCGTCCATGGCGATTTTCACCCATGGAATATCCTCTTTCGGGAGGGGACCGATTTCACCCCGCTCGATCGGAGCCGCGGAGAATGGGGCGAGCCGGCCGACGATGTCGCGGCCCTCAGCATCAACTACCTGTTCTTCTCGCTGATGCGGTCGGGTCGGATGGAGGGGCCATTTCGCCAGCTCTTCGATCTGTTCTACGGGGACTACCTCGAGCGGACCCAGGACTTGGAGCTCAATCAGGTCATCCCCCCGTTCTACGTCTTTCGGGCCCTCGTGATCGCCAGCCCGCTTTGGTATCCTGATCTGGCGGAAGAGGTCCGGGTGAAGCTCTTCCGATTCGCGCAGGCGATGCTCAGGGTTGAGCAGTTCGATCACACGGAGCTCAACCGCTACCTGGAATGAGGGGATCGCCATGGCATGGGTGGCGTGGCTCACAGGGCTTCCCGGAAGCGGGAAGAGCAGTGTGGCACGTGAGGCTGCCCGTCGCCTGGACGCAAGCGGGATCCGGGTCCGGGTGCTGGAGCTCGACGAGATCCGAAGGATCGTGACACCCCGCCCCGTGTATTCGTCCGAGGAGCGCGAGGTCGTCTATCGCGCTCTGGCCTACATGGCGCTGCTGCTTTACAACGAGGGCGTCAACGTGATCGTCGATGCAACCGCCCACAGGCGCCGCTTCCGCGACCTGGCCCGATCCCTGATCCCTGCGTTTGCCGAGATTTACCTCTGCGCCTCCCTGGATCGGTGCCGGGAGCGGGCCGGGGATCGGCGCGAAAGCTTTGCCCCTGCCGATGTCTATGGCCAGGCGGGTCGGGAGGGATCGACCGTACCCGGTGTCGATGAGGCCTATGAGTCGCCGCTGGATCCAGAGCTCGTGCTTGATACCGAAGGGCTTGAGGTGGGCGAGGCCGCAGAGCGGCTGGTCGGGTTTCTGAAGGGTTTTGGGTCGGCCAGGCGCCAGGGTTGGTTATCGGGGATCACGAGGGCGGGCCGACCGGGGAGGGGGCGATGGAGATGCTGACGAATCCACGGACGGCTGGCGATGAGGAGAAAGAGGGCACACGAAGGCAGGATTGTCCGTATCTGCGGCGGACGAGGATGACCTCCTGGTACCCCATCGAGGGGTACTGCCTGGCCCACAGCGATGGGGGGCTTCGAGTGGTGACCGTCGCCGAATTTCACGAGCTGTGCACGAAGGCCGAGCACATCCGTTGCGAGCTGTACTGCGGGCGGCGGGGGAAAGGACATGCCGCGGGAGAACCGGAACAAGGAGGAGCCTGATGTTGGTGGAGAACCGGATGAGGCGCGATCCGATTACGATCAGCCCGGAGACCGGCATCCTCGAAGCCTCTCGGCTGTTGCGCCAGCACAAGATCCGTCACCTGCCGGTCGTCAAAGGGGGAAGGTTGGTGGGCATCCTGACCGATCGGGACCTGAAACGCGTGTCGCCGTCACCGGCGACAAGTCTCTCGGTCTACGAGGTGAACTACCTCTTGGACAAGCTCGAGGCCAAGGAGGTGATGACCAAGCAGGTGGTGACCGTAACCCCCAAGACGACCGTCGAGGAGGCGGCCAAGCTCTTGCTGTCTCACAGGATCGGCGGCCTGCCGGTCGTCGAGGGGGAGATGCTGGTCGGGATCCTCACCGAGACCGACGTGCTCGAGGCGTTGGTGGAGGCGATGGGGATTCGGGGGTCCTGCTCGCGGGTGGAGGTCGTAGTGGAGGACGCGCCCGCTGCCCTCTACTCAATCGGCGACATCGTCAGGACGCGGGGGGGCGACATCGTGAGCATTATGACTGCCGGAGCGAGGCACAAAGGAGAGGAACGCAAGGTCTTGATCGTCAGGGTCGAAGATGAGAACCCCGAAGAGCTGGTGAAGGCGATCGAGAAGGCGGGGTATCCCGTCCTCTCCGCCGCTGCCTAGACTCAAAAGAGGAGGGAGCATGAACGAGAAGCGAATCGAAGATCGATTCCCGAAGACCATCGTCCTCAAGGACGGCACCAAAGTGGTGTTGAAGGCCATGACGCACACGGACAGGGATGCGCTTCATCAATTTTTTTCGAGGGTTCCGGAACAGGATCGAAAGTTCTTGAAGCATGACGTGTCGAAGAAGGAAGTCATCGATTCCTGGCTGAAGGATATTAACTATGGGCGGGTTTTTCCCATGTTGGCCGAGGTCGATGGGAAAGTCGTCGGCGACGCGACCCTGCATCGCCGCAGCAGCGGTTGGCTGAAGCATGTGGCGGAAGTGCGGCTGGTCGTCGATCCAGCCTACCGGCACAAGGGCCTGGGCAGCCATCTGCTGGAAGAGATCATCATGCTCGCGGCCGACGCCGGGGTGGAAAAGCTGGTCGCCGAAATCGTCGCGGAGGAACGAGCGGCGATTCGGGCATTTCAACGGTTCAACTTCGAGCAGGTCGCGGTCCTGCCGGGCATCGTGAAGGACCAGAACGGCAGGTATCAGGACTTGGTGGTGATGGTCCTGGATGTGCCCACTGCGTTTGTTCCGGATTGGTTCTATTTCTGATCGCGAGGGATCCTGAAACAGGAGGGACGAGGTGTTCAAACGCTACCCAAAACGCGCGAGGCTCAGCGATCGTACTCAAGTGACGCTGCGCCTGATGGTGAAGAAGGATCAGCAGGCCCTCTACGAGTTCTTTCAGCGGGTCTCGAGGGAAGACCGCCTCTTCCTCAGGGATGATGTCTCGAAACCGGCGACCGTTCAATCCTGGGTCGAGGAGTTGGACTACGCGCGGGTTCTGCCGCTCCTGGCGCTCGTTGACGGGCGAGTGGTCGGCGATGCCACGCTGCACCGGCGGGTCCATGGCTGGACCCGCCATCTGGGGAAGGTGCGGCTCGTGATCGATCCCGTGTATCGACAGAAGGGACTTGGAAGCCTGCTGATCAAGGAACTGAAAGAGATCGCCAGGGGCTTGAAGCTGGAGCGGTTGGTCGTGGAACTGATGGGCAGCCAGCAGGCGGCGCTTGCCGCCTTCCGTCAGCTTGGCTTCGAGCGGGCCGCTGTGCTGTACCGTCACGTCAAGGACCGGGCAGGCAGGCCCCAGGACCTGGTGATCCTGATACACGATCTGGAGGAAGTGCCGGAACCGGTGTCATTCTGACCCGGCGGCCTATGCAGAAGAGGAACGACGAAATCCGGGGGAGGCGAAGAACCTCTAACCGTGTGGGTGAAAGACACAGGAGGAATGACGATGGCGCTCATGAAGTGGACACCGTTCGGCGAACTGACCACATTCAGGCGAGAGATGGATCGGCTGTTCGAGCGGTTCTTTGGCGAGCTGCCGGGCCTGGGTCTGCCCGGGATGGTCTGGGCACCGCGTCTCGACATGAGCGAGACGAAGGACAGCCTGGTCGTGAAGGCCGAGCTTCCCGGCCTGGAGGCCAAGGACCTGGATATTTCCGTCTCCGGGGATACTCTGACCATCAAGGGTGAGAAGAAGCAGGAGAAAGAGGAGAAGGACGAGCACCGTCACCTGATTGAGCGCTCCCACGGCGCCTTTTCACGTATGGTGGAACTGACTGCGCCGGTGGCTGCGGACAAGATCAAGGCCACCTTCAAGAACGGCGTGCTGACCATCACCCTCCCGAAGACGGAGGAAGCGAAGCGCAAAGCGATCCCGATCAAGGTCGAATGACGGCTGCCCTCGGCAGCAGTTCCAAGTTCCGTGTGCTGGGTTCCAAGTTAAGAAACGCTCCAAGTGCCGAGTTCCGGGTTTCCCTAAAGTCCAGACCACGGCCCTTCGCGCCTTTCCAACTCGGAACTCGGCACCTGGAAATTGGAAGTTTTATCCTAGGTTGACGGATCCCATGCGGAGAAATCGATGAAGACACCGATGAGAGGACGCAAGCGGTACAATCCCGCGTCATTCAAGAAGAAGGTGGACGTCCAGACCGACTCCTACATGCCCATCGGCGCGCCCGGCAAGCTGGTGGTCTGCGCCGGGTGCCACGCCATCTCAACAGGGAAGCGATGGCGCCTGGATGAGGAGGCCTATGCCAAGCTTCGTGGGGCGGGGACGACCAGGAAGGTCTTCTGTCCGGCTTGTGAGAAAATCCGCGATGGCTACCCGAGCGGGCAGTTGACGCTCAAAGGGCCATTTCTGGCCGAGCATCGTGAGGAGATCCTGCGCATCATTGCCAACGAGGAGAAACGGGCCAGAGGGATCAATCCGCTCCATCGGATCATGAGCATTAGCGACAAGGATGGGGGACTCGAGATCGCGACAACCGACGAGAAACTGGCGCAACGCATCGGGCGGGAGCTCCGCAAGGCCTGCGGGGGCACGGTGGCCTACGGGTGGTCGCACAATAACAAATTCCTGCGGGTGCAGTGGGAACGCTGACGGGGCATCTCCAATGACTGAGATCGTTCTGGAGCGCTTGCAGCGGCTGCCCATCGGCAAGCAGCGTGTGGAGATCGTGGAGCGGAAAGGGTTGGGGCATCCCGACTCGATCTGCGATACGGTGTTGGAGGAGGTCGCAAGAGCCATCAATAGCGAATATCAGAAACGCTTCGGCCGGATCCTCCACAACAATATCGACAAAGGGCTCTTGGTGGCGGGGCGGGTGAGCCGGCGGCTTGGCGGAGGGCGGGTCATCCGCCCGATGGAGCTGGTGATCGGCGATCGGGCCACCTTCCGGGTTGGAAGCATCAAGGTCCCGATCAAGGAGATCGCGATCGAGGCCGCCAAGGAATGGTTCCGAAAGTCTCTTCGCCATGTGGACCCCGACCACCACCTTCGGTATAGGGTTGTCCTCGCCCAGGGGTCTGAAGAGTTGGCCGACATCTTCCAACGCGGCACAGGAATCCGAGAGGCCAACGACACCTCCGCGGCTGTCGGCTACGCTCCCCTGAGTGAGACCGAGCAGATGATTCTCTGGGTGGAGCGGTACCTCAACTCCACCGCCTTCAAGGCGGCGTTTCCCGAAACGGGAGAGGATGTAAAGGTGATGGGAGTGCGCGTGGACCGTGTGCTCAACCTGACGGTCGCCATGCCGCTCCTGTGTGAGGCCATCGCCTCTGAGGGAGCATACTTCCGCAAAAAGGAGGAGATCGGGGAGGCGCTCCGCCGGGCCCTGCCCCCCTCGCCGGGCATCGAGGACGTCCGACTGACCCTGAACGCCCTGGACCGGGAAGGCCGGGGGCTGGGTGGCATGTATCTCTCGCTCCTGGGGACATCGGCGGAGGATGCCGACTCCGGGCAGGTGGGACGGGGCAATCGGGTCAACGGGGTGATCCCGCTTAATCGCCCCGTGAGCGGGGAGGCGGCCGCAGGCAAGAACCCGGTCAGTCACATCGGGAAGATCTACAACGTCCTGTCGCATCGGATGGCCGAGCAGATCTATCAACGGGTTGGCGGTGTCCTCGAGGTGTACGTCTGGCTCGTGGGCCAGATCGGCCGGCCGATCGATCAGCCTTGGGCGGCGGTCCAACTGATCCAGGCTGCCGAGGCGGAATTGGAGGTCGCCGGGGGAGAGGCACGGCTGGTGATTGAGCAGGAACTGGCGCGCTTGTCCGAGTTCTGCGTTGAGCTGGCAGAGGGGCGGTATCCGGTCTGCTAAGGGTAAGAGAGGAGCGCGAAGATGCGAGTCATGGATCGAATGCGGACTTCGCCGGTCAGCATCAGCCGGTCCGACACCTTGGACCATGCCCTGAGGACCCTGGAGTTCTGGAAGATCCGGCACCTCCCGGTTGTTGAAGGAGATCGTGTGGTTGGGATCGTGTCGGATCGGGACCTCAAGAAGGCGGCTCCATCCCCGTTTGACCGTGACACCGCGGAGGAGTACCTGAGGTTGACCTGCGCGGTGACCATCAAGGAGGTCATGTCAAAGGAGGTGGTGACGATCTCTCCCCACGCTCCGATCGAGGAGGCGGCGAGCCTCATGTTCCGGAAGCGGATCGGCGCTCTGCCGGTCGTTCAGGACGGCAGGCTTGTGGGGATCATCACCGAGACCGATGTCCTTGGTGTGCTGACCGAGATGATGGGCGCCACCCAAACCGCGTCGCGAGTCGAGATCGAGGTCCCCGCAAGCCCCGGGGTCCTGACCGAGGTCATCCGGATCGTCGAGGGCCAGCAGGTGGAGATCGCGAGCCTTGTCACCCTGCAGGCGCGAGAAGGGGCGAGGCGCGTCGTCATCATCAGACTCCGGACCATCAATCCGGATCCCGTTGTCAAAGCGCTCACGGAGCGCGGCTATCCCCAGGTGGTCAGTGAGTTCGTGTGTTAGTACCGTTCCAACAATGTATGGCGACTGTGCCGTTCCGCGCGGTCGCGACCATTGCCATAAGGGACGCCGCTCAAACTCGGCCCATCAAGTTGGAACGGCACTAGAGCGGCATTGGCATCAGGGCCATGTGGATCGTCTCATCTGACGGCGGTCGAATGAGAGGAGGGGAAGGGCGATGACACGAATCGTATCGAACGCGGGTCGGCTGATCACGGCGGCTGTCGCAGTCCTGGTTATCCTCGGACTGACCGCTGGAGGGGCTCTTGGGAAGGGGGAGGTCCGGGACATGGTCGGCAAGGTCGTTGCCGTGGAGCCGGGCTCCAAAACGATCGTCATCGAGACGACGGTGGGCAAGAGCATCATGACCGTTGGGGCCGAGGTTCCCGATACGGCCAGCATCACGGCAGGGAAGGGGGCCAAGAAGCTCGCGGATGTCAAGGTCGGTGACAAGGTCAGGATGAAGTGGCTTCGCGAAGAGAAGGGACTGGTCGTCCAGTCGATCGCGATCCAGTAGGCGGGGATTGAAGCGAGCGAGTGGGCTCCTCTGGACATGGCGCGATCATCCGGCCCGTCCGTATGTCTCAGCCCAACGCCGCCGCCCGGGACGGCCCCGGGCTGAGAGCTCGCGGGAGCTGCCCGTGAACGAGAACAACGCCACTCGCTGATTGGCAGGCTGAGCGGATCGCGGAAAGGGGAGAGGCATCGTGGCAAAACTGGGCACTCAATTCGCTGTGGTCGCCATTGTCGGCCTCCTTCTGGCAACCGACTCGGTAGCTCAGGTTGGAAGAGATTTTCGGTATAAGGGAAGTGGAGGCTGGGGGACGGGAGGTCAATACGGCAAGATGTACGATACCAAGACCGTGGAGACCGTGAGTGGGGAAGTTGTCAGCGTGACCAAGATGACGCCCATGCAGGGGATGTCCACCGGTGTGCATCTCATGCTCAAGACAGATAAGGAGACGGTCTCCGTTCATCTGGGCCCCGGGTGGTATCTCGAAAACCAGGACGTGAAAGTCGAGCCGGAGGACAAGATCGAAGTCAAGGGCTCGAGAATTACCTTCAATGGCAAACCGGCGATCATCGCGGCTGAGGTAAGGAAGGGATCTGAAGTGTTGAAACTCCGCGATGAAACCGGTTTCCCCGTGTGGGCTGCTTGGAAATCACCCGGAGATCCCAGGCATCGGCAGTGAATGGGGCCTAAGAGGCACTCGCAGGAAGAGGTACTCGATCCCTCGCTCGACCAGAGCCTGGAGGCGCTCTATCGGCTCAACCAGCATGGCGCTGCTGTGCCGGTGAAGGCCCTGGCGAAGAAGCTCCGGATATCGCGTGCAGAGGCCGCCGAGCGGGTTGTGCGCCTCCAGGCGCTCGGCTTCGTGACGAGCAACGCCGCCCTCGATCTGACCTTGACCCCATCGGGAGCGGCATGGGGTGCCGTTCGGATCAGGCGGCATCGCCTCGTCGAGCGCCTGTTGCACGATCAGTTGGGGCTCCCATGGGAACAGGTCCACGAAGAGGCGGCGCGTATCGCACCGGCCATCTCCTTCGCGCTGGAAGAGCGACTCGATGCCGTCCTCGGCCACCCGGTCGCGTGCCCTCACGGCAACCCGATCCCCGCCCCTGACGGATCGGTTATTGTTGAGCCGGCTACACCCCTGGATCGGCTGCGGCCGGGCTCGAAGGGGACGATCGCCGCCATCCTGCAGGAAGAGCCGCAGCTCCTGCGGTATCTGGCGGCGCTCGGCCTTTTTCCGAAGACGGAACTGGAGGTCGAGGAGGTTGCGCCCTTGGGTGGGCCGATCGTGGTGAAAGTGGGAGCTTCCAGATACGCCCTTGGCCGGGAAGTGGCGTCGCGGATCCTGATTCGGGAAACGTGAGACGATGGCACTGACGTGCTGTCAATCGGTCCTGCAATTCAAAGGCGAGGTGCAGATGACCATTGCCCTGGCCGGTAACCCGAACGTCGGCAAATCCAGCCTCTTCAATCGGCTGACCGGAATGGGCGTGGTCACCGCCAACTACCCGGGAAAAACGGTGGACGTGAACATGGGCGTCACCCACTTCCAGGATATGGTGGTAGGGGTCATCGATCTGCCTGGTACGTATGCACTAGAGCCGGTCTCGGAGGATCAATGGGTGGCGAGACAGGCCCTTCTGGACGGCCGTCCGGATGCGGTCATCTCGGTGGTGGACGCGACAAACATGGCGCGAAACCTCTACCTGACCTTGCAACTCCTCGACCTGGGGCTCCCGGTGGTCGTGGCGTTAAACCTCATGGATGAGGCCGAGCGCCTGGGGTTGGCAGTTGACCCGGTCCTCCTGGCCAAGGATCTAGGTGTCCCCGTGGTCCCGACGGTTGCGGTCCGTGGACTGGGGCTCGACCTTGTGATCGCCAAGGCGGTCGAGACGGCTACGTCAGCGGAGTCGGCGGGGCGTCGCGGACTGCGGTACGGCCGGGACGTGGAGGAGCAGATCGACGCGTTGGCCGCATATCTGGAGGCGGAGGAGGAGGTCACACCCCCGTTCGGTCTGTCGCCAAGAGCGACAGCGATCCTCCTGCTGGAGTCGGACGAGGAGATGCTACGATGGGCAGAGCAGCAGCCGCAGGGTGCGGCGATCCTGGCCGAAGCGAGGAGCGCCGCAGCGGAGATCTCTGAGCGGCATGGGGAGCCGGCTCCCCTTCGCCTGACCAGGGAGCGGCACGGCCTGGCAGGCGCGATTGCGCAAGCGGCGCAAGCCCGAGGCAGAGCTCGACGGTCTTTACAGGAACGCGTCTGGCACCTGACCACAGCCCCCCTGACCGGAATACCGATCCTCCTTCTGATGCTCCTGAGCCTTTTCGCCATCCTTTTTTCCGTGGGCAATTTCCTTTCCGATCTCCTGAGCGGCCTCTGGGCCGCTTGGGCCTCGCCCCCTATCCAGGCCGCGCTCGCCTGGATCCTGGGTGACGGATTCTTCGCCAGAAGCCTGGTCTGGGGGTTCGATGCCGGGATCAATGCAGCCCTGGCGGTCGGAATTCCTTACGTGTTGACCTTCTACCTCCTTCTGTCCGCCTTCGAGGACACCGGCTACTTGAACGCGGCGGCCTTCCTGACCGATCCACTCCTGCACCGGGTCGGGCTCCATGGCAGGGCGATCATTCCGTTGGTTGCCGCGGCGGGGTGCAACGTCCCGGCTGTCATGGCCACCAGGACGCTGACGACCATGCGGGAGCGAGTGATCTGCGCCACCCTGATCTGCTTCGTTCCCTGCAGCGCCAGGACCGCAGTGATCGCAGGGGCCGTCTCCAGATACCTCGGGTGGGGGCCGGCCATAGGGCTCTTTGTCATCGTTGCGGCGGTCGGGACGGCCGCCGGGTGGGGATTGAATCGGGTGGTGCCGGGGCGTCGGACCGGCCTGGTGATGGAGATGTTCCCGTTCCGGCTTCCCTCCTTCAGGAATCTGCTGCGCCGGACCTGGTTTCGCTTCAAAGAGTTCGTCTTTGTCGCCGCGCCGGTGGTTGTTTCCGGAAGCCTCCTGTTGGGCGGCCTGTACGAGAGCGGGCTGATGTGGCGGCTGGCCGCGCCCCTGTCCCCTGTCACGAGCTGGTGGCTTGGCCTGCCCGCGGTCACCGGCCTGACATTGCTCTTTGGGATTTTGCGCAAGGAGCTTGCGTTGCAGCTTCTGGTGACGCTGGCCATGGTCCAGTACGGGCGCGGAGCGGGCGATTTACTCCACTTCATGACCATGAAACAGCTTTTTGTCTATGCCCTGGTCAACGCGCTGTTCATTCCCTGCTTGGCCACGATCGCGGTCCTGGGAAGGGAGTTGGCCTGGCGAAGAACGCTCCTGATTGCGCTCTTCAACATCGTGGTCGCGCTCGGGGTTGGCGGGCTCGTGAGCCGCCTCTGGATGGGATGAACCGGCCTTCGTGTCTGGGATCGCGGTGGTCCAGCGAATCGTGATGATGGTGGACGGCTCCTTCGCGACCGAGACATCGGCGCGCTACAGTCTGGCTCTGGCCAAGGCCTGCGGGGCGGAGTTGGAGCTCGTATTTGTCGCGGGGGATGAGTTGGGTGCGGCGATGAAGCGGGCCGAGGAATCGCTCCTGCGCCTCTTTCGCCAGGCACACTCCCTGGGGTTAAAGGTGAGGAGCGTGACCGAGGCGGGTGATCCGGTCCGGGTATTGCGGGAGCATGTGGTGCGGGAGGGGATCTCGCTGGCTGTGGCCTCGGCGACAAACACCCAGATCGTTCGCCGCCTGCTGCATGAGTTGCCGTGCGCCATCCTCCTGGTTCGGGTGGTGCATCCGGGTCGGATGGCTTCGCCTCATGAGATCCTGGTCCCGGTCTATCCTGGCGAGTTCGAAGGTGGCGGCATGGAGGAGGCGGCTGATCTCCTCGCGAACCTGGGGGGTTACTGGCAGGCTCGAATCGTGCTCTTCCAGTTGAGGCGACCGATGACCCAGCTCTTCGATCGGAAACTCTTTGGGGGCGGTGTCCGGGAGCTAGAGGAAACGAAGCTGCATCGGTTCATCTCGGCACTGACCCATCGCGGCCTGTCCCCGGGGACGAGGGTTGCATGGGGTCGCCATATCGGCGAGGGAATCACGGCCGAGGCGGCCGCCAGGCGACATGATCTGATCTTTCTGGGCACGAAGGGGCCAAGGGGGTTCATCCAGCGGTTTCGGGCTGGAGCTGTGGAACATCTGATGCGGACCACCCCCTGCGACCTGATGCTCTTCCGGCCGGCGGCCGCCTGAATCGGCAGGGTGGTAAGCGATCATGCAGATTCATCGGCTTTCGCCCGAAGAGGCGCTGGGGGCACTTGGGACCTCGGACGAGGGGTTGAGCGACGCCGAGGCCGCCAAGCGGCTCGAACAATTCGGCCCGAACGAACTTCGAGCCGCGGAGAAGATACCCTACCTTGCCATGCTGGCAAAGCAGTTTACGCATTTTCTTGCCCTCCTGCTCTGGGCCGCGGCGGCTCTGGCATTTGCCGCGGACAGGATGAAGCCAGGGGAGGGAATGGATCTGCTCGGCTGGGCCATTATTGGGGTTATCGCGGTGAACGCCCTCTTCTCTTTTGTCCAGGAATACAGGGCGGAGCGGGCCCTCATGGCCCTCAAGCGCCTCCTTCCAATTCACGTCAAGGTCCTCCGGCTCGGGGAGATCAAGGAGATGCCGGCTTCCATGCTGGTTCCGGGAGATCTTGTGATCCTCGCCGAAGGGGACCGAGTTCCTGCTGATGGGCGGATCATTACCTCAGCCCTGCTGAGGGTGAACAACGCGCCCCTAACCGGCGAGTCGATTCCCAAGACCCGCCGGCCCGAGGCCGCCCTCGAGGGGACGCTCCTGCAGAGCCCCAACATCGTATTCGCTGGCACCAACATCCTTTCGGGGACCGCGAGGGCGGTCACCTTTGCCACCGGGATGAACACCGAGTTCGGCAAGATCGCGCACCTGGCCTCTGCGGTCGAGATGGAAATGAGTCCCCTACAGTGGGAGATCGTGAAAGTCACTCGACTGATCGCCGTGCTCTCCGTCGGGATCGGCGTCGCGTTTTTCTGGCTGGGCGTGGCGATCGGGAGAAGCCTGTGGGAGAACTTTGCCTTCGCCATGGGGATCCTGGTAGCGATCGTGCCTGAGGGGCTCCTTCCCACAGTCACGCTCTCGCTGGCGGTGGGAGCACAGCGAATGGCAAAGCGGAAGGCGCTCATCAAGAATCTTCCCTCGGTGGAGACGTTGGGATGCGCCACCGTGATCTGCACGGATAAGACGGGGACCCTCACCGAGAACCGGATGGCTGTGACCCGTGTCTACGTCGATGGACTCGAGGTTCAGGTGTCGGGAGGCTCTTTCATCACTGAGGCAGGCGCCCAGGTGCCTGCCGAGCTTCAGGGTAGATGGGCCCCTCTCTTTGCGATCGCGACCGGGTGCAATGATGCCCGCCGCCGTCACGACCTGGCCGGGAAAGGATCGGCATTCGTCGGCGACCCGACAGAGATCGCCCTCCTGCAGTTCGCGGACGCCGTATCGCGGGATGCCGTTGAAGGGACGACTCGGCTTCAGGAGTTCCCCTTCGACGCCGACCGGAAGCGGATGACTACCATTCACCGGACAGCGTCCGGGAAGAGGGTCGCCTACGTCAAAGGTGCGCCCGAGCTCCTGCTTCCGCTCTGCTGCTTGATCTATCGCGACGGTAAAGCGAGCCCCCTGGAGGAGGCCGAGCGCCGGACGATCGTTGACCGCCTGGATCTGTTCGCCGAGTCGGCCTTGCGGGTCCTCGCCCTGGCCTACCGAGAGCTTCCCGAAGGCATGGCGCTGTCGGTGATGGAAGACGTGGAGCGGGACCTGACGTTCGTCGGCCTGGTCGCCATGCTGGATCCGCCCAGGCCTGAGGTCCCCGAAGCGGTCGCTCGGTGCAGGAGGGCCGGGATCAAGACGATCATGATCACCGGAGACAACAGCCGGACAGCCCTGGCGATCGCCCGGGCCATAGGGATGGTCTGCGGGGAGTACGCTGCCGTTCTGGAAGGGCACCAGGTTGAGGCGATGCGGGATGATGAGC
>JBGQJI010000019.1:0-28443 GCA_041498975.1 Methylomirabilis sp. (SeqCode)
CTTTGCGCTGATTCGTGAGATCGCAGAGACCAAAGGTCGGTCACTCGCCTGAGACCTCCGGGTCACTTATAATCTTACTCAGTGCTCCGGTTCATAAGTATGGCGACGTATTCTCCGGGAGAACCGAATACCGCTCCCCCCTTCGATCCTTCGAGGCGGCGCGAATACACCGCACCTCCTCAGGAGGCCCTCCGAGTCTCCTGAGGGCGAACGGATTCGTGAGCATATTTATGAAATGCTGCACTTAGGAAATAATGACATTTCGTGATCGCACTCTCATCGCGGCCATCCTGGCGGTCCGAGGTGAGCCTTCGCGCTGCCGCTTGTGTTCTTGCCGACCCTCTATGCGGCGGGGTACTATACGTGGCAGCCCCTATCATCGGAACGAAATCCATCTTTGGAGCTAAGACCTCTGGGGCGCGTGTGGGGCTGACCCTACTGTTGGCGCCTGATAGCTTCGCCTCGCGGCTGGATTTCCAGGAGGGGGGCCGGGTTGTCCCGAATTGCGTGTGAACCGGTGATGCGGACAGTGCCCATTGGATGGAAACAACTGGACCCTGGGGCCACATTACGGATCAAAGGATGGTTAGCGTGAATCCGCAGACAGCAGAAGCGAATCCGAAACGATTTGGCGGCGCCGGCAACTCCAGCCGGCCTGCCACTGTGATCGCTGTGCTACGGGTTCCGGAGTGGGTGAAGAACGCGTTTGTGATCGCCCCGCTGATTTTCTCAGGGCAACTGCTGAAGGCGACGGCGTTGTGGAACACCATCCTGGCATGTGCAGCCCTTTGCATGGCCTCAAGTGGCGTCTACATCTTCAATGACCTCGTTGATATGGCCAAGGACCGGGAACACCCGCTCAAGCGGATGCGTCCCCTGGCATCGGGGGCAATTTCTCCTACAGTGGCCGGGGTCATGTCGGGTTGTCTGGTTCTGCTGGCCTATGCGGTGTTCCTCCCGGCGCGTCCACCTCGTGGTGTCTGGGTCCTGCTGACGGCCTTCCTGTTGCTGAACGCGGCGTACTCCCTGTACCTGAAGCAACAGGTGATCATCGACGTCCTGACGATCGCGGTCGGCTACGTCCTGCGCGTGCTCATCGGAGGCGCTGCTATCGGCGTTCAGGTGACTCACTGGTTGCTGTTGTGCACGTTTCTCCTGGCCACGTTCCTGGGTTTCAGCAAGCGGCGCCATGAACTGACTCTGCTGGGGCCGGAGGCGACACGCCACCGGCCGGTACTCCACTTCTATTCCGAAGACTTTCTGGATCGCGTGTCGTTGCTGACGCTGGCAATGACCTTGACCTGCTACATCTTATACACCATATCTCCTGAGACGATAGCGCGATTCGGCACAGCCGCATTGGTCTACAGCAGCTTGATCGTCATGTTCGGCCTGTTCCGGTATCTCTTTCTGATTCATGTGAAGAAGATGGGCAGTCCGGTCGAACTGTTCTACTATGACCGGCAGATTGTCCTCTCGGTCATCGTGTGGACCCTCTATGTGATCGGCGTCGTCTATGTGTGGCCTGCGATCGCGCGTCTCGTACCATAAGAGGCGGGATAACTGAGGCTCTTGCGAAGCCTGTAGGGACGGTTCCAGGCAGGATCCAAGGCCACGGCAACCAACTCGGGCCAGACAAAGGAGATTTGACGGTGCACCCCCCTC
Source organism: Methylomirabilis sp. (SeqCode) (assembly GCA_041498975.1). Classification (GTDB taxonomy): domain Bacteria; phylum Methylomirabilota; class Methylomirabilia; order Methylomirabilales; family Methylomirabilaceae; genus Methylomirabilis. The sequence goes on from JBGQJI010000019.1 coordinate 1,666, forward strand.
AGAACATGCGAGCGCTGGCTGACAGCATCGGAACGAGATGGCCTGATATCCTCATCGCGCTACTACTCTCGGCCGCGGCAAGTGTTGGGTCGTTTAAGGGCGCGCAACGTATCCCCGTTCCGCTCATAATTTTCCAATCGTGGGGGAACGTGTGGTTCGAGGCCGACGCGCCACGTGTTTTTGCCAACATGTCCAACCGCTGGAGCAATCATTATCGCACAAAGGTGCACCCTCTGTTCTCGCTTGCAACGCAGCCAATCGTGTCTGGCCTGCGTGCGGTCTTGAAAATCGAATCAAGCACGGCGATCAGAATAGTGATCGCGTCGGTGGCCGGGCTTTGGATCGGCGTGCTGTTTGCCTTGCTCAGGCTCATCGGGTGTCGACGTCTTGATGCTGCATTATTCAGTGCACTTGGAGGCACCAGCGCATCGGCGGCGTTTTGGTTTGTGCTGCCAGAGACTTATGCATTCGGTTCCCTGACGATATTGCTTGCGCTGGGCATCGTCGCTCTGGCGGAGCATCGAGATCTCTCATCGAAATGGTATCTCGTCCTCAACATCTTGACGATGAGCTTCACCGTGACCAACTGGATGGTCGGGATCATCGCGACCTTTGCGAAGTTCCCCTGGCGTCGGGCTCTACAGATCACGGTGCTTGCAGTGTGGATCGTGACCCTGCTCTGGTTGATGCAGAAAGAGATCTATCCTTCTGCGGAGTTCTTTGTCGGCGACCGCGAAGAAGCGAATTACATGTTCAACAAAGAAGCAGGCGGCCCACTGACCATCGTGAATGCCTTTGTCTTCCACAGCATGGTCATGCCGGCCATCGGAGAGATTGGCCCGCCTCATCGAAGGCTGCCGATCCTGACCGTGCAGCGCTCGTTGCCTGGGTCTGGGAGTCCGTGGGGGGCTGCCGCAGTCGGATTGTGGGCGGTCCTTTTGGGTCTTGGCCTATGGGGCTTCTGCTCTACGAGGCAGCATCTTGCATTCCGGGTTGTCTTGGGACTCACTCTTCTGGGGCAGCTTGCGCTACACTTGGTCTATGGGGCAGAGACATTTCTCTACGCCTTGCACTTTGGCCCGCTCCTGGTCGTGCTCGCGGCCTTGAGCTCGCTGACGCGCGCGCGTCCTTTGGGAGTGGCGTTAGCGGGCGTACTCATGGTAGTTGTGGCGGTGAACAACGGTCTACAGTTTGGCAGGGCCGTAAATTGGGTCGAAACCCGTCGCCCAGCAGTGCAGGATGCTCAATCGCAGATAACAGCTCGTCCGGCGAGTCCAGAGCTTCGTGAAACAGGGCACCGTGTGGGCCCATGACACGGCAGCTCAGCCGCGGCCAAGGCGGGATGGCTGTGCCGACGCCCCCTGGCTCGGCGCACTTGGCAGCGGGCGGCCCGGCGGCGGGGATCTCGGTGGGCCGCATGGGCTTAGGACACATGCACGGGAGAGAGAGGCGGGGCAGTACCTGCGGAGCTACTTCGGTGATACCCAGCTAACGGCTGCCTTCGGGAAGAGCCCGAGCGTCGAGGCGGGGCGATTCACTCCAGAGTTGAGGGGAAATGGAACGGCTGCCGGATTGCCACGATCCGAGGAAGCCCCGTAGCCATTTCCGCTTCAGCTCTTCATTAATATGAGGACACCTAGGGCGATGACGCCCGTAGCGGTCCACCGCAGTGAAGAGACCGTCTCCAGCAATATGTACTTCGCGGCGAAGGCATTGAGGATATAGGCCGTTGCCGTCATCGGAACGGCGAGGCTGAGAGGGGCGCGCGAGAGAGCGGCAAGCCACAGGAGCAAGGAAATGGCCAGCAAGGCAACGCCGGTGAGTATCCAGACGTTCCGAAGCGTGAGGGACATCTTCATGAAAAAGACCGTCGGGCTCAGGACGGCGATATCGCCCACCTGCTTCATGCCCTTGGCCAGCAGCAGGTCGCCGGCGGTCATGACCACTGTCTGCAAGAGGACGATCAGGATGGTCTTGAGCATCGATCTCCCCCAACTTTAGTGCCGGTCCAACAACTTACGCCAAGATGGTGAGGCTGGGGAAAGCGATGGTTCTTAGCAGGGCTCCCGTCGGCGATTAGCGGCAACAAGTTGGAACGGCACTAGCACACGCATGCGTTGTTACGTGGTCATTGCGCGCCACTCGGCTTGGCAGTCCTTGGTTCCAAGTTCCGCTTCGCAGTTCCAGGCTCCTGGCTCCGAGTTCCTGGTTAGAGGACAGCCTTACCAGGCCTTCAAGTCAGGTGTCCATCTGGTTTCTGGGCGGGCGACGATCGATTTCGATCTCGCCCTTCAAGGAAGCGCCCTCCGCGGCGGCGATGCTGCCGGTCTTGACGTTCCCCGTCACACTGCCGGTCGGAAGGAGATCGACCCGTCCGCTGGCGACCAGGTTGCCCTTGACGTGACCACCGACGATGATGTTGGTGGCGGCGATGTCGGCCTCCACCTGGGCCGATTCCCCAATCACAATCGTGCCCGCCAGATCAATAGTCCCCCGGAAGGCCCCCATGAGCTGGATATCGCCTTCACCGGTCAGCTCGCCATGAATCTGGATTTTCTCCCCGACGATAAAGGCGATCATCGGCATTTCGATCGCCGGAGCCTGCCGTGCCGGCTCCGGACCCGTGGCCCCCAGCACCCCCCGGATCGTGTCAAACATCCCTTTCTTCTCTGTCATGCCACGCCCCTCCATCCACGAACGGCCTGCCCCACTCGCCAGCCCTGCATCCGTTTCCCTCTCGCTCCGTTATCGATGAGCCTTCCAATCAGCGGTTGTCTCGAATCTGAATTCCGCCCTGGGCGTCAAGGGCGGCCTCGAGTTGGCGGGCCAGGTCGCGGAAAAAGCCACGGGCCTGGATCGCGTCAGGCTCCAGCTCCTCGTAGCCCTCCGCCGCGCTTCGGCTGTGCTCCAGCTCGATGCCGAGCACCGTTTCCCGTGCAACCCTGAGCAGGTAGCGGGCTTCAGCGGTATTGAGTGTCAATCCCACCTCTTCTCCATTGCGATCCGCCTTCATGCTGGTCGGCATCCCCTTCCGCCCTCGGGAGACTGGCGCTCAGGCAGTGGCCTCAGCGCTCCCGGCCTGGCGGTCCCTCCCCCTGAACCAGCCGGTGAGGCCGGAGCCAGCCGACTGCACCCAGTGACTGAGCAGCTTCTCGTATTCCGCCAGGACCTCCTTCGCATCCGTGCGAGAACGCCACCACGCCTCGGGATCAAAGGTATCGTACCGCGTCGGCCGGCTGATGATCGCGATCCGCCCGCCGGAGGCCCGGGCGAGGATCTTGCGGGCCCGCGTAGAATGCGACCTGCCCGTGACCAGGATGACCGACCGGATCTGGTTCTCCTCCAAAAGGCGGGTAAGATAGTTCATCTCGCTCCGGGTGCTGTTGGTCCGCTCTTTCACCTGCAGGACGGTGGCACGCGGGACCCGCATCGCCGTCAGGACCGTCCACTGGTTGTCCCGTTCCTCGGGAACCGTGATCCCCAAGCGCGCCAACGCCTCGTACCCTTTCGGGAGAGTCTGATGTGTCAGGATGATCTTGGGTGCATAGCCGTCCTGGTAGAGCCTGGCCGCTTCGAGGGTTCTGGCGACGCCCCCGTCGCCCGCCAGCACTGCGATTGCGCCCGCCTTCTGCAGAGGATCCTCGGTGACCAGGTAGCGACCGATTGCCCTGAGGAGGAAGGGGTAGCCGACATAAAGCAGCAGGCCAAGGAGCGGGACAACGATCAGCCATCGGAACAGTTTTCCTAGCATCGTGCCGCCCGCCCGTCGGCGCTGCTACGGGGGTGTCAGGCCGCTCCGCCGCCCTCGCCCAGCGGAGGCCGCCGGGCCTCCTCCCATCGGACCGCCTCTTCGATCAACTGAAGCTTGGACAGGTGCGCGTCGGGGGGGCCGGCAACCATCCTGCCGTTTACCAGCGCGCCCTCAACGATCATCAAACGCCTCGCCCGGATCTCGCCCTCGATATGGGCGGTGGAAAGGACCTCCGCCCGATCGGACGCCATCACGGTCCCCTCCGTGCGCCCGGCGATCACTGCCTCCCAGACCGTGACCTGTCCTCGAAGGCGGCCGCCCTCCAGGAGACGAAGAGTCCCGCGGAGGTGGATTTCCCCTTCCACCGTTCCCGCCACGGTCAACTCCTCCGCCCCTTCGATCTTGCCCCGGAGGGTCATCCCGGCAGGGATGGTCGATCGCGTCCGACCCGCTGAATTCTCCGACATGAGCCCTCAATCTGAGCAGTCGCCCGCAGGGTAGAGGAACCAACAATTGCGACACGGCGCCTTACACCCCATCAGGAGATAGGAGACAGGATAGCCGCAGCACACGCACCGCAAGGTCGCGTGGCCCTCACCCTGCTGCCTCGACAGCCAGGACACCTCCGGTCGCTCGCGGCCCTCGGCGTTCATCGCTCAGGCTTCCCGGTCGATCACGATCTCGATCGGGGAGCCGCCGATCTTCACCGGATTTCGCGGATAGGCGCCCTCGAGATCCCCCCGCTGCGCGGGGCCGGCGGCCCCGCCCTTCTTGACCCTGGCGATCACCGAGACCTCTCCCTCAAACTGCCCTCCGCCCATGGGCATATCATCCGCGCCGAGACGGAAGGAAACGGGGAATGTGGGGTTCGCTATCCGCTTCACCGCCAGAGGCGGCCCGGGTCCCTTCCGGGCGATGACAAAGAGGACGTCGCCCCGCTCGACCTTCCCGGCAAGGGCCGGGGCTATCCGCACCGTCCCGGCGAGGACCTTGCCCCCTTTGGAGGACCGGGCCACGTTGTAGATGTAGTCCGTGGACAGATCGGACGCGCCCTCCCGCTTGAGCGTGAGGATGACCTTCCATGTGCCGGGCGCATCGAACTCGACGTCAGATCGATAGACCCCCTCTCCCGATGCTTGCATGGGGGCCACGCTGAGAGTGCCCATCGCCTCCAAGCCGTACTTCAGGTCGAGCCTGGCGTCTGAGATAGGCTTGCCGTCGCGGGTGGCCAGGCGGACCTCCAGCCGGTTGGGCCCCAACTGCGGCGGATCCGGGTCAGATCTGATCGCGAGGCTGGCCTCCCCGAGGCTCTGTGGACCGCGAGGCGGGGAGAGGCTTGAGATCAACGCAATGACGATCACGACGCCGAGGCCGAGGAGGGCAATCGAGGAAATGAGAGTGCTCTTGAGCCTTCGCTTTTCCGGCGTCCCGCTCACCATGCCCTGTTCGATGGACGTCCCCTCCCTCACAACGGGTGGCGCGCCCGCTCCGCCCGCCGGTCAGGCAGGCCGCCGAACATTGCCGTCCTCCTCACGCGAAGGCGGGCGCTGGGGACGTGCAGGCCGAAAGAGAGTCCGCCGCAGGCTTGCCTGCAGCCGAAGCAACAGACGCCCCACCGAGGAACGAGCCAGACGATCCAGCGCTGCCAAACGGGCAAGGGTTTGAAGATAGGCCTGGTCCACCTCTTCCGCCAGCTCCCGCTTCCAGGCGCCGGATGCCATGGGGGCGGTGAGCCCCTTGACGCAGACAGAGTAGGCCAGTGCGAGCCGGGTTAACTTCTCGTCGCCGATGCGATGCAGCGCGCCTCGGAACTCCTGATCTTCCTCTCTGGAAATCCGCTCAGGGTCGTTCTCCAGAAGCTTCGTTCCGAGCCGGCCGAGCATCTGTCGGATTCCGGCGAGCTCCTGGAGGAGCGGATGGCTCGCGCGCGATATGCGCTTGGACACCACAGGGCTCACCACCCTATTCGCCGGTCAGGAGGAGACCGGTCCCATCGCACTCGGGACACGGAACCGTCCCTTCGCCCCCGCATCGTTCGCAGGCGGCGATCCCCCCACCGGATTCCCAGATGCCCCCGCCCCCTCGACATTCCGAGCAACGCACCATTTCATTTCCCTCGCAAGCGGGGCAGGCGCGCCGTTCCGTCTGTTGCCGCATGACGTCTTCCCTCGTACAATTTCTTGCCACGCAGAGGATAATATGCTATCCAGGCTAAGTCAACTTCTAAACCGACCGGAGCAGCGGGGGCGCGAACAGGTGACGAAGTGGTGCGGGGTTTCCGGCACAACGGTCTTGGCGGTCGCGTTGCTGGCAGCCTGGGCGACCGCTGACCTCTCTCGTCAGAGCCTGGACATCCCCTGGGAGCGGCTTGACGTCGCCTCCCAGCAACGATTGCGCGAGGTCACCGAACGGGCGATCTTCTTCAGGGATATCCTCGGAATCGCCGTCAAGAGTCCCCAACCGGTCTTCGACTTCCTGATTGAACACCCCGATTTTGCCGCGACCGCAGGGCGGATCTTGGGGATCGTCAAGTACCGGATCGTCCAGGAACGGAATGGCGTATTTTTGGGAGACGATGCGCACGGCGCCACTGGAACCTTCGAGTTGGCCTATGCCGAGCCGGGGAAGCGGATCTATTTAGCAAGGGGGACCTTCGTCAAGCGGTTTTTCCCCACCATCAATGGCCGGATCGTCCTGGTCATGGTTTACGAGCACCGGACCGATCAGACCGGGAACAGTCTCGTGATGAACGATGTCCGTGGGTACCTCCGAATCGACAACCGGCTCCTTGGGATCCTGGCCCGCATCGCCCGGCCCGTCGTGGGCCCGATCGTCGATAGAAAGGTCCTGCGAACCTTCGCGGCGGCGGCGAAGCTCACGGAGCAGGTCTCTCGCGACCCCGCCGTCCTCTACCGCACACTCGAGGCCAGCCAAGAAATCAATAAGAGCGACCTGCGAGAGTTCCGAAAGGCTCTAGGATGCTGTGGGGAAAACGAAACGAAGCCCTCATCCTGATCGTAGCCCTAGGGCAATGGACGCTCGTTCGGGATGGGTAACGCCTTCACGTTGGGAGACGGCCAGTCAAGGAGACAAGGACAGTGCCTGTATCGACTGGCCCACCATTGTCGCGTGTTGCTGGCCTTGGGGATTGTTCTGTTGACCAGTGCCGTTCCACCTCTTTACGCCAAAGTGGTGGGGCTAGTGCCGTTGCAACTTTATCAGCCTAACATCACAATGACCAGCGGGCAGCTGGATCGGCCGTCGCAAAGTCTTGTCATGTGTCCGAACACGTTGGAACGGCACTAGGGAAAGCGGGACTTCTTGGCAGCACTCCTGTCGGCGATTGGCCGCAACAAGTCGGAACGGCGCCAATCGGCCGGAGAACCGTGGAAGGACGCGGTGTCAAGCAAATTGCACGTCGGCAACCTCGAAGAACATGTCAGCCCCGGCGAACTCCGGGCGCTGTTCGAGAAAGCTGGCAGGGTACTCTCGCTCGAGATCGTCAGGGACTCGACGACGCGCCGGTCCAAAGGGTACGGCTTCGTCGAGATGGCCACACAGCAAGAGGGTGCACGAGCCATCGCGATGCTCAATGGGCATCACCTCAACTTCCGACCTCTCGTCGTGAAGAGAGCGCGAGAGGCCGCTCGCGAGGGCGGTCGAAGGGGGCCTCTGCGGCGGAAGTGATGATGTGGATCATCGTTCATCTCCGTGCTCACCTGCGACATCGGGCGGAGAAGGCGCGATGAAGGCCTCTCCGGTCCGCCCGAATCCTCTCAACTCCACTCCCATGGCTGCCATCCTCGGATCAGAGACGATCGGGGAGGTCTTACGTCACCAATCGGGAGATCGCCCGGAGGAGGCTTGGTGTTACCTGCTGCGCGGCCTTGACCCGGGGGAGCCGATCCGGTTCGGGACACTCTGCCAGGAAGCCGAGCGAGTGGCAGGGCTCCTTCAGGAGCTGGGGGTCCGGCCGGGGGACCGGGTGTTGATCATGCTCCCGACTGGGCGGCCGATCCTTCAAGCCTTGTTTGGCGCCTGGCTGGCCGGCGCCGTCGCCGTTCCAACCTACCCACCCCTCCTTCTCCCGACAGGCCTGCTGCGCGCGCTGGGCGCGGCAAGCGCGACCCGCACCTACGTTCCCGTACGGCGGGCGATCGACCGGCTCCTCCGCCAGCCTTCCGCCCGACGCTGGCGGCAGGGGAAAGGAGCAGGGCGACCCCTCCTTGCCGTGCTCCAAGGGCTCCAACGCCTCACCCGCTACGTGGACCAGCAGGTACACATCTGTCAGACCTCCCGCCCTCGTGTCGTGATCGCCGAGCGCGACTTCGGCCCGGTCTGCCAGACCGCCGCCCGGTTTCTTCCAGAGGCGCCTGCCTTCGTGGCGGACTCGGACCTCCTGCGGGGAACCGCTCCATTCCGGACGCCGAGCCTCGACGGTGCGGCCACGGCACTCATCCAATTCACTTCCGGTTCCACCGGTCTGCAAAAGGGCGTGGTACTCAGCCATCGAGCGATCCTGGCCAACATCCGAGCGTTCGGAGACGCGGTCGAGCCGAGGCCAGAGGACAAGATCGTCTCCTGGCTGCCGCTCTACCACGACATGGGGTTGATTGGGACCACGCTCGGCACCCTTGCCCTCCGCATACCGACCTACCTGATGTCGCCGACCGACTTCACCCGCGATCCCGTCCGCTGGATCTGGGCGATCCACCAGTTCAGAGCAACGGTCTCGGTCGGCAACAATTCAGCCATCGGCCGGCTGGCGCGGATGTGCCGAATCTCCCAACGGCGGTTTGAGCACCACCCGGTTTACGGCCATGGGGAGCGTCTCGATCTTTCTTGTCTCCGGATCCTGATGAACGGCTCGGAGCCGGTCACCGTGCAGGCCATGGAGGCGTTCCAACGCGAGTTCGGGGCGTTCGGTCTCCGCCGGGAGGCGCTGTCTCCGGTCTACGGGCTGGCCGAGATGGCGCTGGCTGTCGCCTTCCCCGACCTGGAGGCCCCCTACCGGGTCTTTCGCCAGCGCGGGGAGGAGTGGGTCTCGGTGGGACGGCCGCTGAACGGCTTCGAGATCCGGATCATCGACGACGAAGGAAACCCGCTGGCTCCAGGGAGGCGCGGGGAGGTCATCATCGCCGGACCCAGTCTCATGGACGGCTACTTCGGGGACCCCGAAGCGACCGCGAAGGTGATACGAGAAAGGGGCGAGAAGCGTTGGCTGTACACCGGGGACGAAGGGATGATCGACTCGGCGGGGGAGCTGTACATCACCGGGCGGCTGAAGGAAACGGTGATCAAGGGTGGCCGCAATTATGCCCCGGCGCAACTGGAAGAGGTGATCGAGTCGGTTGACGGGATCCGGCCGGGGCGGAGCGTCGTCTTCGGTCTGACCGACGCCAGGACCGGGACCCAGCGGGTGGCGGCGGTCGTCGAGCTTCGGGATCCGACGTGTCCGGAGCCGCTCCGGGATGCCTTGGTGCGGGAGATCCGCGCTCGAGTTGATGACGTCTACCGGCCGGCAGGCGGGACGGTCCTCGACCAGGTGCTACTCGTCGCGCCGGGAAGTCTGAGCAAGACCACGAGCGGCAAGCGAATGCGCCTCGACGCCCGTCAGCGATTCCTCCAGGGCGAGTTCGCCTGACCCAGGAAGGACGAACGATGGGATTCCTGATCCGACTCTGTCTCAATGCGCTGGCCCTGCTGATCGTCTCGACCGTCATCCCGGGCATAGAGGTGCGGGGGGTGCTGCCCGCCCTGGCTGCCGCGTGCTTTCTCGGGCTTGTGAACGCCGTTCTTCGACCTGTGATCGTGATCTTGACCCTGCCGCTCACGATCATGACCCTGGGGCTTTTTATCTTCGTGATCAACGCGTCTCTCCTGAAGCTCGTCTCGCTGATCATCAAGGGGTTCGAGGTGCACGGTTTCTGGTCGGCGGTGTTCGGGGCGATCCTGCTGAGCCTCGTCAGCGGTCTCTTGAATTTCTTTATCAACGACCAGGGTCGGGTGGAGGTCGTGATCCACCGTGAAAGAGGAGGATGATCTTTCCCTTGGCTGCGAGCCTCCGCTCCGTTCCGGTCGCCAGGGATTCCCGGCGACGAGGCGTTTCCACAATTCCCTTGACAACCGACAGCAGAACCGTATATGTACGCCAGCGTCACTCCGTCGCGGCTGACCCTTTGCGAGAAGACCGCTGGTGAAGGAGAACGCCAGGAAATGTCCGGCTTCCACTGGCCATCATGGACGATAGATCCTGAGCAGCTCCGCAGGCTCCAGTTCCTGGAGAAGGTCCCGCTGTTCGCCGGCCTGAGCCGGCGTCAACTCGGCAAGCTGCTGGTGAAGCTCTTCGAGAAGGAATACGGGGCCGGCGAGACGATCTTCCTAGAGGGAGAGCCCGGCAAGGCGCTCTTCATCGTCCTCGACGGCACGGTGTCGATCTGCCGCGCCGGCCCTGGTGGCGAACATCGGCTCGCAACCCTCGACCCCGGCGCCTACTTCGGCGAGCTGGCCCTCATCGACGATCACCCACGCCTGGCCACCGCTCGTGCCGAAGAGGACGCTGCCCTGCTCATCCTATATAAGAGCCACTTCGATGGCCTGATCGAAGGAAACAGTACGATCGCGATCAGAGTGATGGGAAATCTGTTGAAGACCCTTGCGGGGTATGTGCGGATGGCCCAAGCCCCTAGCGCAAACCACAATCCCGCGACCATACCCGCAAGCATTGCCGCACTGGAACAGAATAGGACGCCAGCCGAAGGGACCGGGCGGTGACCCCAGACGAGCCCACGGAGAACCTTGAGGGTGCCGGTCCCTCGGACCGCGGCCGATTGATGCCTCCCCCGCCCTCCATCATCTGGGCTCTTGGAATAGCCGTCACGGGGATGATCATCTACATCGCCCGCGGACTGGTGCTAATCCTCCTCCTGTCGATGGGTCTGGCGTATGTCATCAACCCGATCGTGAAGAGGGCTGAGAGCGTCGCAATCAAGCGCGGGCTCGCCGTCACCGGGCTCTACCTCGGGATCGTCCTGAGCCTGCTCGTCACAGCGTACTTTGTCGCCCCTCTCCTGCGAGCCGAGATCAGCACCCTGTCCGGGGGCTACCCAGCCTTCACCCAACGGCTCGACGAGACTATCGACGCCGTGCAGGAAGAGATCGCCATTAAATACCCGAGCGTTGGCCAATTGTTTCCCGCCCGCGAGGCGCGGTACGAGCGGCTGAATGACTTCATCAAGGAGCAAACCGCCGATCTCCCCAGCCTGGTAGGCCATCTGGCGACGATTGCGATCGCCGCGGCATTCGTCCCGCTCTTCTCCTTTTTTATCCTGCGCGACAGCCCGAAGATCATCGCCTTCACCATGGACCGGCTGCCGCCAGCCGAGATCGAGACCTCGGTCGCGGTCTGGTGCGAGATCGACCGGGTCATCGGCCGGTACATTCGCGGGCTGGCCTTGGATGGCCTGGTGATCGGAGTGGCGGCATCGTTGGGCCTGTGGATGCTTGGCGTGAACTATCCGTTGCTCCTCGGCGCCTTTTCCGGCCTGGCCAATGTGGTGCCGTACCTCGGCCCGATCCTTGGCGGGGGGGTTGCCATGCTCACGGCTTTGATGCAATTCAAAGCCCTCACGCCCCTCAGCAACGTCTTGATCTTGTACGTGGTCATCAAGCTCCTCGACGATACGGTGATCCAGGCGCAGACAATCGGCAAGAGCGTCCATCTGCACCCAATGCTTCTCCTCGCCTCCGTCACCACAGTCGGTCACGCCCTCGGCCTGATCGGAATGATCCTCGCGGTTCCCGCTGTGACCGTGATTCAGGAGATCATAAAGCTGTTCCTGGAACGCAGGCGAGTCCGCGCCGGAGTTTCGGGCCCTTATTCCGGGAAAAGCGTTTACATACAACCATACGTTTGCTGAGCAGGGTCGGCAGCGGTGGTCGATTGCTGGCCCAACCCGGTCCAAGCACGCCGTGGGCATTGTGATAAGATCAGGAAGCCCACGCCTTACTCCGCCGTCAAAGAAACCCCCAATCCTGTCAACTGACCAGCGCTTTCCCTCCAATGAGAACTATGCTATAAAGAGCGGGTTCGCTTATCAATGTCCCCATCGTCTAGTCCGGCCCAGGACGCGGCCCTTTCAAGGCCGAAACACGGGTTCGAATCCCGTTGGGGACGCCAATGATTCCAAAAAGTTCTGTGCCTTGCCCATTTCCGCCGGCAAGCCTGGTGTCCGAATAGTGACTATCCGGTTGTAACGGTCGCGCCTCCTGCTCCCGTATTAGCAGCCTCACCGCATCCTGGATGGCCGCCACTGAGGGGCGCTGACACCGCCCCTGGCCATCCCGAGGGCCCTTCCACCCACATGTCGACTCAATCGTTGGCTGATTGACCTCTTTCATAGCCAGCCAACTTGCGGTGTGGTGGCGCAGGTGTTGGAAGCGGAAGTCGGCGACCCTAGCGGGGCGACACGCCCGGCGAAATGCCATCGAAAGCATAGCGCATCTCCAGTCAGGGAAGAGAGGAGCGAAGGGGTCGTAAGGACGGGGCAACGCTGAGACCGTGGGGAATACTGCCGCACTTTTCACACGGGGGTCAAGCGGACGATGCCCATCATGAGGGCGATTCGCGCCGTGGAGGAGCCCAGGGTTCGTCAGCGCCTGCGCGGCTGGTGCGGCTGACGAAGCGGTCCGTGGAACTACCCGTCGAGAGCGTGCTCAAGCACCCCGAGGGGAAGTCGTTCGAGCAGACGGTTAACCGGAGCTACGTTTGTCGTGGGGCAGTTGAGTTGCGCCTGCCCCTGGCCGACCCCGTCGCCCCCGTCATCCGGGCCAACTTCCTGATCACCCGCCACCTCTGCCTCGACGGGCGGCCGACGGATCCCCTACCCGACAGCCCGGCGACGCCCGCCCCGGCCCCTCCCGCCTAGCCCGAGGAGACCCGACAAACCTCACCCTCCTAGAGCCCGGCACCCCTCCTTCCACGCCATTGCGGGGTTTCGGGGGGCTACGCGGCTCCGCGGCGACAGCGTGAGGCCGGACTAGTCGTTCTCACAAAGGACAGTCCCCGGCTGAGATGGACAGATCAAGCGCCGCGCTTCCCGTTCTCGCTTGAGAGCACGTTTCATATACTTCTGCTTCTCGCCGAAAGGCTCCTCGTACTCCTCGCCCACGGCCCTGGCCAGGAGCTTGCCGGCCTTTTGCAGCTTCGCCACCGCGTCGAGATGCAGGTCGACGGTGTCGAGCACCTGCACGGCATTCCCGACTTCCGCCCTGGCCACGCTCAAGAGTCTGTCCACGCTCGCGCTATTCGCCTGAGGCTCAACCTCCAGCAATGCAAGGGCGCGCGTCCCCATGCTGATCGAGTTTCGAATGTTCTCCAGTGCGTTGAGAACGCGTAGGAAGGCAGCGACCGCATCAACGTCCGGCTCGTCGAGCCCGATCGCGTTGGCAAAACCATTGATCCCCACGCTCAGTGCCCCAGGGGAGTTATTGAAGGCGGCGCCGTTGTAAAAGGAGATGGCGCCCTCGAGCGTCTTGACCGAGTGATTGTGGAAGAACGGGCCCGTGTCTGCCGCTTCGATCACCGGGGGCGTGTTGAAAGACCCGACACCGAAGCCCGTGCCCGTCCCTACTCCCTGACAGGGGCCAGGACCAACGGGCGCGGTGCCAAACCCGGCGTCGCAGGGGATCGTTGGGTCGAGCAGCCGCCCCGGCTGGCCCTGGGATCGCTCGACACCGGTGTCGAAATTCCCGTTGACGCCACCCTCCGGGGCACTGGCTTCGGTGGCCGCTCCCGGGCCGGCCGTGTTTGCTCCGGCATTCTCGTGGCATGCGACGCACCTGCCGGAGGGCACCGTCCCGAACTCGAGGTCGCTGCAAGTGAGAGGTTGGGTATTCTTCCGACACCGGAAGATCGCCTGCCCCCTTCGTGCGATTTTCCCCGTGAGCTGCAATGGGAGCGGAGGATCAGCGGAACGCCCCAGGGATAGCTGAAAAGCCTCCAGGGCATCCAGTTCATCCGAAGTCGGGGGCCGGAAGTCAATGCCCTCCACCCGGTTCAGCCTTCTCGTAAAGTGCTGGATAACGGCACCGGTCGCGAACTCCCGCAAGCTCCCTGTCCCTGGGGCGCCGTCCCCCGACCATCCGGTGGCGTCTGCCTTCGCCGCCCCCACTGTAGAATCAGGAACGAGCGACGTCATTAAGCCCAGGAGGTGCGGGGTCCCCCTTAACACGGCCGGCTTGTCAAATCCGTCGACGTTCTCCATGATCAACCCGGAGTTCCGCATCAATACCGGGTTCTCCAGGCCTGCCAGATCGGGATTGAACTCCGCAACAAAGAGTGGGTCGTTGGGTGGCAACGTCGCGATGAACTTCGGGTCGATCGTGAAGTTGTTCTCAGCTCGATGGCAAGTCCCACAGGTCCGGCCGTTTCCGTTGAAGGTCTCGTTGAAGAACAGAAACTCCCCGCGGGAGATCAGGTCCTCCAATGCAGGGGGGCGCGCGACGCCCACTGGCCCGCCTGCTGGCGCCGCTGCGTAGGCCGGCGCCGGTACCAAGGCGCGAAACGATGCGGACCAAAGACTGGTCCGGCCGGTATCCACCTCTTGACGTGGATCGAAACCCCCCGCCGTGGGCGCCTTCACGCGCTGCTCGTTGTAATAGAGCCGCTGAAAGAGGTCGGGCGAGCCGAAGAGAAGACCTGCCCGTCCAGGATCTTCCCCCTCCCGGACCACGACGACGAGATCGAGCTTGAAGGCAGCCAGGCGTTCCGGAATCAGGACGGCCTCCAGCTTTGCCGATCCCCGCCGAGGTCTCAGGCTCCCGAGGCGAATCATCCGATCGCCGGAATTGGGCCTGAGGCTGCTTTCGGGACCAGGGCGATTGTCGATTAGCCACACATCGTAGGTCCCTCCCTCGGGAAGGTCGAATACCTGAACGGAGCTGCGGCCATCGACGAGATCGAAGGTCACCTGCCCGCTGGCACGAGTGACTTCGCGTGAAAGGCCCTTCGAGTATCTCAGCATCAGCACGAGCTTTCGGTCTGCGTCCTGTGACAGGGATGCTTTCCAGCGGGCATACTTGGCCTGGAGAGTCTTGACGTCACCGAGACCGGTAATGGAGAGGCCATCACTTGTTGACTGTTTTGATTGTGTGGGTGGCGGATTGCCCAGGTGAGACTGCCAACCGCCGACGCCGAGAACGAGAGCCGCCATCAAGCCGCCAACACGAAGCCTGCTTGGTCTCATCGCCCCTCCCTCCTGTGGGTAGAAACTTCACATGCACCCTCCGAAGCTCCCTCGCTGCGCTGCTGCCTGGGGGGCCACCTTCCCATTCTTCCCGAGGGAACCCGCTGCCTCCCCTCATGAAGCGTTTGAATTGCATCTCGAGCATCCGTCCGCCCAATGGTGTCAGGGTAGACATCGGCGAGACCGGAATGCAAGGGGTGCGACACACAGGCGGGTTCCGACGCGCGCACGGACAGAGAGTCGCCGCTGGGCGACGAGCGGACTTGGCTGGTCTTCGGACCAATGGTCAGACCGATGTGCGCGACCTCATTGCACCCGCCCACCAACGCCTCACCCACCATGATTTGGCACACTCTCGGCACCTCCCCGTACGCGGTCGGAAGAGAGCGAAGGAGTCTCGTATATCATGGCTGCGCTGGCATGTCAAATTCCCAGTTAGGTTTCCCCTTCGGTCACGCCGGTCCTGACCCTGGAAGCCGGCAATGCAGAATCGAAGCGATGCAAGCGAGCCGGTAGGCATGCCGCAAGCCTTTCACGCGCCCCCGCCGGCGCGATGACGCGAAGAGGACTTGAGTCTGCCAGTCCTGCGCACTGGTCAGCCCATGGTGAGGTCACGAAGGCCACGGCAACGTTTCGAACTCTAGCGAGCCCTGTAGCCCCACCGCACACGCTATTTCATCCCGCCTGTCAAGTGCGGGTCGTAACTTCAAATCCACGCTAACAGGTTGCGGGGGTGTGATCTACACCTTGCCGAGGGCGATGGTGCCACCAATGGACTCTCCCACCACAAAGGCGTGTTCGACATTCACCCGCTCGAGGAACCCTGCGACAGCGGTGATGAACAACTCCGGAGTGTACTCGACCTTCGGGATGTCGGAGAACCCATGCCCTGGGTAGTCCAGAGCGTACACCTCGAAGTCCTGGAAGAGTGCTGGAATGAGCTTCTGGAACATATCGAGCTGGGTGCGGAGCGTATGCAGCAACACCAGGGGTGGCCCCTGGCCAACCTTCACGTCGCGGATATTGATGCCATGAACGTTGGCGTATCGGATGGGGATGTCTGGTGCCCAGCCAAGCTGAGTCGGCGAGGGAGGGGGTGCGCGCCATGCCTCCACCACGTACGAGATTGGGACGGGAAAGACCACAAGGCAGGCCGAACCGACCATCACCACCTTGCTAGTACTCCTGTTTATCCCCCCCGATAGAGTTGTTGAGGAAAGCCATTTCCACTGCGACGTTAATCCCTCCACCAACTGCCGAACATCCTACGCGTCCACCGAAGGTTTCCTTCTTCGTGAAGGATGCGGTGGGGCTCTTCTGACAATCGGCACCTCGATCATAGCTGGTGCGTCACGGCTGTGCACGCCGCACATTCAGGAGGTGGAAAAGTGCCGCGATAGGAGAATACGGCGCGCCGCATGCTCTTAACCCCCCTTTATGATGTTGACGATCACACCGCTACACGCACCTCGCATCCGGGCCGGCATTACTCTGAAGCCCTGCTAGATTTATCAGCATAACTAATAATAAGTGGTCGTAAGATAAGCAATTCCCCGATCATCTGAAATGACATATTTGTAGGGATCAGTCATTCCAGTCAGTATTGATGCATCCACCCCTCAACCTCTGGACGCCCCGGTCCATCCTAACTCTTCACATCTACAAGGCATCTCAAGCCGGTTCGCCGCTGCTCCTTTTTTCTCAGAGGCAGTTGGCCCGCATCTTGATATCCCAGAGCGCTGACGACTCATTGTTATCCGGTCTACCCCGCGGGTAAGAAGCTGTTAGCAATCGGGCCAAGGCGCCGTAGGAACACGTGCCCTGCGACGCGTTTCTGTGCGAATTCGGGAGAGCGCGATGAACAAGATCGAGGAATACAAGCAGGAGAAAGATGGGCTGGATGTCCGCCAGGACGTCGAGACCTTTGCCCGGGAGGGCTGGGAGGCGATCTCCGAAGGGGATCGGGAGAGGCTCAAGTGGGTGGGGGTCTTCTTCCGGCGCCAGACCCCCGGCCACTTCATGATGCGCATCCGGATCCCCAACGGGATCAGTAATGCGGTCCAGCTCCGCACCATCGGAGAGGTCAGTCGAGAGTTCGGCAAGGGGTTTGCCGACATTACTACCCGGCAGCAGATCCAGCTTCGGTGGTTCAAGATTGAACACGTCCCTGAGATCTGGGAGCGACTCGTGGCGGCAGGGCTCATCACCCTCCAGACCGGTATGGATAATATCCGGAACGTGATCGGGTGTCCCGTGGCCGGGCTGACCCCCAATGAGCTCTTCGATGCCTCCTCCGTGGTGCAACAATTCACGCAGACGGTCGTGGGCAATCAGGCCTATACCAACCTTCCCAGGAAGTTCAACGTCGCCATCACCGGTTGCAAGGAGAACTGCACGCACGCCGAATCGCAGGACATCGCCCTCACCCCGGCGACGAAAGAGTTCTCCGGCGAAGAGGCCAGAGGCTTCAATGTCGCTGTGGGCGGAAAGATGGGCTCCGGGGGATACCGGATCGCGACCCCCCTTGATCTCTTTGTGACGCCTGCCGAAGCCGCTGAGATCTGTAGCCACATCACGCTGATCTTTCGCGATCATGGCTCGCGTGAGGCGCGGACCAGGGCTAGGCTGGCCTTCCTGATTGAGGATTGGGGCGTGGAAAAGTTTCGGGAGGTCCTGGAGGAGCGCATGGGCCATCGGCTCCCCTCAGGCGGCCGGGACGCCAGGGAGACACACAAGAGGACCGACCACATCGGCATCTTCCGCCAGAAACAGGAGGGGCTCAACTATGTGGGGCTGACGGTCCCGGTGGGACGGATCACGACCGATCAGTTGCTCGAAGCAGCCCGCTTGGCGGAGGTCTACGGGAGAGGCGAGGTCCGGATCACGACGGGCCAGAACCTGATCATTCCGAACGTCCCCGAACGAAAGCTGGGGGACCTAACGGAGGAGCCCCTCCTGCGTGAGCTCCGGTACGATCCCTCGGAGATCATGCGGGGGCTGGTCAGTTGCACCGGGATAGACTACTGCCACTTCGCCCTGATCGAGACCAAGGAGAAGGCCCTGAAGACCGCGCGGTATCTGGAGCAGAAGTTGCCCAACAAGAAGCCGGTCACGATGCACTGGTCTGGCTGTCCCGCCGGATGCGGCAACCACGCGGTGGCGGACGTTGGCCTGTTAGGAAGGACCGTGAAGATCGAGGGGAAGATCGTGGACGCAGTAGACGTCTTTGTGGGAGGGACGGCTGGCCCAGACTCGAATCCGGCCATCAAGCTCCTGGAGGGCGTCCCCTGCGATGATCTCCCCCAGGTCCTCGAGGGGCTGATCCGCCACGGCGCATTCAAGACAATGAGGCAGCAGCTTCGGACGGCCCTGAATCAGGCTCCGCCTCGCCCCGCCCTCCCGCCTAAAGAGGCGCCAGACGACAAGCCCTTCATCCGGCCGGCAGAGGTCGGGGAGGGGACGGGGAAACCGTTGCGGGTGAACGGCACGGAGGTGGCCGTCTTTAAGTGCGCGGGCCAGCTCTATGCGCTTGAGAACCGCTGTCCCCATGAAGGGGCCGCCCTTGCCGGCGGGCTGGTGGAGGGTGAGGAGGTCCTCTGCCCGCTCCATGCCTATCGCTTCCAGCTCAAGACGGGCGCCTGCTCGACGGATGCAGCCTTGCGGGCGAGGACCTTTCGAATGGTGCCAGACGGTGAGGGCTTCACGGTGCAGGAGTAGAAGGGAGAAGGAAAGCCACGTTAACCAGCACAACGGAGGGAAGACAATGCCATACGTCAAGCCGGAGGCCGTAGTAGACAACATGGTCCACGCCGGAACCAGCAAAGCGACACTCCCCATCCAGGATCTGCTGGTCCGGGGGTTTCTCTCGGGGGCCTTGCTCGGGTTCGCGACGTCATTAGCCCTCACCGCAACGATCCAGACGCGCATCGGGATTGTCGGGGCCCTCATCTTTCCTGTCGGCTTTGTGATGATCGTCCTCCTCGGTCTGGAGCTGGTGACGGGAAACTTTGCGCTCGTCCCCTTGGCGCTTCGGGAGGGACGGATCACCGGAGGCGACCTCTTGGCCAACTGGGGCTGGGTCTTCCTCGGCAACCTACTCGGAGGGATGTTCTACGCGGTCCTGTTTACCCTCACGCTCTCCCCGGATTCCGAGATGGTGAAGCAGCTCATGGCCATCGCAGAGGCCAAGACAATCGGCTATGCCAAACTGGGATCCCATGGGGTGCTGGTCGCCGTGAGCAAGGCAATCCTCTGTAACTGGATGGTCACGCTGGGAGTCGTCATGGCCCTGACCTCCCAATCCACCATCGGGAAAATCGCCGCGATGTGGCTGCCCATCCTTACCTTCTTCGCGCAAGGCTTTGAGCATTCGGTCGTGAACATGTTCGTGATTCCAGCCGGGATGATCGTGGGAGCCCACGTCTCCGTTCGGGAATGGTGGCTGTGGAACCAGATCCCCGTGACACTCGGTAACGTCATAGGGGGCCTCGTCTTCACGGGGTTGGCCCTCCACCTGACCTACAGAAAAGGGCTGGGATCGGCCCAAGAGCGGAGCATTCCCGCGGCGGTTCGGCAAAACGTTGCGGTCGAGCGATGAGCGCCAATTCCCAGAGATTGAGGCGTGGAGCAGCTTCTGGATGGGAGGGGCGACGTCCCCACTCATGGCTGAGGGCACGCGCGCAGGTCAAGGCCAGCCTCCTGGCCCCGCTCCCGGCTACGCTATGCCTGGAGGAATAGTATATCTTGTCGGGGCAGGCCCCGGTGATCCGGGCCTTCTGACGGTCCGTGGCCTGGAGCTCTTGCGGCAGGCAGAGGTGGTCGTCTATGACCGCTTGGTCAACCGGATTCTCCTCGACGAGGTGCCGCCGCAAGCGCTCCGCATCGCGGCGGGCAAGCTCCCTGGCCACCACAGCCTCCCCCAGGAGCAGATCAACACGGTCCTCATTGCCCAAGCCCGCCGGGGCCGCCGCGTCGTCAGACTGAAGGGAGGCGATCCCTTCGTCTTCGGCCGCGGCGGCGAGGAGGCCGAGGCACTTGCCGAGGCGGGGGTCCCCTTTGAGGTCGTCCCTGGGGTCAGCTCTGCCGTGGCGGTCCCAGCCTTTGCCGGCATCCCGCTCACTCACCGCAGATTCTCTTCCTCCTTTGCCGTTATCACCGGACACGAGGAGGTCTGCAAGGGGAGGTCCCCCATGGCCTGGGGACGGCTGGCGACGGCGGTGGACACGCTGGTGATCCTGATGGGCCTCAAGACTCTCCCCTCGGTAGTGGCCGAACTCCTGGCCCACGGTCGGGCACCCCAGACCCCAGTGGCCCTTATCCGCTGGGGAACGACAGCGGCCCAGGAAACGGTCACCGGCACTCTGGCCGACATCGCCGGGAAAGCGCAGGCGGCCGAGCTTGAGCCCCCTGTGGTAGCCGTCATCGGGGCCGTGGTTGCCCTCAGAGACCGGCTCAACTGGTTTGAAGATCCTGCCGAGACCGGCAGGACAGAGCTTGCGCTTCCACTGAGTGGTGAACGAAACGGACCTCGAAACGCTCGGGGCTCGTGCACGGTCGCCCCTGGAGCGGGCAGGATAAGGGCTCCAGTGCAACCCGCCCTGTCAGCACAACGGTGAAAGGTCCCGCCCAGCCCGAGAAGATATGAACAAGATCCCCTTGTGGACGCCATCCGAGCCTGCACTCCTTCAAGCCTGACCAGCAGATCACGCCCGGGCGTGTTTGATCTCGAGGTTAGGCATCCCCCAGCACTGATGGCCCATGTCCTTGGCCATGATCCCCAGGCCTTCCGTATCCAGTTCCCCCCGACCCGGCCTGGCCGATGAACTCGACCGCCCATGCGGAAAGGGTGGGAAGACCAATCCATCCCGATGAATGTCCGCTCTGATCAAGAGCATCGTGCCGCCGACCGCATCAGCATCAAGCTTGACCAGGTCTCCCTCGTGCCGCAGGGCATCCATGTGGACCCTGGCGTGGTCTCGCCACGCATTCGTGTCGAACGTCTTGCCGCCGTAGTCGAGCACGCAGTGCGGGTGCACGATCTGCTTCCCGGTGTCCAAAAGTCTCTCGATGATATCCGGCGGGTATTCGATGACGTCCACGTCGAGCCATAAGACCCAGTCCTCGTCGTCCAATGCATGGAACAGGAGATGGTTGCGGCTCTTCGCCAGGACGGACCTCCGCATCAACTGGACCTGTGGCGCCCCACGGTGGGTTCCTGGTCGAATCCGGTAGCCGAAGTCCTTCTTCCATAACCCGACCCGCCTGAACCGCCTCTCCAGTTCCGGGAGCGTCTTGTCGAGCTCAGAGAAGGTATCAGCACACAGAAACACGCGCCACCCGCTTCGGCCCCCTCCGTTTGAACCTCTGGTGATATCCTTTGTCTAAGGGGTTAAACGCCCGATCCCCTTTCACCCAATCATCCCTATGCGGGGAGACATACCCGCGGCTGCTGCAAGGAGGTCGATCGTGAAGAACCGCCGGTGGCTTCTGTGTGCCCTGCTCCTCGTTGCCCTTTCCCCCTTTGTCCCTCTTCGCACACTAACGGCCCAGCTTGCGCCCCAATTCGGCGATCCGCTTCCCGACCTCGCGCCGGACGGCCTCGGGCTGGCGTTTCATTTCGGCAAGGAGAAGTTCATGCAGGTGCAGACGCCGGAGACCGGCCTGGGGCCCGTCTACAACGGGAAGAGCTGTGTGGAATGTCACTCCAACCCGGTCCCTGGTGGATCGGGAGCTTCCTTGGAGAATCGGGTGATCCGGTTCGCCAAGCAAGTGCAGGGGGAACCGTTCGATCCTCTGTTGAACCTCGGCGGGCCGAATCTGCAGAAATCCAGCGTAGCGGATGAATTGCCGGGCTGCTCTCTCGCCGCCGAGGTGGTGCCGCCGGAGGCGAACGTGACCGGGATTCGCCAGCCGCCGCAACTGTTCGGCCTTGGCCTGATCGAAGCGATCCCCGATTCCACGATCCTCACCAATGCCGATCCGACGGACGCGAACGGCGATGGGATCGCCGGGAGGCCCAACATCAGCAATGGGGTGCTCGGACGGTTCGGCTGGAAGGCGGCCGTTCCGACCCTTCTGAATTTCATCGGCCTCGCGATGGTGAACGAGCTGGGGGTGACGAACTACCTCTTCCCGAATGAGATGCTCCCACAGGGGCAGCCGATCCCCACCGGATGCAAGATCACGGGCGATCCCGAAGACGTAGGCGCCCCGCGCCTCTCCGGCTTGCTGTTCTTTACCACATACCTCGGCCCGCCGCCTCGCGGGCCGATCACCGACGCCGTCCTCCGTGGCGAAGCGGTTTTCACGCAGATCGCCTGCACCCACTGTCATACCCCGTCGATGAAGACCGGGCCCAACGCGATCGAGGCGCTGAACGAGAAGGATGTCCCGCTGTACTCCGACCTGCTGACCCACTATATGGGCGGGGCGCTTGACGATCATCTCATCGAAGGGGCCGTGGGCGGCGGGCGATGGCGCACGGCGCCGCTCTGGGGCCTGCGTGCCAGGAAATTCTTCCTCCACGACGGCCGGACCTCGGAGTTGGCTGCCGCGATCGGGCTGCACGGGGGAGAGGCGAGCGGCGTCCGGGCCCAGTTTGTTGCCCTCCCGCCTAACCAGAAGGCGGACCTTATCGTCTTCTTGCGATCGCTGTAGCCTACGTGGACGGGACGAGAGACCCGGGAAAGGAGGTGATCGCCGCCTGAGTTGAAAGATCATGTGACCTTCGCGTAAGGAAACTCGACAGGATGGAAGAGCGGGGGCCTTCGGCCCCCGCTCCTTTATTCCGTCCTCCACCCGCCTGGTGCATCTCTCCAATTTGGACGCGAGTGTACCGGGATACTCGTTGACTTTCATGGGAGGATGTGGCATTTTGGCTTTGTGAGGGGTGTCGATAGGGCTCCGACTAGCCAGTGCGCTTTCGGCGACTCTCGGATTCTGAGCGGTCTATGAACCGGTTCAATGCCCTCCAAGCCTCAATTCGGCCTGGGAGGGCATTGTTTTTCGTGGGGAGCATGGGTAAACTGGCTTGTCGTTGAGCTGCCTACCAGGTAGCGATGCACCGATTTCGTGCGAATGCCGTCGGGGAAGTGGAGAGGAGGTGACGGGGTATAGGCTGAAGTTCAGCAGAGCGTTCCGAGTATCCACGGCCGATGGGACGGCCGTTAGATGTCACATTGATAACCTCTAACCGGGGTTATGGCGAACTCCAACCGAAGGAGGGAATGCAGATGAGAGGGTTCTCGAAGGTGATTGCGGCTATCCTCACCATCCTCGGCACGTCGATCTCGATCGTCGAATTCACGCCTAACACCGCGTTAGCTGCTGACATCACTCTCGCGCAGGCTATCAACGTGTTCCTGGCCGCTCAGGCCCGGGCCACCGCGATCGGCGTCCCGATGGATATCGCGATCGTCGATAGGGGCGGCAGGCTGAGGGTCTTCGGCAGGATGGACGGAGCCTGGATCGGGAGCATTGACATCGCCCAGGCGAAGGCGTTTACGGCCACCGCCTTCTGCAATGATTTCGCCACGCCGGCCTGTGTGAATACTTCGCAGTTGCAGTCGCTGGTGCAGCCCGGCGGGCCACTCTTCGGGTTACAGGCCACCAACCGCAAAGACGGTATTGTGGCGTTTCCCGGTGGCATGACCCTCTGCGCGGGACTCACCCCGATCGGTGCCCTCGGCGTGAGCGGTGGGGCGGTCACCCAGGATCAAGATGTCGCCTCGACGGCTGCGGACGCGACGGGGTTCACCTGCCAAGGCCAATAGACCTGGGCAATAACAGCTCTTCGAACCACGGGCAGGGGGCCGGGGCCCCCTGCCTTTCTTCTTTCAGGAGGATTCTCGCGGCGAGAATCCGTCTCCTCAGCGGCGCAAGACCGTGGTTCGCGACACGGAGAATCCCCTTGACAACGGTGGCAGCGTGGGATAGAAGGGTTTTTGTGGGGCCCCTGAATCGCCCGCAGGGTACTGCTACAAGGTGCCACATCTGACCGTTCACACCAACACCCCCTACATCGTGATGCAACCGCATGGGGACGCGAAACAACGGCAGGCCGTGGTCACAAGATGATCAAGGTCAACGGCGCGCCGATCAGTTGGCAGGATGCGAAGACGATCGTAGAGTACCTGGCCTCGGCCTACGGCCCGACCCGCTAGGCTGAAGGCCGGAGAAGGGCGCACCGGTTTTGGACATGGCACTGGCCGGCGCTCGAACGGCCGGCACTAGGACAGGAGGGAAAAAGATGGGAGTCGCAACAGCCACGTTTCAAGTTGATGAGCAGGTCAGCCGTTTCGTGAAGCAGCCTCGAAAGATGCTAATCGGCGGAAAATGGGTCGAGGCCGCTTCCGGCAAGACGTTTGCCACATTCGATCCAGCCACGGGCGAGGTGCTGGCCCAGGTGGGCGAGGGCGAGGGCGAGGACATTGACCGGGCGGTCAAGGCCGCGCGCAAGGCGTTCGAGGCGGGAGCCTGGCGGAGGATGAGCCCGTCTGAGCGGGGACGGGTAATCTGGAAGCTGGCCGATCTGATGGAAGCGCACCTCGAGGAGTTCGCCCAACTCGAGACCCTAGACAATGGAAAACCTATTACAGTCTCGCGGGCCGCGGACGTCCCGCTCGCGATAGACCTGTTCCGTTACATGGCGGGGTGGGCAACGAAGATCGAAGGGAACACGATCCCCATCTCAGTCCCGTACACGCCCGGCGCGCGATACCTGGCGTACACGCTGCGCGAGCCCGTCGGCGTGGTCGGCCAGATCATCCCGTGGAATTTCCCGCTGCTGATGGCGGCCTGGAAGCTCGGGCCGGCCCTTGCGACCGGCTGTACGGTCGTCCTGAAGCCCGCCGAGCAGACCCCCCTATCAGTCCTGCGGCTGGGCGAGCTATTCGCCGAGGCCGGGTTCCCGGAAGGGGTCGTCAACATCGTCACCGGCTACGGGGAGACCGCGGGTGCCGCCCTGGCGGCCCATCCGGACGTGGACAAGGTGGCCTTCACCGGGTCAACAGCGGTGGGAAAGCTTATCATGGCCGCGGCCACGGGCAATCTCAAGAAGCTTTCGCTCGAGCTTGGCGGGAAGTCTCCGAACATCATCCTTCAGGACGCGAATCTGGACGTCGCGATTCCCGGCGCGGCCAGCGCGATCTTCTTCAACCACGGCCAGTGCTGCTGTGCCGGCTCCCGTCTCTTCGTGGAGCAGGGGATATTCGATCGAGTCGTCGAGGGGGTTGCTGAGAAGGCCAGGAAGATCAAGGTCGGTCCAGGTCTCGACCCGAAGACCGAAATGGGGCCCCTGGTCTCGCACGATCAACTGACTCGGGTGTGCGGCTACATCGAGTCCGGATTTGTCGAGGGGGCAAAGGCGGTGGTCGGCGGGCGGAGACTGGGGGACAAGGGGTACTTTGTCGAACCGACCGTCCTTGTCGATACCAAGCCGCACATGAAGGTCATCCAGGAAGAGATCTTCGGCCCCGTCGTCGCCGCCATCCCGTTCAAAGAGGTAGATGAAGTCGTCGCCTCCGCGAATGACTCCATCTACGGCCTGGCGGCGGCTGTCTGGACGCGGGACATCAGCAAGGCGCATCGAATCGCCTCCGAGCTTCGAGCGGGGACGGTCTGGATCAACTGCTACAACATCTTCGACGCGGCCATGCCCTTTGGCGGGTACAAGCAATCCGGCTGGGGCCGTGAGATGGGCCACGACGCGCTGGAGCTGTACACCGACGTCAAGGCCGTCTGCGCCAGGTTGTAGGCCGTTCACGCCGGCGCACCGCGGACATACAAACCTCGCCGATCTTCAAGGAGCGTAAACACCAAGACGCGTGATCGCTGAATGGGCTAATCGCGGGAACGAGAAGGGCACAGTGGGCGCCTCCGGTCTTGTGGGCATGTCTTGGAGCGGGACCGGGGCGGTTGCCATGTGCCCTTTTTCGTAGGCGGTCGGGCTGGAGCCGGAGGATAGCCTCTTCCGGAAGACACCGCATCCCGAAGTGCCGCAATCGAGAGAGGATACTGTGGCCAAAACCCTCACCATCCTTCCTGAACGGTGTACCGCCTGCCGGGCGTGTGAACTGGCCTGCTCCGTGAAACACTATGGGGACTTCAACCCCAACCGCTCCCGTATCAAGGTGACCGTCTTCACGGAAGATGCGGTCTATATCCCCACGGCCTGTACCCAGTGCGAGGGGGCCTGGTGCGCCAAGATTTGTCCTACCAACGCGATCCTCCGCGACGGCAGGTACATGGCCTACTACGTGGACGACAACAGGTGCGTCGGCTGCAAGATGTGTGTACTGGCCTGCCCGTTTGGGGCCATCGAGCTGTTCCCGGACCACGGAAAGGCCGAGAAATGTGACCTCTGCCTCTCAATCGACGGCGATCCGGAGTGCGTGAAATTCTGCACGCCGGGCGCTCTGCTCTTCACCGATGAGGACCTGAGCGCGAAGGCAAAGACGGTGGCCACGGCTCTTCGATTGAAGGAGGTCTTCAGACGGTAGGTCATAGCCTGCCGGGCTGGAGAGGAACGCCCCACAGAGGGGCCTCGATCCGAGGAGGAGTTCCCACACCCCCTTGACGCTGGGCTTCATGGCTGAGGTGAGATTCCTGGGCGAACTCCGGAAGGCCGATGGAGTCGCCACGTTCGGGATCGATGCCCACACGGTTGAGGAGCTGCTGGAGCAGTTGGGGCGGGTCATGGGCCCCGCGTTCCAGGAGTTCGTCTTTGAGGGGGGAAAGCTCCAGCAGGATGTCGGGGTGCTGGTCAACGGTCGGAATATCTCA
>JBGQJI010000020.1:0-28153 GCA_041498975.1 Methylomirabilis sp. (SeqCode)
CAGGTAATCACCGCCAAGGACGCGGCTGTATTGGTCCACAATGACATCGTCGCCTGCCCTGATTCCATAGAGGCCGAGAAATTCCTTCAAGCTTGGCGCAGCAAACGGATCGAGCTGGACCAGCACCTTCCCGCCTCGTTCGACAAAGGTCTGCAGGGCCTTCAACTCTGACTCTGCCAGGTCGCGTTTCGGCCCGCTGATCACAAGGACGGCGGCATCCTCCGGGACCTGCGGTTCGCGCAGCAGGAGCAGCTCCTTGACTTGGTAGTTGGCCTTTTCCAGGGCCTCTTTCGCCTGCCGGTAGCCGTTCCTGGACCCATCGTCCAGCTCGTTCTCACCGTGGCCTTTCAGGAAATAGACCATCCGCTTCCCTTCACGAAACAGCTTGATCAACCCGCTCGTCAGGTGTTCCTCATCAACCTCCGTGATCTTCTCCTCTTTGTCTTTCGTCTCGAGAACCGTCGTCCCATAGGTGGTGATCCCGTATCGCTTGGCCAAGCCGGGGTTCCTATCGGGATCCACAATCTGAAAACGGAACTTCAGCGAGAGATCCGCATACTGGCGGAGCACGTCCTCGGCGGGACGCCGATCCGGTTGATCAGCGCGATAGAACGCGGTGACTTGGACCTCCTTTGCGAGCCCTCGAACCGCCTTCTTGGTCTGATCGGAAAGCGTGTAGCGGCTCCCCTCGGTCAGGTCGATCCGCGTATTGTGCCTGGCCGAGATCGCCTCGACCAGGGTGATGATTCCCAGCAGGAGGATCGTCATGATGGCGATGTTCAATCCCGCCATCGTGGAGCGGCGACTGAACCAGGCATTGATGTCGCCGAAGGAGCGATAGAGACTGACAAGGATCAGCAGCGCCCCGAGCAGAGGGATGCCACCGATCCAGACCTTCAGATCTGGGCGGATGTTGTAGGCGATTCCACCCGCGACAAGGAGCAGGAGGCCGGCGGGTGCAGCGTAGCGAGCGAGATGGCGCATGGTTATCCCCTCCACCGCTTCGATTCCAGGGAACGGAGCGTCAGGAAGAGGCAAAGGAGCGTGAAATCGAGATAGAAAATCACGTCCTTGCTTTCGATGGTTCCCTTGGCGAAGCTGTCGTAATGGTTGATGATCGAGAGGTGCGAGAGGATAGGGCCAAGAGTCGGGCCGGCCGCATCCGTGGACCAACCGATGACCCAGAGCAGGAGCAGGACGCCGAAGGCGCCGACCGACGCGACGATCTGGTTCTCCGTCAGCGAGGAGGCTAGGACCCCCAGCCCCAGGAAGGCCATCCCTAGGAGCAGGAGGCCGAGATAGCCGCTCAGGATGGGCCCCCACTCCAACCGCGCGAAGAAGCGCAGCATCACCAGGTCGAGCAGGCTGATCCCCAGCATTAGTGCATACAATGCCAGGGCTGCCAGGAACTTTCCGAGCAGCAGCTCCCAGTCGCGGATCGGATAGGTGAAGAGGAGCTCGATCGTCCCGCTCTTTTTCTCCTCGGAAAAGAGGCGCATCGTCGCCGCCGGCATCAGGAGGAGCATCGTGACGGCGATGTTGCGGAGGAGGGGACGGACGATCCACTCGGACGCGTTCAGGCCCTGCGCAAAGGCGGGGTTGAAGGACGCCTGCAGGCTACTCAGAGAGAAAAAGGTGAGAAGACTGTAGAAGAAGTAGCCCGACAGGAGCGCGAAGATCGTCAGGACCACGTAGGCGATAGGGGAGGCGAAATAGGAGCGCAGCTCTTTCTTGAAGATCGCCAGGACATTCATCCGCGCACCTCCTGCTCCTCATCGGTCACCAGTCTGATGAAGATTTCCTCCAGCGTCATGTCGGCGGGACGGAGCTCCAGCAGCCCCCACCCGCGCTCGACGACGGCGCGGGAGACCTCGCGCCGCAGATCACGGCTCCGCTCCGACTCCACGACAAAACTGACCGCCCCATGAGGGGCCTCATCCTTCGCCTCGGCCCGCAACACTCCTGAAAGCTGGGTCAGGGCCGCCTCGACCTGGTCGGCTGGCCCGTCCACCGTGATCAGCAGTTTGGCGGAACTCTGGAGCCTGGCGGTCAGGTTCTCCGGCGTGTCAACGGCGATGATATGGCCGTCGTGGATGATAATGACCCGTTGGCAGACCATGCTAGCCTCGGGGAGGATGTGCGTGGAGAGGATAATGGTGCTCTTGCCGGACAGATCTTTGATGAGCTGCCTGATCTCGATGATCTGTTTCGGGTCGAGCCCGACGGTCGGCTCATCGAGGATGAGCACTTCGGGGTCGTTCAGCAAGGCCTGCGCAATTCCGACGCGCTGCCGGTACCCGCGCGAGAGGGCGCCGATCAGCATCCGCCGCACCTCGACGATCCTGCACTTCTCCATGATCTCGCCGATCCTGGCGCGGCGGTGGCGACGCTCCAGCCCTTTGACCTCGGCGACGAACTCCAGGTAGTCGGCCACCTTCATGTCGGTGTAGAGCGGCACATTCTCCGGAAGGTAACCTATTCGCCGCCGGACCTGGAGAGAATCGGTGAGGATGTCGTAGCCGGCCACGCGGGCGGTCCCGCTGCTGGGGGGCAGAAAGCCGGTCAAGATCCGCATCGTGGTCGTCTTGCCGGCGCCGTTGGGCCCCAGAAATCCGACGATCTCCCCCTTCTCGACGGTGAAGGACACATCCTCGATCGCTGCGACCTTCTGAAAGTACTTCGTTAGCTTTTCCGCTTCGATCATTGCGCCTCCTGTTGATGTCGGTCTGTCTGTTGCGCAATCTGAATTATCGCCATAACCCTCTCATATGATACACGATCGGGCTTCCTGGACGCAACGGTAGTGGAAGGCATCAGTCGCCTTGAGACCAAAATCTCTTCAACAGCTGAAGAGCCGCATGGCGCAGAATTCCCTTATGGGACCCCCTGATGGGTCAAGCTCGCCTTGCTTCACGGGACTGCGACGGAATGTGAAAATCGTTTGACAATGTTCTCGACTTTTCCCTATGATTGCCCCATCCTGAACGAGCGTTCAGTCAGCGGGAGCATGCCATGCCAGCAACCATGCGGCAGATCGAAACTGTGGTCAAGGATCGCGCGCTGATCGCGCGACGGCACGAGCAGATCTGCGATTCCGCCCTTCAGCACTTCGCCCGCAAGGGGTATCATCAGACCAGCGTCCGCGAGATCGCAGAGACCGCACACCTTTCCGTCGGGGCCCTCTACACCTACATCAAGAGCAAAGAAGATATCCTTCTCTTGGTCTATCATCGTATTTTCAGTCTCTTTCAAGAGAAGATGTCGGAGGCGATGGCCAAGAGCGGGGACCCTGCCGCTCAACTCAAGTCGGCCATCGAAGCCACGCTTAGACTCTATGACGATTACCACGACCTCATCCTTGTCCTGTATCAGGAGTCGCACACGCTGAGGAGGGAGGCGCTGCAGCAACTCTTTGGAGTAGATCGCCGGTACGTCTCGATGTTCCAGGCGATCATCGAGCGGGGAAATCGGGAGGGACATTTCGCGGCTCAAGACCCGAACCTGGCAGCGATCGTGATCCTTTTCCTCTGCGCGGTCTGGCCGCTGAAGCGTTGGAACCTGAAGAAGTACGACCTCGCAACCGTGACGGATAGCGTGGTTAGCCTTGTCTCTAGAGGGATCGGAGGGAGTCATGGGTTTCGAAACAATTGAACTGCAGATCGAGGGCGGCATCGCGACTCTCACGTTGAATCGGCCAAAGGCGCTGAATGCGCTCAATCTGGCGATGGTGAGGGAGTTACAAGAGGCAGTGCATCAGGTCCGGGACGATCCGACGGTCCGGGTGGTGGTGGTCACCGGGGCGGGGGAGAAGGCGTTCGCCGCTGGCGCCGATATCACCGAGTTCAAAGGCATGAGCCCGGTCGATGCCTGGACGTTCACCCAGCAGATGCAGAGGGTCTACCTGGAGCTCGAGCGGTTGCCGAAGCCGGTCATCGCCGCCGTAAACGGGTATGCGCTAGGCGGCGGGTGTGAGCTGATGATGGCCTGCGATATCGCCTATGCTTCGGACCGCGCGAAGATCGGCCAGCCCGAGATCAACCTGGGGATCATCCCGGGTGCCGGGGGGACGCAGCGCCTGTCGCGGCTGATCGGCAAACAGCGGGCGAAAGAGCTGGTGATGACCGGCGATATGATCGGCGCCCAGGAGGCCTGGAATCTTGGATTGCTGAATAAGGTTGTTCCCGCTGATCAACTCATGGCCGAGGTGAGGAAGCTTGCCGAAAAGCTGGCAGGAAAGGGGGCGGTGGCGCTGAAGGCAGCCAAGGAGGCGATCGAGGAAGGGTCTGATATCGGGCTGGAGCGGGGAATCGGAATCGAAGGGAAACTGTTCTCCCTCTGTTTTGCCACCGAGGACAAGGTCGAAGGTGTGAACGCGTTCCTGGAGAAGCGTCTCCCGAATTTCAAGGGGAAGTAGTGGAACAACTGTTTCGGGTTCCGGGTTTCGGGTTTCGGGTTGGAACACGATTATGAAGTTTGAGTTGAGTCAGGAGCAGCAGCTTTTTCGGGAAATGGTCCGCGAGTTCGCCGCGAAGGAGGTGGCGCCCCTCGCCAAGCGGGTGGACGAGGAGGGGATGTTTCCTCACGAGACGGTCAAACAGATGGGCGAGTTGGGGCTCATGGGCGTGGCGATCCCGACGGAGTATGGCGGGGCCGGGGCGGACAACGTGTGCTACGCCATCGCCATAGAGGAGATCGCGCGCGCCTGTGCGTCAACCAGTGTCATCGTGTCTGTCAACAATTCCTTGGTCGCTGATCCCATTTACAAGTTCGGTACGGAGGCGCAGAAGCGGAAGTACTTGATACCCTTGGCCACCGGCAGCATCCTTGGCTGCTTTGCGCTGAGCGAGCCCGGCGTCGGGTCGGACGCGGCAGGGCAGCAAACGTCCGCCAGGAGAGATGGGAATGCCTTCATCCTGAATGGAACAAAGAATTTCATTACGAACGCCCTGGAGGCCGAAATCGCGTTGGTCTTCGCCACAGTCGATCGCCATCTGCGGGCCAAGGGGATCTGTGCGTTTATCGTGGAGAAGGGGACGCCTGGTTTCTCGATCACGAAAATTGAAAAGAAGCTTGGGATCAAGGGGTCGAGTTGTTGCCAGCTTCTTTTCGAAGACTGTCGGGTGCCGGAGGGAAATCTGCTCGGCGAAGTGGGGCAGGGGTTCAAGATCGCCATGGCCACTCTGGACGCGGGGCGGATCGGCATCGCGGCTCAGGCGGTGGGGATCGCGCAGGCCGCACTGGATATCTCGCTGAGCTACTCGACCCAACGACAAACCTTCGGCAAACCGATCGCGTCGTTCCAGGCGATCCAATGGATGATCGCCGACATCGCGCATCAGACCGAAGCGGCCAGGCTGCTCACCTACCGGGCGGCCTGGATGAAGGATAAGGGCGCCCGACATACCAGGGAATCTGCGATGGCTAAGCTGTTCGCTTCGGAGACGGCCAGCCGGGCCGCCACGAAGGCGCTCCAAATCCACGGCGGCTACGGATATATTTACGATTTTGCAGCCCAGCGCCTGTTCCGCGACGCTCGCGTCACCGAGATCTACGAAGGCACGTCGGAGATCCAGCGCCTCGTGATCGCCGAACATCTGTTGATCTGAGGAGTTCACCCCAACCGCTCAGCCTGACCGTCTTCCCTCAGGGGAGAATTCGACAAGCTCAGTCGAGCGAAGGTCAGGATGAGGGGGAAGGTCAGCGAGCGGGCCGGTCTACGGTAATCTGGTAGCAGCCCGCTTAGCATCAGAGGACACGGCCATGCCACTGAACATTATCGTGTGCATCAAGCAGATCATCGATCCTGAAATCCCGGCAAGTCAGTTCAAGATCGATCCTTCAACCAAGCGCCAGGTGCAAGGCAGTCACTCGCTTGTCATCAGCGTGTACGATCAGAACGCGATCGAGGTGGCAATCCAGCTTAAGGAGAGGCATGGCGGCAAGGTGACCGCGATCAGCGTCGGCGCAGCTACGGCTGTCACCGCGCTCAAGAGCGCACTGTCGATGGGTGCAGATGAGGCGGTCTTGGTCAGTGACCCCGCGATGGTGGCGTCGGATCAGCAGGGGATCGCCCATGTCCTTGCAAAGGCGATCCAGAAAGTCGGTGGAGGTGAGCTGATCCTGACCGGTTGCGTCTCGGGAGATTGGGGTGACCGTGCAGTGCCGGCGTTCGTGGCTGAAGAGCTGGGGATCGGGTGCGTGAGTTTTGTGTCCCGGGTCGAGGCGAAGGATGGGCAGGTGGTGTTGCGTCGAGTCGTGGAGGATGGCTACGAGCTGATCGAGGCAAAGACCCCCGTCCTGGCCAGCATCATCTCCGATGAGACCAACACCCCTCGCTACCCCAAGCTGAAAGATATCATGGCCGCCGGCAAAAAGACGATCCCTGTCTGGAAGGCGGCGGATCTCGGGCTCGCCCCGGAAAGGATCGGTGCCGGCGCAGCGAGGGTTGCGATCGCAGACGTGTATGTTCCAGTCAAAGAATCGAAGTGTGAGATGATCGAGGGGGACACACCGGAGGAGCAGGCAGCGAAGCTGGCCGCCAGGCTACGAGAGCTCAAGCTGATCTAGTGCCGGTCCAATAAGCTTCGCCTAGCGGCGAGGCTTCACCCCGGGGCACTCCCTGCGACGTACTTGTGGATGTACGCCTCGGTCGGCCCCGTGAGCCGCGCCTTGCTATGTTCGTTTCTTGGACCGGCATGACGCGCATCAACTCTAGAGTGGTTGGACGCGCACCAGGGAGGATGGATGCAGGGAACGTTGGTCTTCGCAACGACTGAGGGCGGTGCGCTGGCGCGGAATGCGCTGGAAGTGTTGGCGGGCGGGAAAAGGCTCAAGGCTCTTCTCGGGGAGCCGGTCGGCGCGGCTCTCTTGGGAACAGATCTGGCAGCGCACGTCCCGCTCCTCTTTGCTTATGGTGCCGACCACGTCTATCGAGCAGAGCACCCCCTTCTCGAACGATATCAAGGCGATGCGCACGCTATCGCCTTGCACCAGGTCTGCCAGCGCGCACAACCGAACGTGATCCTGCTACCCGGAGACTCCACCGGGCGAGAGCTGGGTCCGCGTCTGGCCCATAGGCTGAAGGCCGGATTCGTTGCGGACTTCATTGATTTCGACCTGGACCCTGCGTCCGGTCGGCTTCGGTTTACACGCCAGACCTATGGTGGCAAGGCGCTGTCCGTCGTGGTGCCGAACGTCGGTCCGGTCGTGGCAACCGTCAAGGTGCGGGCGCTGGATCCGGCCGCGAAGGAAGAGGGCAGGAGCGGCGAAGAGACCATGGTCGATGTCGCTCTGGACGCGTCGCAGCTCAAGACGCGCCTTCTCGAGAGGGTTCAGGAGGAGGTGACCGGCGTCAAGCTCGATGATGCGAAGATCGTGGTCAGCGGCGGGCGCGGGCTCCGTGGTCCGGAAGGGTTCAAGGTTCTCGAAGAGCTCGCTCAGGTTTTGAAAGGGGCGGTCGGCGCCTCCCGGGCAGCGACCGATGCCGGATGGGTCCCACCGTCCTGGCAGGTGGGGCAGACCGGCAAGAGCGTCAGTCCGGAGCTCTATCTGGCCTTCGGGATCTCCGGGGCGACTCAGCACGTCGCGGGTATGTCGGGCGCGAAGCATATCGTCGCGGTGAACACCGACCCTGAGGCGCCTATCTACAAGGTTGCCCAGCTCGGCGTTGTCGCGGACTGGAAGGCAGTTGCGACGAAGTTGATCGAGCAGTGTCGGGAATTGACGAGATGATGAACGAAAACTGTTCTAGGTTCCGAGTTCCACGTCCCAAGTTGAGGGAAGTTCCCTCCTTGGAACCCGGAACCCGGAACCCGGAACCTGGCACTGCGAGGCAGAACCCGGAACTTGGAACCCGGAACTTGGAACCCGGAACATGATTCCATCGAGAGAGATATACTGGAACATTCCAGGCCATCTCTTTCTCTACGTCCTCTTTTTCCCGTTCCTGGTCGTCTTTGTGTATGGGATCTACCGGCATATTCGCCTGCTCTTGATGGGGCAGCCGGCAGCGGCCCTGGACCACGTGTGGGATCGGCTCAAAGGGTTCGCGGAACATGGGGTCTTCCAGCACCGGATCGGCCGTGATGCCCTTTCGGGCGTGCTGCACCTCTCGATGTCTTGGGGGTTTGCCATCCTCTTCGTCGCGACCTGCCTCGTTGCTTTGCAAGACTACTTCGGTGTCCCTACGCTCTACGGCAACTTCTACCTCTATTTCATGTCGCTCACGGTCGATCTTTTCGGGCTGGCTGCCATCGTCGGCGTGGGGATCGCGCTCGCCCGGCGCTATGGCGCGAAGCCCGACCGCTTGCTGAAACCCCGTCTGGCCGACAGCTATGGCCTTCTACTCAGCCTGTTTCTCATCATTTTGGTGACAGGCTTCCTGATCGAAGGGCTCCGGATCGCGGCCACGGCCGATCCGTGGGGACGCTGGTCGCCTGGGGGGTGGCTGGCCTCCCTGCCTTTTCTCAGCGTTGGCCGAGTTGAGCAGGCGAACGTTCATCGCCTCCTCTGGTGGTTCCATGCCATCGTTGCGTTTGCCTTCATCGCCTATCTCCCTCACGGCATCAGCCTGCACATGCTGGCCGCCCCGGCCAATATTTTTCTCAGAAACCGGGAGCGTTCTGGCGTCCTTCAGCCGATTGATCTGGAACATGCGGAGCGGTTCGGGGCGTCGGCGATCGACCAGTACACATGGAAGCATCTCCTCGATCTGGAGGCGTGTACCGAGTGCGGACGATGCCAGGAGGCCTGTCCGGCCTGGACCACCGGCAAGCCGCTGACCCCGAAGGGCGTGATCATCGATCTACGAGATCACCTGCGCCTGGTCTCCGAGGGGGGTGATCCGAGAAAGATGGTCGGGCAGGTGATCTCCCACGACGTTCTCTGGTCCTGCACCACCTGCGGCGCCTGTCATCAGGAATGCCCGGTCTTCATCGAACCGATCCCGAAGATCGTCGAGATGCGTCGCCACCTGGTGATGGAAGAGGCCGATTTCCCGGAGACGATGCAGCAGGCGCTGCGGAGCCTGGAAGAGCGAGGACATCCGTTTCGCGGGACGTCAGCCACCCGGGTGGACTGGGCGCGGGGCCTTGACGTCAAGACGCTCGCGAGCAACGGCCGGCCGGAGATCCTCTATTGGGTCGGCTGCGCCGCGGCCTTCGATGAGCGCAACCAGAAGGTGGCCTCTTCCTTTGCCAGGCTCCTCCAGCGGGCGGGAGTGAACTTTTCCATCCTGGGGGAGGAGGAGCGGTGCACGGGAGACCCGGCCCGCCGGATCGGAAACGAGTACCTCTTTCAAACGCTGGCCCAGGAGAATATCGCAACCCTCAACCGGTACGGCATCACGAAGATCGTCACAAGCTGTCCCCATTGCTACAACACCATCAGGAACGAATATCCCAAGATGGGCGGCAGCTATGATATCGTTCATCACACCGAGCTGCTGGGCAATCTGGTCCGGCAAGGCCGCCTCCGCCCACAGCGGCGAATGGATGGCGTCGCCTCGTTCCACGACCCCTGCTATCTTGGGCGGCACAACGGCGTCTATGAGGCGCCACGGGAGGTTCTCGGGGCTATCCCTGGTTTGCAGCTCAAGGAGATGGGCCGGTGCCGCGAACGCGGCTTCTGCTGCGGGGCGGGCGGCGGGTTGATGTGGTTCGAGGAGAAGATCGGCAAGCGCGTGAGCTGGGAGCGAACCGAAGAGGCGCTGGCGCTTGAGCCGCAGGTCCTGGCGAGCGCCTGTCCCTTTTGCCTGATCATGTTCGAGGACGCGATCAAGGTGAAGGAGGCAAGTCACCGGACCAGATCGCTTGACGTGGCGGAAGTGATGGCGCACAGTGTTGAGGGAGCCGGGTGATGAACAAGGAGGAGTTGATCGGTTTGCTTAACCGGCTCCTGGAGGCCGAGCGATCCGGCGTCAGGGCCGTGAGCGGCATGCTGAAGCCGCTGCCGGATGGCGAACTCAAAGAGGGGTTGAAGAAGGCCAAGAGTGATGAAGCGCGCTATGTCGCGGGGCTGCATGCGTTGCTGAAGCAACTCGGGGTGGTTCCATCGGAGAAGGTGGGCGACTTTGCCGAGAAGCTCCTGGCGATAGACGGAATCGCCGAGCAGCTCAAGTTCCTCAACCGTGGTCAGGGGTGGGTGGCCAGGAAGATCGAGGCGCTGCTACCCACCCTGACGGATCAGGCAATGCGGGACTTCTTTACCGAGATGCTCGACACGCACCGAAACAACATCGCCTGGGCCGAGAAGATGATCACGCAATTGGCCGCAGAACTCGCATAGCCGATCTGGAGCGAAAGGGTGGATTGACATGTCCGAGAAGAAGGATCTCAAGCGGATCGAGCAGGAGAAGGAGCGCTGGGAGGCCGACACGCTGAAGCCCACCCTCAAGAATACGCCCGAGCGGGCAGAGCGCTTCACCTCGGTCTCCATGACCCCGGTCGAGCGCCTCTACAGCCCTGCGGACCTGGCGGGCTGGGACTTCATAAGAGAGGTTGGATTTCCTGGCGAGTACCCCTACACCCGGGGGATACACCCCACCATGTATCGCGGCAAGCTCTGGACGATGCGGATGTTCGCGGGGTTCGGCACCGCCGCCGAAACGAACCGCAGGTTCAAGTACCTCCTTGAGCAGGGGCAGATGGGACTCTCCACCGCGTTCGATCTGCCGACCCTGATGGGGTACGACTCCGACCACCCGTTTTCCGCTGGGGAGGTCGGCAAGTGTGGCGTCGCCATCGACTCCCTGGCCGATATGGAGGCGCTGTTCGACGGCATCCCGCTCGGCGAGGTGACCACCTCCATGACGATCACGTCCCCGGCGTCTGTCCTCTGGGCGATGTATATCGCCGTCTGCGAGAAGCAGGGCGTGCCGTATCACAACGCAGGGGGCACCATCCAGAACGACATCCTGAAGGAGTACATCGCCCAGAAGGAGTACATCTATCCGATCGAGCCGTCGGTGCGGCTGGTGACCGACACGGTCCTGTTCGGCGCCTACCACCTGCCCCGGTGGAACACCATCAGCATCAGCGGCTATCACATCCGAGAAGCGGGCTCCACGGCATTGCAGGAGCTGGCCTTCACCTTGGCCGATGGGATGGTCTACGTCGAGGAGGCGATCAAGGCGGGTCTGGAGGTTGACGCATTCGCGCCTCGCCTCTCGTTCTTCTTCGATTGCCACAACGATCTGTTCGAGGAGGTGGCCAAGTTCCGCGCGGCCCGGCGGCTCTGGGCTCGGGTCATGCGGGAGAGGTTCCGGGCGAGGGATCCGCGCTCCTGGCTGCTCAGAACCCATGCCCAGACGGCCGGCGTTGCCCTGACCGCCCAGCAGCCCTATAACAACATCGCACGGGTGGCGATCCAGGCGCTGGCCGGTGTTCTGGGGGGGACCCAGTCGCTGCACACCAATGCCATGGACGAAGCGATGGCGCTACCCACTGAGGAGGCGGCCACTATCGCGCTCAGGACGCAGCAGAT
This sequence comes from Methylomirabilis sp. (SeqCode), assembly GCA_041498975.1. Taxonomy (GTDB): domain Bacteria; phylum Methylomirabilota; class Methylomirabilia; order Methylomirabilales; family Methylomirabilaceae; genus Methylomirabilis. The sequence continues at coordinate 11,482 of JBGQJI010000020.1, forward strand.
CATCGCCTATGAGAGCGGGGTCACCAACACGGTCGATCCGCTTGCCGGCTCCTACTATGTCGAGAAGCTGACGAGCCAGATGGAGGCGGGTGCCTGGGAGTATTTCAGGAAGATCGAGGACCTTGGCGGGATGATCCGGGCCGTCGAACGGGGCTTTCCACAGCGTGAGATCGCCGATGCCGCCTACAGCTATCAGCAGGCGATCGAACGGGAGGAAAAGATCATCGTGGGCGTGAACCGGTTTACGGCAGACGAGGAACCCCCGATCCCTCTCCTCAGTATCGACCGCGAGGCCGAGGCGCGGCAGATCGACCGCCTGCAACAGCTTCGCCGCTCACGCGACAAGGATGTGGTGATGCGGTCGCTGGACGCCCTTCGACAGGCGGCCGTCGGAAGAGACCCATGGGGGAAGGACCTGCTCATGCCCAAGATCCTCGACGCGGTACGGGCCTACGCGACCCTGGGGGAAATCATGGGGGTCTTCCGTGAAGTCTGGGGTGAGTACACCGAGCCGCACATCATTTGATGATGAATGGGTGGGGATTGAGCGATTGAGAACATTGGCAGGAGCATGATATGGGAGCAGAGGCAGAGCGGAAAATCAGAATCTTGATCGCAAAGCCGGGCCTGGACGGACACGACCGGGGCGCCAAGGTCATCGCCAGGGCGTTCCGCGATGCCGGGATGGAGGTGATCTACACCGGGTTGCGGCAAACGCCCGAGATGATCGCCAACGCCGCCATCCAGGAGGATGTGGACGCCATCGGCATGTCGTGTCTCTCCGGGGCCCACATGTACCTCTTCCCGAGAGTGATTGAGCTGCTCCGGGAGCGAGGGGCGGATGACATCGTCGTATTCGGTGGGGGCACGATCCCAGACGAAGACATCCCGAAGCTCAAGGCAGCCGGGATCGCCGCCGTGTTTACTCCTGGCGCGAGGACGACCGAGGCCATCGAGTTCGTGAGGAGGAATGTAAAGAGTAAAGCTGTGTAATTAGCTGGTTACGAGTGGACCATGAGAAAGAGCTTCAGAAACAGAAAACGAGCTAAGTCCTGCACACTTGCGAGTGAGTAGCGAAGAATGGATTTCGAGTTGAGCGAAGACCAGAAGGCCGTCCAGGGGATGATGAGGGAGTTCGCAGAGCGAGAAATCGCGCCGGTCGCCCAGGAGCTTGACGAGCGGGAAGAGTTCCCGGCGCAGATCATCGCGAAGCTCTCGGAGTTAGGGCTGATGGGCATCCTCTTCCCGAAGGAGTACGGCGGCGCGGCGATGGACTATACCAGTTATGCTCTCATCCTGGAGGAATTGGGACGGTATGACGCTTCGGTTGCCCTGACCGTGGAGTCGCACAACTCTCTCTGTAGCAACCACATTTATCTCGCTGGCACCGAGGCCCAAAAAAGGAGATACCTTCCGCAGTTGACCAGTGGGAGGGTGCTTGGTGCATGGGGGTTGACGGAACCCGGCTCAGGGAGCGATGCGGCCGGGATGCAGACCACCGCTGTGCTCGAGGGGGATCACTGGGTATTAAACGGGACGAAGAACTTCATCACTCAGGGGAGCGTGGCAGGGATCTATGTCGTTATGGCGATCACCGATCGGGCCAAGCGGGATAGGGGGATTTCGGCCTTCATCCTGGAGAAAGGAACGCCCGGCTTTTGGGTCGGCCGCAAAGAGCACAAGATGGGATTTCGCGCCAGCGACACGGCCCAGCTCATTTTTGAGGGGGCGCAGATCCCCAAGGAGAATCTGCTTGGTAGACTGAACCACGGATTCATCGACACGCTGAAGATCCTGGATGGCGGCCGGATCGGGATGGCCGCCCTTACCGTAGGGATCGCCCGCGGGTGCCTGGAAGAAGGCCTGAAGTACGCAAAAGAGCGGCGCGCATTTGGGCAAGCGATCGCCAACTACCAGGCGATTCAGTGGAAGCTGGCGGACATGGCCACCGAAATCGACGCCGCCAGGCTTCTGGTCCTGCAGGCGGCCTACCTCAAAGATACCGGTCGGCCGTTTACCAAAGAGGCCGCCTACGGAAAGTTGTTCTCCTCGGAGGTCGCCATGAAAGCGGCCGTGGAAGCCGTGCAGATCCATGGTGGCTACGGCTACATCAAAGAGTTTCCGGTCGAACGGTATTTCCGCGACGCCAAGTTCTGCGCAATCGGAGAAGGGACCTCGGAGATCCAACGACTGGTCATCGCCCGCCAACTCCTGGGCCGATCATACGCCTAAGTTCTCATCCTCTGATCGTGCAGCTATCCGTGCCTCGGTGTGACCTTCCGCGTCCCTATTATTTCTGGACTTGGCTGCACGGCTGTGATAATTTTCCCTCCCGGAAACGCCGTTTTGAATCCGATCGGCAGGGCAGATGGAGTTCACACGCAGAGTCCTCGAAGGTGATGTCCGCGCGGCCGCCCGCCTCATGACCCTCATCGAGAACGGCGTCGACGAGGCGAAGGCAGCTCTGAAGTCCCTCTATGCTCACACCGGCTCAGGCTATATCGTCGGAATCACCGGCCCTCCAGGTTCCGGGAAAAGCACCCTGACCGACGGGCTCACAGAAGAATTGCGGAAACGGGGGAAGACCGTCGGGATCGTGGCGGTTGATCCGACCAGTCCCTTCACGGGAGGCGCGATTCTCGCCGATCGGATTCGAATGCAGCGCCACAGCCTGGATGCCGGTGTCTTCATTCGCAGCATGGCGACGCGGGGCCATCTGGGCGGCCTGGCCCGCGCCACCAACGACGTTGTGGATGTCATGGATGCGGCGGGTAAGGACGTGATTCTCATTGAGACGGTTGGGGTCGGCCAGGATGAGGTGGAGGTCGTGGGCACCGCGCACACCTGCGTCGTCGTGTCGGTCCCCGGGCTGGGCGACGAGATCCAGGCGATCAAGGCCGGCGTTCTGGAGATCGGCGACGTGTTCGTCGTGAACAAGGCCGATCGGGAGGGCGCCAACCGGACGGCCACCGAGCTGGAAATGATGCTGCACATGGCTCCAGATACGGGGGGCTGGCTGCCGAAGGTCTACAAGACTGTCGCCACGAAGGGGGAAGGGGTTGTGGAGCTTGTAGACGCGATCTTTGAGCACAAGGCGTTCATGGACGAACGCGGCCTGAGAAAGAAAAAGGGGCGAGAGCGAAGCGAGAGGGCGTTCCTGGCACTCCTCCAGGAGACGCTTACCGCGAGGACCGTCGAGCGGATCCAGCGGAACGGGAGTATGAAAGAACTGATCGCGCGGATTGCCGATCGCGAACTTGACCGATATACCGCTGTCGAGGAGGTCCTCGGAAAGATGGGGTTGTAGCGGGAAGCGCTCATGGATGTGCTGCAGGCAGGAATCGGGGAATTCAGGGTGGAGGATCCGGACCAGCTCCGGGCCTTCATGCGGACCGAGAAGCGGCGGGAGATGGTGGACAAGGTCATGCCCGAGGCTGAAGCGGTCCGCCGCTACGTGAAAGATGGCGATTACGTCAGCTTCGACTTTTCCTCCTTTACTCGAGGCCCGGCCTCCCTCGTCCGGGAGATCATCCGACAGCGCAGGCGGCACCTCTGGTTCGCCGCCAAGTTCACCCTGATGGAGAGCACACTGCTGGTGGCGGCGGGGTGCCTGCGAGGGATCGACGTGGGGTTCATGGGGCTGGGGAATCTTCTCGCCAGGGCGGTGGAGGAGGGGAGGATCAAAGTGACGGAATGGACGAACGGCACGCTGACGCTTCGCCATTTGGCGGGGGCGATGGGCGTGCCGTTCCTCCCGACGCGAAACCTGCTGGCCACCGATACCCTGACCTATTCCGGAGCCAAGGTCGTCCGGGACCCGTTCACTGAAAGGCCAATCGCGCTCGTCCCAGCCGTGAATCCCGAGGTCGGTCTGGTGCATGTCCATCAGTGCGACATGTACGGGAACGCGCGTTGCTTCGGGCCGGGGGTCTCGCCGCTGGAGACGGCGATGGCCTCCAAGCGGACCATCATCTCTACCGAAGAGATCATCACCACGGATGACATCCGGAAGGAGCCGGCCAAAACGACGATCCCCTATTACCTCGTTGACGCGGTGGTCTATGCGCCGTTCGGCTGCCTGCCGGGTGGGGCCCAGGGGATGTACGAGATGGATACGGAACACTTCCTGGAGTACATGGCCGCCTCGGGCGACGAGCAGAAGATGGCCGCGTACCTTGAGAAGTATATCTACAGTGTGGCTTCGCACGAGGAGTTCCTCGAAAAGCGGGTCGGAGTTGCGAGGCTCCTGGAGCTCAAACGGCAGGCCACGATCAAAGAGGGGTATCATTGATGGGGCAGGGGTTCACCGAGTCGGAGTTCATGATCTGTCAGTGCGCCCGGCTCATGGAGGACGGGAGGATCGTCTTCATCGGCTACGGGATGCCCCAGATCGCCGCCATCCTGGCTCAGCGCCTTCATGCGCCCCGAATGGTCCAGATGTACGAGTTCGGCGCAGTCGGGTCGCTGCCTGAGACCCCCTTTGTCCGCTTCACGATGGGTGGGCCGCGCAACTGCTATCGGTCGCTTGCCTGGACGAACATGAACACGATATTCGCCCAGGCTCAGCTCGGCATGGTCGATCTTGGCGTCCTCGGCGCCACCCAGATCGACCGGTTCGGGAACATCAATTCCACGATGCTGGGGGCCGATTACAAGCACCCGGAAAAGCGGTTCCCCGGGAGCGGCGGGGCCAACGAAGTGCTCACGCAGTGCTGGCGCACAGTGATCGTGATCATGCACGAGCGGCGCCGATTCGTGAAGAAGGTGGACTTCGTGACATCGCCCGGCTATCTGGACGGAAGTCCCGGGGCTCGCGAGCGTGCCGGCCTGCCAAGAGGGACCGGGCCGTGGCGGGTGGTCACCTCCAAAGCCCTGTATGGTTTCGATGAGGAGAGCAGACAGATGACCGTGTTGGGGGTGCTCCGCGGATTCAGCGTCGATGACATTCTCAAAGAGATGGAGTTCACGCCACTCGTCGCTGGAACGATGGAGCAGCTTGAGCCGCCGACCTTGGAGGAGCTTCGGGTTCTTCGGGAGGAGATCGATCCAACCCGCGCGATCATCGGCTGGACAGCCCGGGAGTAGCGAGTTGCATGGGACTCATTTGAAGGAAGCGAGGAAAGCGTGATGAGCCAGGGCGCGCCGCCGGTCTATCTGCTTGCTGGGGTTGCCAACTTCAACCCGCCCCCGGTCTGGGAGCAAGCCAGCGCCGGGGGAGGCAAGTTGCTGCAGGCATATTGGGAGTCAGGGAAGCTTCAGGAGATCTACGCCGAACCCCTTCTCTGGACCGGGTTCGAGCGCCTTGTCGCGGACGCTGCCACCAGGGGCGTGGACCTTTCTCACGTCGCCACCATCAACGTGGCCATCTCCTACACCCACGAGCTGGGCCAGACCACGGAGGATCAAGTGGCGGAGGAGTTCAGGCGGCAACTGGCCAGCAGCCATTTGCTCCAGTACTTTCATCACACCCCAAAGGTCAGGTGCACTCCAACCCACGCCGCGTCCGCCTCCGGGATGGTACCGTTCAACGATGCCCTCGCAGACCTCCTCGAGCGCGGGGAAGAGATGTCGATGGTGGTCACCGGCGGCAACACGAAGGGGACGAACCGGAACCGTCCACGGATCACCCCGGCGGAGACGACGGAGATCTTTGCCAGCCTGGTCTCCCCTTTCGACCGCAAATTCGCGAGGGCGAATATGTTGAAGCTGGGGGCGGCTGCGCTGGGGCGGGCCTATCAACACGATTACGAGCTGGTCAAGGCGCTGGACAAATTCGTGTACGATCAGCGCCTCTACACCCATGAGATGGCCCGCCGCAGCCTCTCCACCGCGCACATCACCACCCATCCGGATGAGATCGAGGACCGGACGATCTTCTACCCGTTGAAGCTGATAGGGGTCGCGCCGCAGAGCATCGGGTACGCCGGCCTCGTTCTTTCCAGGAAGCCTTCCGAAGCCGATCGCGCCGTCCGGGTCGCCGGCGTTGGATGCGGGGTGGACCCATCCAGCATTCGCGACCGAGAGAGCCACCTGTTCTCGAAGGCGATGGCGTCCTCCGTCTCCACCGCGATGAGCCAGGCGCGCATTCCAGGGCTCGCGAGCCTGAAAATCCTTGAGCACCATAACCCGTTTCCCAGCGTTCCCCTGACCGAGCTAGAGGTCCTCCTGAAGACGCTGGGGTATCAGCGGACGGTGACCCACGCCCTCCTCAGCAATGATGTCGGGACCAACGGGAAGCTCATCAAGGCTGGCCGCTCCGGCGGAGCCCAGTCTGGCCATGCGATCGCGCCGACCTTTGTGCGCCTCATCTTTGAAGCGGCCAAGCAACTCTGGGGTACAGGTGGCTACCCAAATCCGGAGGTTGGACCGGACGGGGTCGCCTACGCCGGCATCAGTGGGGTGGGGGGGCATCACTGCTTCGACGGCTATACCATTCTGGTGGGTGGCGGAACTGAAGAGGTAGCGAAACTCCGAACCGGCCTGGCACCATTCGATCACGACGATTACAATTCCATAGCCGAGCGCGACCTCCAAGAACAGGAAGCCATGCGGGCCGCCAAGGTCCCCGATGGCATGACTGTCGTTTTCATCAGTCATCAGGGAACCAAGGGCGGGCACGACTACTTCGGGATTGCGCGGACCCCCGACGGGCGTGATATCCCCTTTACGGCAACCCCGGCGTTTTTTTCTCAGTTGCTGCAAACGGCCTACATCGGGGGTCCCGTCCGGCTTACCCCGACGCTCCATGCCATCGAGACCTAGGCTTTGACCCTTGGTTGGCGAGATATGTACTAGAGCCTCTGAGCAGTCGATCTGGGCGTCAAGTCAAGCGCAAGGAAGAGTCAACGAGATGACAAGAGAGAACGTTCACTTACAGGTTGAAGATCTCCGCATCGCTTTTGGGGGGATCAGTGCCCTTGCCGGGGTGAGCCTGGAGGTGAGGCGGGGAGAGATCTTCTCCCTCATCGGTCCCAACGGCGCCGGTAAGACCGTCCTCCTGAACTGCATCAGCGGGCTGTACAAACCCCAGAGGGGCAGGATAGTCTTCGATGGAAAGGACATCGACTCCCTGAAGCCTCATCAGCGGGCGAAGCTCGGCATCGCCCGCACCTTCCAGAAGATCGAGCTCTTCGGCGGCATGACGGTCCTTGACAATATCAGACAGGGCCGACATATTCACATGAAGACTGGCCTGCTTGACGGCGCCATCTACCTGGGAAGGGCGTCTCGAGAGGAGATCGAGCATCGGGAGTTCATCGAACACAGGATCATCGATCTCCTTGAGATCGAGCACATCCGGGATAAAGTGGTCGGGATGCTTCCCTACGGGCTTCAGAAGCGGGTCGAGCTGGGTCGGGCCCTCGCCCTGAATCCCGCGCTCATCCTGCTGGATGAGCCTATGGCGGGTCTCAACCTGGAAGAAACCGAAGACATGGCCCGGTACATCCTGGACATTAACGAGGCGGAGCAGTGGCGGGTCACCTGCATTCTGGTCGAGCACGACATGGGGGTGGTCATGGACATCTCCGACCGGGTGGCGGTGTTGAATTTCGGCGAGAAGATCGCTGAGGGGACTCCGCAAGAGGTCCAAGAAGATCCCGCTGTCATCAAGGCATATCTTGGCGAGGTGGAGGAGCTGTATGCCACCCGCCGTTAGCCCTGCCGATCCTTCGGTGGAGATCACGAAAGACCTCACGCTTCCGAAGCTTCTGCTCCGGACGGCGCGAAAGTACGGCAAGAGGAAGGTCGCCATGCGGGAGAAGGCGTACGGCATTTGGCGGCCGATTACCTGGCAGGAGTATCTCGAGCAGGTCAAGGCGCTGGCCCTCGGCCTTGTGGCACTGGGTCTCGGCCGTGGGGATAAGGTGGCGTTGATCGGCCAGAACCGTCCCGAGGGCCTGTGGGCAGAAATGGCCGCCTTGTGTGTCGGGGGCGTGGCCGTCTGGCTTTATCAGGATTCTCTCATCGACGAGGTCCAGTACATGGTGAACCACTCCGACAGTAAGTTCCTCATCGGGGAGGGGCAGGAAGAGGTCGATAAGGCGCTGGCGATCAAGGCCCGCTGCCCCAAGCTCGAGCGGGTCATCTGGGATGACCCCAAGGGAATGCGGGGGTACGATGATCCGATCTTGATCAGCCTCGAGGAGGTGAGCGAGTTGGGCAAGGAGCTGGAGCAGCGGGAGCCTCACCTCTTCGAGGAGCTCGTCGAGAAAGGCCAGGGGGACGATATCTCCTTGCTCTTTTACACGTCTGGAACGACTGCTCTGCCGAAGGGAGCGCTGCTGACTCACCACAATATGCTCAAGATGGGTCAGAACATGATGGCGGTGGACCCTTGCAGCGAGGACGACGACTTCGTCTCGTTCTTGCCATTCGCCTGGATCGGCGAGCAGATGATGTCGATCTCTTGCGGGTTGCAGGCCGGGTTCACCATCAATTTCCCTGAGAGCCCGGAGACGGTCCAGCAGAACATTCGTGAGATCGGCCCCCTGGTGCTCTTCTCGCCGCCGCGGGTCTACGAGCAGATGGTCCGGACGGTGCAAGTGCGGTATCTGGACGCGCCGGTTCTCAAGCGGAAAGTCTATGAGCTAGCGATGGGGGTAGGGGGGAGGATCGCCGACCTCAAGTTGGCCAAAAAGTCTCTCCCCTGGTGGCTCAGGATCCTTGGAAAGCTGGCCGATCTGGCGGTTCTCAAGAAGCTCCGCGATCATCTGGGCTTGGTCCGCGCCCAGCGAGCATACACCGGCGGCGGAGCCCTGGGACCGGACCACTTGCGCTTCTTCCACGCCATCGGCGTGAACCTGAAGCAGATCTACGGCCAGACCGAGATTGCCGGTATCTCGGTCCTCCACCGGGATGGCGACGTGAAGTTCGACACGGTTGGAACACCCCTTCCCGAAACGGATGTCCGTATCGCCCCCGACGGAGAGATCCTCTCCCGGAGCCCCTGTGTGTTTAAGGGCTACTACAAGATGCCGGAAGAAACCGCTGGGACGCTCAAGGACGGGTGGCTTCACTCCGGCGACATCGGGTTTCTTGATGACGACGGCCACCTGGTCGTGTTCGATCGCCGGAAGGATGTGATGACCCTCTCCGATGGTCGGCGGTTCGCCCCACTCTACGTCGAGACGCGGTTGAAATTCAGCCCGTACCTCAAGGATGTATGGGTCATCGGCGACCAGCGGCCTTTCCTGACTGCCATAGTCTGCATCGACTCCGGCGTCGTGGGGAAGTGGGCAGAGGAGCATCACATCCCTTATACCAGCTATTTTGAGCTTTCTCAAAAGGCCGAGGTCCGTGGTCTCGTGACGGAGGCAATCGCCTTTGTGAACCGCAGTCTGCCGGCCCCAGCCAGGATCCGGAGGTTCGTGGACCTCCACAAAGAGTTCGACGCCGACGACGAGGAGCTCACCCGGACGCGGAAGATCCGTCGGGCCTTCCTGGAGGAGCGGTACAGAGAGATCGTCGAAGCCCTCTACTCGGGGGCGGCGGAGGTTCACTTCGATACGACGGTGACATATGAGAATGGCCGGATCGTTCACAGCAAGATAGATCTCTGGATCACAGACGTCCCGGTGGAGGCGGGCCAGTGAGCACCTTTTTTGAGCTTGTCATCACGGGGATTCTGGTGGGGAGCATCTACGCCCTGGTGGCGCTTGGCTGGACCATCATCTACAAGTGCTCAGGCGTCCTCAACTTGGCCATGGGGGAGCTGACGCTCATCGGAGGGTACGTGTGTCTGGCGTTCTACACCTGGGGATTCCCATTTCCATTGGCCCTCCTGGCCACGCTTGTCGTTGGGTTTGTCCTGGGTCTGCTGACAGAGCGCCTGTTTCTTCGCAGGATGATCGGGGAGCCCATTCTGGCGATCATCATGATCACGGCGGGGCTGGCGTTCTTCTTCCGTGCGGTGGTGGGGTTCATCTGGGGCACCGATACCAGGGTCTTTGCCCCGCAGGTCTTCCCCACGGAACCGGTGCGCTTCGGCAAGATGGTTCTGGGACAGGTGTACATCTGGAGCTTCCTGGCGGCCCTCGTCCTTCTCGTGATTTTTGTGTCATTTTTCCAGTATAGTCGCTGGGGTCTCTCCATGCAGGCCACGGCCGATGATGAGATGGCAGCCCTTTCCCTTGGTGTGAGCGTCAAGTGGGTCTATGCCCTGGCCTGGGCCATCGCCTTCATGGCGGCCGGGGTTGGGGGCACGCTGCTTGGCAACATCAACGGTCTCAACATCTCTGTGGGCCGCCTTGGGATACTCGTCCTCCCTGCGGTTGTGTTGGGGGGACTCAACTCGATTCCCGGTGCGATCGTTGGGGGGATCACCATCGGCATCCTTCAGAACCTTTCGGGTGGTTATCTGGAGCGGCTGACGGGAGGCGGAGTGAAGGATATCGCCCCGTTCGTCTTCATGGTCATCATCATGCTTTTCCGGCCCTACGGTCTGTGGGGCTGGGAGAAGATCGAGAGGGTCTAGGGTATGATGGTGCGAGTGGACCGTTGGGGGGAATTGCTTATCCAGAGGATTGTCATTGCGAGCGAAGCGAAGCAATCCCGTCCCGTCTTGACATTGCGGAGCCTGTCCTGAGCCCAGTCGAAGGGCCTGCCCCGAGCCCTGAGATTGCTTCGTCGCTGCGCTCCTCGCAATGACCCATGGCGAGGGGGCTCGTTCCCTCGCAATGACACCTCATCCCGTGCGTTTGAACCAGTAGTTCGGGCTTGAGAGATTCAGCAAACCTGACCTCACCTTCAGGGCGACCGTATGTATTTGCCGAGTGGCGTCTATCATGAAACGTACCGGGCAGACCATGCCTGGTGGCAGACGGCCTTTGTCCGCGCAAAAATGGTCCTGCTGGTCTTTTTTCTCCTTGTCGGCCTGCCGCTGGCCGGCAACTACCCCCTCTCCGTTGCCAACATCATCGGCTACACGATCCTGTCAGCGCTCGGAGTTCAGCTCCTGATCGGGTACTGCGGGCAGATCACGCTTGGCCACGCTGCCTTCATCGCCGTGGGGGCTTACGCCACCGCTATCGGGATACTCCAGTACGGGCTGCCGTACCCCGTAAGCATGGCCCTGGGCGCGATCCTGGCCGGACTGTGGAGCGTCCTCTTTGGACTTCCCTCCGCCAGGGTCAAGGGGTTTTATCTTATCATGACTACCATGGCGGCTCAATTTGTGACCGTCGATTTTATCATCACCAATTATGTAAGTCGGGTCGGGGGGCGGGGACAGTCATTCTCACTCCCTCCGGGCACGATTACCGTCGGTCCGTGGGTCATCGATACGGAGCTCAAGGTCTACTATTTGATGATCGGTCTGGTGATCCTGTGCACGATGGCAATGGCCAATCTGCTGCGCACCCGTGTCGGGCGGGCCTGGATTGCCATCCGGGACAACGACATCGCCGCCGAGATGATGGGGGTTAATGTCGTCCGCTACAAACTGATGGCGTTTTTTGTCGCCGGTGTCTTCGGAGGGATTGCCGGTGGGTTCTGGATCAGCTCTCTGTACGTTGTCAGCGCGGAGCACTTTCAGTTTTCCTGGTCCATCTGGCTTGTCGGTGTTATCCTAATCGGCGGCGTTGGAAGCCTGCACGGGGTGATCTTCGGATCGATATTCGTCACGGTTGTCCTGGAGGCACTGCAATTCGCCGTGATCCCGTTGAGCGATGCCTTCCCGGCGCTTTCCACCGGATTCCTCTATATTAAGGAGGGGGTATTCGGCTTGGCAATCGTCCTCTTTCTGCTCTACGAGCCGAGGGGCTTGGCCTATCGCTGGCAGCAGACAAAAAACTACTTTAATCTGTGGCCCTTCGCCTATTAGCGTGGGAAAAGGAGATGCTCCATGTGCAACCCGTGAAATCAGACAACCGACTGAGATTCCAGTTCGTCTGCGCGTCAGGGAAGGGGGACCGACGTTGTGCCATCTCATCAGGGGAAAGGGAAGGACGTGCGTGAAGGGGTAACTCGCCCCGACTGTGAACCGAATTGAGCAACGGACTGCTGGCATCCAACTTCACATGACGGGAGGTTAACCATGCTTAGGATGACGATGATCCGCCTCGCCTGCGCCCTCCTCGTGGCTGCCCTGCTTCCATTGGAGGGAGAGGCCCAGAATGTGATCAAGCTCGGCTCGCTGAATGACTTTACCGGTCCCACGTCCGACGTTGGCAAGGATGCCGGGCTCGGAATCCGCGAGGCGGTTCAGTACTTGAACGACACGGGGGGAATTAACGGCAAGCCCATCAAGCTTTACCAGTACGACTACGGCTATCGGGTCCCAGAGGCCGTTACCACCTACAAGCGGTTCCGCGACTTGGATAGGGTGGTGGCTGTCTTTGGATGGGGGACGGGTGATACCGAGGCCCTCGCGCCCACCGTGGCGAAGGATCAGATGCCGTACCTCTCCCACTCCTTCTCCGCGTTTCTCGCCGACCCCAAGAAGACTCCTTATAGCTTCATTTACGGGACCGACTACTCGACCAACGCGAGAGCGGCCATGACCGCCTGGTACGACGAGGTCTGGTTGAAGGATCCCCGGTTCAAAGCCGAGCGCGAAAAGGGGGTGAAACCTCGGTTCCTCAGTTTTTACATGAAAGCGTGCCCCTACTGCAGCGCTGCCATCAAGGCCTTGAATGACCATGCTGCCATGCTGGGGTTCGAGGTGACGGGAGGGGACCAGGATGTGCCCCTGACTGCCCTGGACACCAAGAGCCAGATCCTGGCGGCCAAGGAGTTCAAGCCTCATCTGGTCTGGCACGGCAATATCGTGATGTCGGTGGCCACCGTTCTGAAGGATGCCCATGCGCTGGGGTTGGGCGCGGACCATATCGTGAATAACTGGGGATTCGACGAGAACCTCGTCAAACTTGCCGGTCCGGCCGCCGAAGGGGTCATCGGGCCTGCTGTTAATGCCTTCTACGGGGAGAAGGTCCCCTTGATGGATAAGGTCGTGGAATACACCAAAAAAATGAACCCGGCTGTCCCCCAGCAGAATCGTCTGATCCGCACCGTTCAATCCTGGGTTGACGTGCTCCTGATGCGGGAGGCGCTGGTGCGGGCCGATAAGGCTGGCAAACTCAATGGTCCGGGGATCAAGGAGGCGTTCGAATCCATCCGCGACTGGACCCCTGGCCTTGGACGACCTCCGATCACCATCATCCCGACAGATCACCGCCCTGGATCATTCGTCCGAGTCTATCGAGTCCAGAAGGGGAAGTTTGCCTTCCTGGAGGCGGTCGATCTCAGGAAGCGGTGGCCCGATAAGTGGGATAGTTGGCTTGGCTGGTAGGGTATGCTGAAGATCAACAACGTCGAGGTCCTCTACCATGAGGTGATTCTGGCCCTGAAGGGGGTCTCTCTCGAGGTCCCGCCAGGCGGGGTCGTCGCGCTGCTCGGGGCCAACGGGGCCGGGAAGAGCACCACGCTTAAAGCCATCTCCGGACTTCTCAGACATGAGAACGGCAAGGTTGCCGAGGGGAGCATTGAGTTCCTCGGGGAACGGATCGATCGGAAGTCCGCCGAGGAGATCGCCCGGATGGGGATTATTCAGGTGATCGAAGGGCGGCGGGTCTTCGAACATCTGACCGTGGAACAGAATCTGAAGGTCGGCGCTCATCTTGGAGGCAACGGGGCCGCGGACCGGAACGGCCTTGAGGCGGTCTACCATTACTTTCCGCGCCTGCGGGAACGCCGGAACGTGGTCGCCGGATTCATCAGTGGGGGAGAGCAGCAGATGACGGTCATCGGCCGGGCCCTGATGACCGGTCCCAAGCTGCTGCTTCTGGACGAACCTTCCATGGGGCTTGCCCCCCTCCTCATCAAGGAGATCTTCGAGATCATTACCCGCCTGCACCAGGAAGAGAAGATTTCCATCCTCTTGGTCGAGCAGAATGCCAAGCTAGCCCTCGCCGTTGCGCAGCATGCCTATGTGTTGGAGAGCGGTCACGTGGTGATGAACGGGCCGTCGGACCAGCTCAGGGAGAACCCTGACATCCGTGATTTTTACCTCGGCCTTACCGATCTGGGTGCCAGGAAGAGTTTCCGCGAAGTGAAACATTACAAGCGGAGAAAGCGGTGGATCACATAACCGATTCGCGACAGAAAAGGGGGGGAGAGATGCGAAGAGCCCTTCTGACGGCGATCATCATGGTGTTCATGACAGGCCTGGGTAGGCCCGGGCCCGCCACCGCGGGCAAGCTCCAGACGCCCACGGTGGAGTTGGATCGAGTGGAGGTGGCCAGCTATTTTCCATGGGCGGATAAGCCGACCCGCGTGCCCATGGTGCTGGCTTTCGTATTCAAGATCACGAACCCCAATGAGTTCACTGTCGCAGTGGAGGATTTCAAGTTCACGTATGGATTCGAGGCCAAACCAGGCGAGTATTTCGACCTCAACACTCCCACGGTGTACGACGTCGTGCACATTCCTGGCAAGATGACGAACGACCTGAGGGTCGTGAGCGTGCTGGACTCGATGATCGTTCCAGCGACCCTCGCCGTCAGCGCGGGCGCCCGTGTCCAGGCCCTCGAGCTGAAGATTCCAGATGTGGTGAAGATGTGGTGGGAGCAGATCGGCGATTTCACCTTCGGGGTCAGGGTAACTGAAGGGGTCGCGTACTTCACAAGCAAGCAAGGGGAGAACCTGGCATTCTTTGAGGGGAAGTTCCCGAAAAAATAGCGCTGGCCCGTCATTCAGGCGGCATCTCAGGAATCGCTCGAGAGCTTCCGACAATCTGTAGCGTGGCGGCGGAGCGATCACGCGATCGGCTGCATCAGACGTGCAACGGTGCCGTTGGCTCCCCCCCGTGGGGTGGGTGAGGTGGCAAGAGAGTGTATCGATCGGAGCCCGGGCCTTTACGACCCGGCGCTGGAGGCGATGTCGGGGGAGCGGCGGCGCGCCTACCAGACGGAGAGGCTTCGCGCCACTGTCAAGCACGCCTATGAGCGCTCACCCCACTTCCGGCGTCGCCTGGATGGCGCCGGGCTGACGGCGGATGCCATCAAAGAGATCGAGGACATCGCCCAGCTTCCCATTCTGAGAAAATCAGCGCTCCCGCAGCTCCAGAAGGAAGACCCGCCATTCGCCGGCATTCTGGCGGTTCCTCTTTCGGAGGTGGGCCGGATCTACCAATCGCCTGGCCCGATCTATGAGCCCGAGGGCGGGGAGTCCGATTACTGGCGCATGGCCAGGGCGTTCTACGCCGGCGGCTTCCGTGCTCCTGATGTGGTCCAAGTCACCTTCGCCTACCACTTGACGCCAGGGGGGTGGATCTGCGACGGCGGCCTGAGGGCACTGGGATGTGTCGTGGTCCCTGCAGGCGTCGGGAATACCGAGGTCCAGGTCCAGCTCCTCCGAGACCTCGGAGTCACGGGATTCGTGGGGACGGCGGCCTTCTTCTCAACCCTGATCACGAAGGCCGAGGAGATGGGGTATGATGTTGTGCGGGACCTTCGTCTTCAGGTCGTTTCGCTGGGCGGAGCGATGATGGCTCACTCGATGCGGCACATGATGGCTGGCCGCTATGGGCTGACGATCAGGCAAACCTACGCCATCGGCGATCTGGGCCTCATCGGCTACGAGTGCCAGGAGGCCTCGGGGATGCACATCGCCGACGATCTGTTGTTGCAGATCCTAAACCCGCAGAGTGGCGGCGAGGCTCCGCTGGGAGAAGCGGGGGAGGTCGTGGTCACGGTCTTTGATCAGGTCTATCCGCTGATCCGCTTTGGGACTGGCGACCTCTCAGCGGTCACCACAGAGCCCTGTCCGTGCGGGAGGACCTCGGCGCGGCTGACTCGGATCTTGGGGCGCGTGAACGAAGTCACGAAGATCAAGGGGATGTTCGTCCATCCGCGACAAGTGGAGGAGGTCGCAGCAGTATTCCCTGATATCCAATGCTGTCAGGTCGTTGTACGCCTCAAAGGGGCCGATGATGAGATGATCTTCCGGGTGGAGCTGGCGAACGGCATCGAGCAGGAGCCGCTCCTGTCCAGACTGAAGGAGAAGATCAAAGATCTCCTGAAGGTCAGGGCGATTGTTGAAGCGGTCCCCCCGGGGACAATCGCCGATCGAGCTAAGAAGATCCTCGATGAACGCCGCTGGGACTGACCATTAAGAGGGAAGATCCTGCCTGCCACACCCACGCTTTATCGTAGAAGCATCACACCGGCCTGGCAGACTGTGCGCGAAACCCCTCAAACTTATCTATTGGGTCTGATACGTGCGTGAGTCGAAAACAGCTCTGTTTCGTCTAACTTGCGTGCCTCGAATCGGATCTCACGAGTCGAGGCCAACGACGCGCAGCAGAAGAGGATTGAGAATTGCAGTCATTGTCCTTGGAGTCATGCTGCTGCTTTCGTCTTCCGCGTGGGGTGCGCCGCTGGCGCGAGTGGAGGACCTTCCTCATCTCCTGAAGCTCCCGATCTTCCAGCCCGGTGAACCAAGCCTTCTCTATGACGATGAAGGGCAGATGTTTGCCCCTATTGTTCCGGAATATCGCGTCTTCGTTCCGCTGTCGAGGATTCCGCTGAATCTGCGCCAGGCCATCATCGCGGCCGAAGATGCGCGCTTTTATCAGCATGGGGCGATCGATCTTCGAGGAATGGCGAGGGCAACGATCAAGAACCTGATGGCCGCCCAAGTCAAGGAAGGGGGCAGCACGATTACCCAGCAGCTC
>JBGQJI010000021.1:0-26361 GCA_041498975.1 Methylomirabilis sp. (SeqCode)
CCTGTGGTCTATCAGTCGAGAGGGCGACGCGATCCGTTCCGGCAGCCTCGATTGGAAACGGCACAAAAACAGCCAACGGTGAATCTCAAACTCACGGGTATTGTCTGGGGCCCCCGCTCCTACTATGCCTTGGTCGAGTCGGAGTCGCCACCAGGATTGGGGTATGTCATCCGGGAAAACGACGTCGTAGACTCGGCAAAAGTCCTTAAGATCACTAAGGACAACGTGATCTTTGAGGTGAAAACGAAGTCTGCGCAAGGCAAGCCGATCGTTCGCTATGTCCAGAAGCAGATCCGGCCGGCAGAATTGAGATGAAACGGACAAGAGCTGCAATATCGGCACGAGAGCGTTGGATCGGAGCGATGCTTCTGCTGTTATCCTCTGCGGCGTGCGCGGCCGATCGTCCAAGACCGGTAGAAAGCTTCAAGGAATCCTCGATGGTTCCTTCCGCCTCCATCCTTGGCGAGCGCCTCCGTCCTGACCACGTGGAGAAGAGTGGGGAGATGGGCTCATCGCTTGTGGCGACCGCCACACCTGCGGTCGCGCAGGCGGCCCGGTTGGTCGAGGTGACCGACGTCCAGATCCAGGGATCGGGGGGCGCCGGAGCAGCCATCCTCGTTACGGCAGATGCCCCGCTCTCAGACTACGAGTCGTTCGCGCTGCCCGACCCGCCGCGCCTGGTCATCGACCTCCCCCAGGCCCGCCACGCGATCCCCCAGCCGGTCGCCCTGCCCGCCGGCTCGCCGATCCTGAGGGTCCGGACCACGCAGTACCGCGAGCGCCCGGTCCCGATCGTGCGCCTGGTCTTCGATCTCGCCCGGTTGCTGCCATACCGGCTGGAACTGACTGGCAACCAGTTGCAGATCCTGGTAAGCGAAGAAGTGTCAGAGGGGACAGCGACTCCACAGGCGTTGGAGCGGGATGAGAAGGCGGGCAAGGCAGGGGAGCCCGCGGACGCTCAAAAGCCGCCAGAGCCTGCCGGTGTCACTCAAGTGGCACCGGCGGTCGGCGAAATCGCCATCCGGTCCGAGCAGCCTGTGGCTTCATCTGCTGGACAAGAGGGCGAGAAGCCCGCTGGCCAAGAAGGAGAAAAGAAGGAGGAGACAAAGCCGCTGGAAATGCCCCAAGCGGCAGCGGAGAAGACGGCCCCAGGCGCTGTGGGGCCGCCGGCTCAACCAAGCCAAATCGAGAAGCAGGAGCTACCAGGGACGCCCACGCAGATGGCGGAAAGGGCAGGGCCGGAGCCTGTGAAGGCTCCTGCCACACCTGCGGCAGCCCAGAAAGCTTCTGTAGTCGGGGTCACCGGTGTCCAGGTCGAGGCAGGGGCTGCCGGAGCGAGGATTCTCGTCACGGCGGATGGCCTGATCTCCGACTACGAGTCGTTTGCGCTGCCCGACCCGCCCCGCCTGGTGATCGACCTTCCCCACGCCCGGCACGCTATCCGCCAACCGGTCGCCTTGCCTGCCGGCTCGCCGATCCTGAAGGTCCGGACCACGCAGTACCGCGAGGGCCCGGTACCGATCGTCCGCCTGGTCTTCGATCTCAGAACAGCGCTGCCATTCAGGACCGAAAGGATCGACAGCGGCTTGCAGATCATCCTCGGCGATGCACGCCCAGAGCCAGTCCTGCCCCCCGCGGTCGCGAAAGGACCCCAGAAAGAGGAGGCACCGAAGGTGCAGCCACCGGTTCCACGGAAGCCCTCGGCCTCTGCGATCACGAAGCAGCAAAGGCTAGAGCCCAAACGGGCACCGTCGAAAGAGGCGTCCAGGCTCGCTGAAATCCCTCCCCCATCTCCGTCTCCACAGGAACAGGTTCCACCGACGACCGTTGCCCCGACGAAAGTCCCTGTCGGCAATAACCGGATGTCATTGGACTTTAAAGGTGCGGATCTTGATGATCTCTTGCGTTTGATCTCTGAGGTCAGCGGTTTGAACATCGTCGCGGCCCACGGACTGAAGGATCGAAAAGACAGAGATGTCACCATCCGCCTCATAAATGTTGAGTGGCGTCAGGCCCTCGATGTCATCCTTCGCGCCAAGAACCTGAGTTATGAACAGGACGGAAATTTGATCTATGTGGGCTCCAAGTCCGATATTCAAAAGGCGAAGGAGGAGAGGACGAAGGATATAGAGGGAGCGGAACTGAAGAAACAGAAAATCGAGCAAGAGGCAAAACTCAAGGAATTACGAATAGAAGAAGAAAAGCTGAAGATCGAGGAGGCACAGAGAAAAGCTGTTGAGGAGGCACAGGGAACAGCTACTGAGGAAGAGATGAGGCGGTTAGAGGAACCCCGACTCGCGAAGCTCCCCCTGCTATCTTTGGACGTGAAAAACCGTGATCTTGATGAGCTATTGCGCTATATCGCTAAGATTAGTGCGTTAAACATCGTCGCTGCCCACAATCTGAAGGATGCTAAGGTCACCATTCGCTTGGTCAACGTTGAATGGCGTCAGGCCCTCGATCTCATCCTCCGGACCAAGGGACTGAGTTATGAACAGGACGGAAATGTGATCTATGTCGGCTCAAAATCTGAGATCCAGAAAGCCAAAGAGGAACGGGCGAAGGATATTGAGCAGGCAGCGCTCAAAGGCCTGCGAATAGAGGAAGAAAAGCGAAAGGCCGAGGAGGCGCGCCGAAGGGCCGAGGAGGCGCGGAAAAAAGCTGAAGAAGAGGAGCGGCGGTACGCAGAGGAGCCCCAGTGTACGAAATTGATCCAGTTGGCGCATACGAAAGCCTCAGAAGTCAAGAAACACTTAGACCCGCTCAAGACACGGCGCGGAAGTGTCGAGATAGACGAACGGACCAATACCATCATCGTAAACGATGTTCAGTCCGTGTGCCTCAAGATGGCGGCGATTGCGAAAGATCTCGATGCCCCACCGAAAGATCCCTTCGTCACCAAGTTGATTCCGTTCAACTACGCGAAGGCGGCAGACCTTAAGATCAATTTGGCCGCGTTGAAGAGCCCGCAGGGTACCGTCGTTGTCGATGAGCGATCGAGTCGGGTGATCATTAAGGATCTGCCGCCTGTTGTCGAGAGAATGGAGATGTTGCTCAAGCAGATCGACATCCCGACACCTCAGGTCCTGATCGAGGCGCGGATCGTCGAGGCATCCCGCAATTTTTCTCAGAGCCTTGGTATCCAATGGGGTGGGACGGGGGTCGCCACGACTCCTGGGCGTCGCACAGGGGTGACGGCCTTCGGTGGAAACGCTTCGTCGATTCAATTCCCCAACCCGACGGCGTCCACCCCCGCGCCCGCATTTTTTGATCCTGCGAATCCCATCCCGTTCCTGGGACCCGTCCCGCTAGCCCTGAATCTCCCGGCCATCGCCTCGGGCGCCAGCCCATTTCTCCTTGGGGCGACAATCGGCAGCCTTGCGAACCGTTACCTTATCGGGCTTCAACTGTCCGCGGCGGAACGTGAGGGGAGGATCAGGACCTTGTCATCTCCGAAGGTGGCGACGCAGGATAACGAAGAGGCGGAGATCAAGCAAGGGACCCAGGTTCCGTTCACGACCATTGATAGCTCGGGGAGGACGGTCGTCTCTTTTCAAGATGCGTTCATCAAACTCAAGGTCAAGCCCCACATCACACCGGATGGACGGGTCTCGATGAAGGTGGAGGCCGAGCGTTCATTTGCCGGAGACCGGATCGACTTCTCCGGCGGGTTCGCGTTCCCCATCAACACACGAAAGGCCACGACCAACATCCTGGTCCAGAATGGATCGACGGTCGTCATCGGCGGGCTCCTCCAATCGACCGAGCAGATCGCCGAGGATCGTGTCCCCGTCATGGGTCGAATCCCGATCTTGAGTTGGCTCTTCAAGCGCCAGTCGCTCGGGCCGGACGAACGAGTCGAGCTCCTGATCTTCTTGACACCATCCGTTCTCCAGGAATCGCGGTTGTAACACACGAATGGACTCTTTATCGGGTGGTAAGAGCTAGCTACTTCATGGCGTGGGTCATATTGGAGGAGGCAAGATGAATTGCCCGCAGTCGCCACTGAAGAATTTCCTCCTTGCTTTCACTATGGGAGGAGCCTTGCTAATATGGTCTGGAGCGCAAGGTGCCGAGGAGAAACAGGATTCATCAGAACAGTACAAGGGCATCCGAGAGGCGACGTTAAGAGACATCGCTCTCGGAACCCCTGATGACCTCTTGAGGTTGCGAGAGGCGTTTGAAAAGCGCGGACAGGAGATTGCGAGATTAAGACTCGCGATTCCCTCGGAGAAGGAGGAAGAGTTCGCAGAAAAGCAAAAAAAGCTGAAGGAGTTCAGAGACCGGCTGGCAGAGTCACAGGCGCTTCTTCAGCTCCTCGATAGTTCAAGCGGGGAAGTCAGCAGGAAACAGCTCAACCAGGTCTATGCGAAAGAGCGCGAACAGCTTCGAAAGGACCTGTCTAGTCGTACTGATGAATTGAAGCGACGCATTGCCGACCTTGAGAAAGAAATCGGTTCGGGCCAAGTCCAATCCCTTAAGAGCCTTGAAGAAGAAAGGAAAGCGCTCGCTCGACTCATCGCGGTGCGTAGGGAATGGCTTCTTGCAGAATATCAGAGCCTCTCCGGTTGTTCGACTGAGGATCGTTCATGCTTTGCGCGGAAGCTCAGGATCCTTTGCAAGCTGAGCCCGCTTTTTCCCAGCGCCTCTCGTGCACCGATTATCACCTTGCTTCAAGATGTGAGTAATCAGCTTCAGCTCGGAGGCGGAACAACCTCTTCGCTCTGTGAGTATCTAAGCCATGACTTCGGATCATAGGTGGCTCTGTAATCTCAAACCGAACTGAACTGGTAAAGCCATGAATGCCAGGCTCTCGAATGTGTTGGATAAAAGCGTTACAAAGGACGTGCTATTCCGTGCCGCACTGACGGTGCTTGTCTTTGCGATTCCGACAACGGCGAAGGCGGAATACCTCATTTATCTGAAGGGTGGACATTACATTGTTGTTGATAATTGCACCTTCTTGAGCCGTCAGGATGCCGGAGAGAGTGCTGAAGGCGAGAAGGAGTCTGCCCCGATAAAAGATTGCACAGAAGGCAGGCCAGAGGGACACATTTATTGGAGCACCATCGACGGCAAGTTCGGTGAAGTCAATGCAAATGATGTGTATGCCATTTTTGGATCTAAAACCTTAACGCAGAAAAGAACACTTCCCAGTCAAAAGCCTCTGGAGGATTATCTGATTACTACCCGCGAGGAGAGCTCCGTGAACGCCAAAACTGTCGAGCAAAAAGAAGACGCAATATATGGATTCAAACGCGACGAACTCGCCAAGATCAATCGGCGAAGTGTGACGGATATTGCACCAGAAGGCGCTGCAAAAAGCCGATCCGGTGAGGGCCTTTGCGCCGGTGAACCGGCCGAATTCTCGGTAACCGAGACCGAGCCGCTTGACGCCCGTTTTGGCGGCATTGTCACAAACCAATCACAGGCACCTTGGAGGCCAGAATTTTACGTCGAGGTGCGAGAAAAAGGGAAGTTCAAGGGGAAGTTTCTGGTCGCCCAAATAGATGTGCTGTCCCCCGGCGATTTTACGTCATTTGATGAGGCAGTGCCATCCCGGCTTGTTGACTATATTAATCGTGCCAGGGAGCCAGAGGCCAGCGTTCAGATCTGCTATCGAAAGGTGAAGACGGGGGCTGCGCGGCCAGGTGCGGCGCAACCCCCCTCAGTCCAACCCACAAGGTAAACTTAGTTCACGTCGCTCTTTCCGCAAGCCAGTTGCCGTCTCCTCCCCCCCGATGCGCACCGTAGGTGCGTTTTTTCTTTTTTCCCTCTGGGAGTTAGGGTAGAATCCAACGCGAGAAGGAGATTCTGTGGCTGCACCATCGACATCCGCTTCCAGGGCCAACCGGGTCATGATCGTTCTTGCTGTATCAGTCCTGGGTTTCTGGCTTCTCTCACCGTACGTCCTGTCCGCCGACAACAGCCCGATGATCCTGTCGCTGGGCGATGATTCCTATATCACTTGGTCGGAAGTGGAGGCGCGGACCGGCGCGGCCGTCAGACGGGAGCTCGGGGAGGATCCACTTACCGGCTACTCGGTGCTGATCTTGTCGAACATCAATTACGCGAGCCTGCCGGAGGCGGTGCGTGACGGGCTTCGCGAGTACCTCGGGCGCGGCGGTTCAGTGCTGGTCACCGGCGGCAAGCAATCCTTCGGCAGTGGGGGATATGCCGGCACGGAGCTGGCGGACCTTCTGCCGCTCCGCCCGTCGCGGGATGACTGGCTACCTCACCCGTTCGGGCCGACCCTCATCCTGCAGCCCGGCCATCCGATCCTTGCCGGGATCGAGGTCCCGACCATGGCCTTTTTCAACGAGCTCGACCTGAATAGCGGCGCTGTTGAGATCGGTCAGTACCGCAAGGCGAGCAAAGCAGGCATTGTGGGCGGGAAAGACCCCGGCGGTGGAGAAGTCCAAGGGGGGGGACGTCGCCCGATGCCGCTTATCGCGGAGGGGCGTGTTGGCGACGGGACCATCCTGGCGGTCGCACTCGACATGACGCTCACCGGGGACTGGAAGAACCGGGATCGCTTCGCCCAGAACTGCGTTGACTATCTGCTCAAACGGTCGCGAATCGAGCCACCCGAGAAACACGGCGACCTGCATCGCGGAGTGAGGACATGTTGCGCTACCTGACCGCGGGCGAATCCCACGGACCGACTCTGACGGCGATCCTGGAAGGGATTCCTGCCAATCTCCCGCTTGCAGCCGAGGAGATCAATCTGGATCTGGCCCGGAGGCAGCGGGGATATGGGCGCGGTGGCAGGATGCGAATCGAGAAGGACGAGGCCAACATCGTTGGCGGCGTTCGCCACGGGTTGACCATGGGCGGCCCCATCGCGATCTTGATCGCCAACCGCGATTGGGAAAACTGGAAACTCACTATGGACCCCAAGGCCACGGGCAGGGAGGCAGACCCGAAGGAGCCCGTCACGCGTCCGAGGCCGGGCCACGCCGATCTGGCGGGGGCCCTGAAATACTCGCAGACCGATATCCGCAATGTGTTGGAGCGGGCCAGCGCCAGGGAGACGGCGGCCCGTGTGGCCGTCGGCGCCGTCTGCAAGCGGTTGCTCCGCGAGTTCGGCATCGAGGTCCTCAGTCACGTCACCGCGATCGGCGGCATCGACGCGAAGATCGAGGGCCTCTCCTTCGCGGAGATCCGCGAGCGCGCCGAGGCCTCCGAGGTGCGGTGCGCGGACCCCAAGGCCGGCGAAGCCATGATGCGGAAGATCGATGAGGCCAGAAAGCGGGGCACGAGCCTCGGAGGGGTATTCGAGGTGGTGGCGCGCGATCTCCCGGTGGGCCTGGGCAGTTGTGTCCACTGGGACCGCAAACTCGATGGCCGGCTTGCGCAGGCGGTGATGAGCATTCAGGCGATCAAGGGCGTAGAGATCGGCCTGGGGTTCGAAGGCGCCAGGAAGTTCGGCTTCGAGACACACGATGAGATCTTTTACGAGGATGGGCGCTTCGTGCGGATGACCAATCGGGCCGGGGGGTTGGAGGGCGGGATGTCGAATGGGGAGCCGATCGTCGTCCGGGGAGCGATGAAGCCGATTGCCACGCAGTACGCCCCGATGGCCTCCGTGGACCTCCACACGAAAGAGCCGTTCAAGGCGAGCATCGAGCGATCGGATATCTGCTCCGTCCCGGCCGCCGGGGTGATCGGAGAGGCTGTGGTGGCCTTCGAGATCGCCCGGGCATTCCGGGAAAAGTTCGGGGGGGACAGCCTGGAGGAGACACGGCGGAACTACGAGGGGTATCTCGCATCGCTTCGAGAACGGTAACATGAAGATCGTCCTGACAGGATTCATGGGAACCGGGAAGAGCGTGGTGGGATCTCGTCTGGCTGAACGTCTCGGCCTCTCCTTCATTGACCTGGACCACGCAATAGAGCAGGCTGCAGGAATGACGATCCCCGAGATTTTTGCCTCAGAGGGCGAATCCGGCTTCAGGCGGAGGGAACGAGAACTGATCGGCGGCCTCGCAGCTCATCGAGACTGTGTGATCGCCACCGGCGGCGGTGCGGTGCTCGACCCCGAGAATGTCCGGAATCTCAAAAGCGGGGCGGTGATCGTGTGTCTGTGGGCCGAGCCCCCCGTCATCCTTGAGCGGATCGGCGCCGATGCTCATCGTCCACTCTTACAGGCTCCGAACCGGCTCACCCGCATCCAGGAGTTGCTCGAGCAGCGGGCCAACGCCTATGCAGAGGCGGACCTTTCCGTTGAGACGAGCAACTCCGATGTGGAAGAGATCGTCGACCGGATCGTGCAGCATTTCCGCCTGGAACCGGTCGGGACAAGCGGTACAGGGCGATGAAGGCCACAGCCACGGTCCCCGTCTCACTCGGTAAGAGGAGTTACCAAATCCTCATCGGCAGCGGGCTGCTGAAGCGACTGGGGCCCCTCTGCGCTGAGCTGCCCCTCACACGGCGAGCCGTGATCGTCACGAACCCTCAGGTGAACCGCCTGTATGGCGCCACGGCCGCAGCCTCCTTGCGTCGGATCGGCTTTCGCGTGAAGACCGTCGAGGTCCCAGCAGGGGAGCGGGCGAAGTCCCTGCGGCAGGCGGCCCGCCTGTACCGGACCTTCTTGGACCATCGGCTGGATCGGCGATCCGCCGTGATCGCGCTGGGCGGAGGGGTGATCGGCGATCTGGCCGGGTACGGCGCCGCGACCTACCTGCGAGGTCTTCCCCTGGTTCAGGTTCCAACCACCCTCCTGGCTCAGGTGGACAGCAGCATCGGGGGGAAGGTGGCGGTCAACCTGCCCGAAGGAAAGAATCTGGTCGGCGCCTTTCACCAGCCGTCGTTAGTGGTGGCGGATATCCACACCCTCAAGTCCCTGCCGCCACGCGAGTTCAAAGCCGGTTTGGCCGAGGTGGTCAAACACGGCATGGTCGGCGATGCTGAACTGTTCGGCTACATCGAAACGCACCTCGATTCGATTCTCCATGCCGAGGAAGACGCGTTGGCATTCCTCGTGGCACGGTCGTGCGAGATCAAGGCGAGGGTGGTCGAGCAGGATGAACGAGAGGAAGGGATGCGCGCGATCCTCAACTTCGGGCACACCGCGGGCCACGCCCTCGAGGCGACTACCGGCTACCGACGACTTCTCCACGGCGAGGCCGTGGCGATCGGCATGGTGGTGGCAACCACGCTTTCGGTGATGCGTGGGCTGTGCGAGGAACAAGACCTCCATCGGCTGCGGTCACTCCTTGTGAGAATCGGTCTGCCGACGACGTCGTCTGTCAATCTGACAAGCCTTTTAAAGGCAATCAATTACGACAAAAAGGTGAAGAATCAGGTGATCCATTTCGTCTTGACAAAGGGAATCGGCCATGTTACGTTGGCGACCATTTCTGGTCCGGAGGAACTGAGACCTGTGCTGGCCGCCGCCGGGTGGCCATCATAAGAGAGGGGACAAAGATCGGCAAAGCGCCTCGACCTGTCCGGAATCCGCAGCCGGGCGAAGGCTCCTCGCACTCTGTCGCCCGGATGGCCGATCGTTATCGGAAGCGCGGCCAATTCGAGGACGCGATCATGCTATGCCTCCAGGAATTGAGCGCCCGACCAGCCTATGTCAGCGCCCGCGTCGTGCTCGGGCGGGCGTACCTGGAGCGGGGTGATTACGCCAAGGCCGAAGAGGAGTTTCGTCGGGTCGTCGAATTATCGCCGGAGAACGTGCGCGCGCGCGTTCACCTCGGCCAGATCTGCGAGGGACAGGGCAGGGCGCACGACGCAATCCAGCACTACGAGGCGGCCCTGGAACAAGCTCCACTGAACAGGGAGATTCTGGCGAGCTTGCACAGGGTCCGCAGTTCCATCCCCCCGTCTGACGCTTCACCGTCCAGAGCCGGGACCAGGGATGTTCCTGGGCTTCCGCCGGACGCCTGGGCCCCCGGAACCGTGGAGACAGGGGGAGATTTATTCGCCACCGAGACGCTCGCGGATCTGTACGCCTCGCAGGGGCTCGCGGATCGAGCAGCCGCCATCTACACGCAACTGCTCGACGAGGAGCCTTCCAGGGAGGGCATTCGCGAGAAGCTGACGGCCATCGTGAAGAGGCGGGAGGGGATCTCGCTCGCGCCTGTGGCGGCAAGCGCGACTGGAGCAGCGCACCAATCGATGGCATCCCAGCCGCAATCGCCGACGAGCCTGCCGTCTC
This sequence comes from Methylomirabilis sp. (SeqCode), assembly GCA_041498975.1. Classification (GTDB taxonomy): domain Bacteria; phylum Methylomirabilota; class Methylomirabilia; order Methylomirabilales; family Methylomirabilaceae; genus Methylomirabilis. The sequence continues at coordinate 10,169 of JBGQJI010000021.1, forward strand.
CCTGCGAGGTATCCGGGGTGTTCGCCGCCGTTGGCGCTGCGATCCCTATACGGATGCATCGCGAGCAGATGCTGCTCAAAGAATTGGAGTCCTGGCTGCAGGGGATCCGCCGCTACCGGAAGATGGCGGCGGAACCAGTGACATGACGCAGTGGAGGCCTGCTCTTCCCCCGTCGCTCCGATCCGTGTGAGGTGGCAAGTGTCCCGACGGCAATCCTCGAAAGGTTCCCCGGTCAGGCGGATCCTGGTGCTGAACGGTCCTAACCTGAACCTGTTAGGAGGCCGCGAGCCGGATCAGTACGGTCGAATGACACTGAAGGAGATCGAGGATCAGCTCAGATCCTACGCCGCCTCCCGAGACACCGAGATCCGCTTCATCCAATCGAACCACGAGGGCGCCCTCATCGACGCCATCCACAACGCCATCGGTTGGGCCGACGCACTGGTGGTCAACCCTGCGGGCCTCACCCACACAAGCGTCGGACTGCGAGACGCGATCCTCGCCTCGGAGATCACGGCAGTGGAGGTCCACCTGTCGAACATTTACCGGCGGGAGGAGTTTCGCCGCCAGTCGCTGATCGCAGACGTCGTGTCCGGGCAGATCACGGGGTTCGGCGCGTTCGGCTATCTGCTCGCGATGCAAGCCGCCCTCCACCTTCTTCAACAAAGGAAATCGTAGGGTGGGGTGCCGGATGAGGCAGACCCGCGAGGAAAAAAAGCAATGATGATCGCAGGAGGAGATCTTCGCCCAGGGGTAAAGGTCGAGTTGGACGGGAGCCCGTACGTCGTGACCGACTATCAGTGGGTCAAACCCGGCAAGGGCGGGGCTTTCATGCGGACCAAGCTCAAGAACATGAAGACCGGTGCCATCATCGACCGCACGTTCAGGACCGATGAAAAGCTCCAAAGGGCAGACGTGGAAGAGAGGAAGGTTCAGTTCCTCTATCGCGCCGAGGACGCCTATCACTTCATGGATACGGAGAGCTTCGACCAGTTCACCTTAGGCGAGAAGCAGCTCGGAGAGGCCAGCGGCTTTCTCAAGGAAGGGCTGGTTCTTTCGATCCTGTTCCACCGGGCGGAACCTGCCGGGGTGGTGCTTCCGACCTTCGTAGAGCTCACGGTTGCCGACACTGAGCCCGGCGTCCGTGGCGACACCGCCTCCGGCGGCTCCAAGCCAGCCAAACTGGAGACCGGCGCAATGATCCAGGTCCCGCTGTTCATCAACATCGGCGACCTGCTTCGCGTAGATACACGCTCGGGCGCCTACGTGGAGCGAGCCTGAGGGGAGCCCCATGGACCTCAAGGAGATCAAGGCGGTCCTGAAACTGATTCAGGAGACCGATATCGAGGAGATCGAGGTCGAGCAGGACGGTCGGCGCGTTCGCGTCAGGCGTCGCGGATCCCAGGCCGCTGCGCCATTGCCGACCGTGGTTCCCTCCGCCCCGATGCCCGAGATGGCGGTGACGGGCCCGAGTGCGCCGGCAGTCCCCGAGGTCACAAACCTCATCACCGTTGAGTCACCGATGGTTGGCACCTTTTACCGGGCGCCGGCGCCAGGGGCCGATCCCTACATACAGCAAGGCGACAAGGTTCAAAAGGGGACGGTCCTCTGCCTGATCGAGGCGATGAAACTCATGAACGAGATCGAGTCCGAGGTCAGTGGCAGAGTGCACTCCATCCTGGTCGAGAACGCGCAGCCGGTCGAGTATGGACAGCCGCTCTTTCTCATCGAACCCGCCTGATCTGTCCTCAGCCTCCCGTGACCCGGTGAGCCCGTTCGGTCCGGGTCATCCGCCCGGTCCTGTGTTCTCATGTTTTCCAAGATCCTGATCGCCAACAGGGGGGAGATCGCCCTCCGGATCATCCGCGCTTGCCGTGAACTGGGCGTGAAAGCCGTCGCCGTCTACTCTGAGGCAGACGCCAAGTCGTTGCACGTGCAGTTGGCGGACCAGGCGATTTGCATCGGCCCTTCCCAGGCTGCCCAGAGCTATCTGAACGCGCCCCGCCTGATCAGCGCCGCCGGCATCACCGGCGCCGAAGCGATCCACCCAGGGTACGGATTCCTGGCAGAAAACAGCTCCTTTGCGGAAATCTGTGAGCAGTCCGGGATCGTGTTCATCGGACCCACCGCCGAACAGATCCGGCTCATGGGGGACAAGGTCAAAGCACGCGAGACCGCCGTGGCAGCCGGGGTTTCGGTGGTGCCCGGGAGTCAGGCGCCGCTCGCCAGTGCGGACGAGGCCGCCGCGCTCGCGCCGCAGGTCGGCTACCCGCTCATGTTGAAGGCCAGTGCGGGCGGCGGAGGGAAAGGGATGCGGCTGGTGTCTTCGCCGACGGAACTCGGGCGGGCCTTCGCAGCCGCCTCAGCGGAGGCAGCTGCCGCGTTCGGGAATCCCACCCTCTACCTCGAGCGGTACGTCTCTCCGGCCCGTCACGTCGAGATTCAACTCCTCGGAGACCAGAACGGCTCGGCCGTCCACCTAGGCGAGCGCGATTGCTCGATTCAGCGGCGTCACCAGAAACTCCTCGAGGAGTCGCCCTCGCCGGCCATGACGCCGGACCTCAGGGCCCGGATGGGCGAGGCGGCTGTCAGGCTGGCCTGCTCGGTCAACTACCTAGGGGCCGGGACTGTCGAGTTCCTCCTGGACCCGCAGGGAAACTTCTACTTCATGGAAATGAATACCAGGATCCAGGTGGAGCACCCGGTGACGGAGATGGTGACCGGCATCGATCTGGTGAAGGCTCAGATCCGCATCGCCGCCGGCGAGCCGCTCTCACTGACCCAGGGGGATATCGAACTGAGGGGGCACAGCATCGAATGCCGCATCAATGCAGAAGATCCCGAAACCTTCCTTCCCTCGCCAGGCAAAATCTCGAGCCTCCGCTTGCCGGGAGGGCCAGGGGTGCGGGTTGATACCCACTTGTATGCGGGTTCCTCCATTCCTCCCTTCTACGACTCGTTGATGGCCAAGCTCATCGTGCTCGGTCAAACCCGCGCTGAAGCCATCGCCAGGATGCTTCGAGCACTGGACGAGCTGGAGATCAACGGAGTCAAATCCACGATCCCACTCCATAAGCGAATTCTCACCTCGCCGGAGTTCGTGGCCGGGCGGGTCTCCACCCGGTTCTTGGAGTCGGTGCTGGTGTGACGCCGGACAGTGATTGCTGAGACCGTCTACCGCCTGTGCGTCATCACCGATCCTCAGCTGGGACACGGCCTGAGCCATCTGGAGATCGCCAGGCAGGCGATCGAGGGTGGCGCGCCGATGATTCAACTTCGAGACAAACGGGCCGGGCCTGGCCAGCTTCTGCCACAGGCGCGGCAGATGGCCAGGCTGTGCCGCGACCGCGGGGTTCGTTTTATCGTGAATGACCGGCTGGATCTGGCGCTGGCTGCGGACGCTGACGGCGTTCATCTGGGCCAGGACGACCTGCCGCCCAAGGCTGCGCGCGCGCGGCTTGGGGCCGGAAAGATCTTGGGGGTTTCAACCCATTCCCTGGAGCAGGCCGTCCGAGCCGCAGAGGAAGGGGCCGATTACCTGGGCATCGGGCCGATCTTCCCCACGGCCACGAAGTCCACAGGGTATGAACCTGTCGGCTGCGATGCGATCCGACAACTGCGGTCGCGGATCGATCTGCCCCTGCTGGCGATAGGGGGGATCACCCTGATCAACGTCGGAGAGGTTATCCGCGCTGGCGCCGCAGGGGTTGCAGTGATCTCCGCCATCATCGACGATTGCGATATTGCCCGCGCGACACAGGCATTCCTCGCAGCGATTCAGGAGGTGAAACGAGCGCGCTGACGTTACAAAAAGCCGTTGACAGCGTTCTGTCGTTGTTCTTATAGTGGGTTGCGCGCTGGCTCTTGCCGATGCGCGGCCATGCTTTCCGAGGTGATGAAGGTCTAGCCGCGACGATCTTGCTGCCACCACGTCGATAGAGGAGGGGATGATGGGGCGGCGGAGGATGTGGTTGTGGACGGCCGGTGCAGTCGTCGTGCTTGCCATTGGCCAAGTCCACGCGGACAGTACCATCAAAATCGGGGTCGCCGGCCCCCTCACGGGCGATCAGGGAGCTTTCGGAGAGGAGCTGAAGAACGGCGCGCTCATCGCCGTGGAAGAGTGGAACGCCAAGGGCGGCGGCCTTGGGAATAAGATCGAAATCTCGTGGGGCGACGACCAGCACGATCCGAAGCAGGCCGTCTCGGTCGCCAACAAGTTCGTGAACGAAGGGGTGGTCGGCGTCGTCGGGCATTTCAACAGCAGTTGTTCGATCCCGGCCTCCACGATCTACCACGACGGAAAGATCGTCCAGCTCACCCCTGCCTCGACCAATCCGGATTTCACCGAGCGTGGCCTCTGGAACGTGTTCCGCGTCTGCGGCAGAGACGACCAGCAGGGAAGCGTCGCTGCGACCTTCATCGCGAAGAAGCTGAAAAAGAGCAAGGTCGCGGTCCTGCACGACAAGACGACGTATGGGCAAGGGCTGGCGAACGAAACCGTGAAAGCACTGGAAAAGGCCAAGGTCAAGCCTGTCTACTACGGCGGGATCACCCAGGGAGAGAAGGACTACCGTCCGGTCCTGACCGCCATGAAAGGGAAAGACCCCGAGGTCCTTTTCTACGGAGGGATCTACCCGGAGGCCATCCTCTTGACCAAGCAGATGCGCGAGCTGGGGATGAAGACCATTTTCGTCAGTGGCGATGGCGTCTGGACGAAAGAATATATCGAGATTGCCGGGAGTGACGCCGAGGGTGCGTTCATCACCTTTACGCCGGACCAGACGAAGATCAAGGAGGCCCGGGGGGTCATCAAGACACACAGAGAAAAGTTCGGCTCAGACGTAGGGGCCTATACCGTGTATAGCTACGTGGCAGCCAACATCCTGCTTGACGCGGTCGCTGCGACCAAATCCACAGATGCCGTCAAGATCGCAGACTACATCAGGAAGACCAAGTGGAACACCGCCCTGGGACCGATCCAGTTCGACAAGAAAGGCGACGTTCTGGTGTCGCCCTACGTGGTCTGGGAGGTCAAGAACGGGAAGTTCGTGGAAGTGAAGTAGGACGGATGCCACTCGGGTCATGGGGGAGGGAAGGGAGCGATCTCTTCCGTCCTTTTTCTTTGGCGAAATACGATCGTCCAACAATTGATTAACGGCCTCAAGCTTTGCAGCGTCTACGCCGTGATCGCGCTGGCCAGCCTCTGATTCGGGCTGCTGTCGCTGACTCTGATGACGGATCTTCATGCCCCGCATTCCGCCCTGTTGCTCCGAGGACGACGAGAGCGGGCGCGGGGGGGGGCGAAGGCTCTGGAGGAGGGTCTGGATCCCGGGCTCGGACGAGCAGCCAAGACCCCGGATTGTACCTCAGACTGTCTCGGGATGCACAGTTTTCACGGTGGATTCAGGATGACTTCATTTTCGTGTTTATGGGAAGGCATCCGCTTAGGAGAGAAGTGGGGCAGGAGTCCCAGTAATGATACCTGAACATGTAGTGAGCAGGATTAAGGGAGGAGGACATGATTCCACGGTGGAGGATCTGGTCTGTCACGGCCGGCGCAATCGTTATGCTTGCGTTCAGCCAGTCCCATGCGGCCAGCGCGATCAAGCTCGGAGTGGCAGGCCCGCTTACGGGCGATCAGGGAGCGATCGGAGAGCAGGGGAAGAACGGGGCCATCATCGCGGTGGAAGAGTGGAACGCCAAAGGCGGTGTTCTCGGAAAGAGAATCGAGATCGTCTGGGGCGATGACCAGCACGATCCGAAACAAGCCGTCGCCGTCGCCAACAAGTTTTTGAATGAGGGGGTCGCCGGTGTGATCGGCCACTACAACAGCAGTTGCTCGATCCCGGCCTCCACGATCTATCACGGGGGCAAGGTTATCCAAATTTCATGGGGCTCTACCAATCCTCAGTTCACGGAGCGTGATCTGTGGAACGTGTTCCGCACAATCGGCAGGGATGACCAACAGGGCAGTGTTGCCGCCGCCTTCATTGCGAGGAAGCTGAAAAAGACCAGAGTGGCAGTGGTGCACGACAAGACCACGGCCGGCCAGGGACAGGCGGATGAGGTGGTGAAGGCCCTGGAGAAGGACAAGATCAAGCCCGTGTACTATGGCGCCATCACGCAAGGAGAGAAAGACTACCGTCCGGTTCTGACCGCCGTGAAACAGAAGAATCCGGAGGCGCTCTACTATGGTGGGTACTACCCAGAGGCCATCCTTCTGACAAAACAGATGCGCGAGCTGGGGATGAAGACCGTGTTCGTGAGCAGCGACGGCGTATGGCAGCAGGAGTACATCGACATCGCCGGCAAAGATGCCGAGGGCGCCTACGTCACCTTTACGCCGGACCAGACGAAGATCAAGGAGGCCCAGGGGATTATCAAGAAACACAAGGAAAAGTTTGGTTCAGATGTGGGGGCCTACACGGTCTATAGCTACGCGGCAGCCAACATCCTGCTCGAAGCGATCGCTGCAACCAAGTCCACCGATGGCCCCAAGCTCGCCGAGCATATCAGGAAGACCAAGTGGAACACCGCCTTGGGACCGATTCAGTTCGACAAGAAGGGCGATGTCCTCGTGTCACCCTTTGTGGTCTGGGAGGTCAAGAACGGGAAGTTCGTAGAAGTGAGGTAGGCCCAATGTCACTCGAGTCATGGGGGAGGGAAGGGAGCGATCTCTTCCCTCTTTTTATCTCGGTGGGATATGTTGCTCCAACAGTTGGTTAATGGCCTCACGCTCGGCAGCGTCTACGCCCTGATCGCCCTGGGCTACACGATGGTCTACGGCATCATCGAACTGATTAACTTTGCCCACGGGGAGATCTACATGCTGGGCGCGTACATGGGGATCGTCACCTTTAGCGTTCTGACCACCTTTCATCTGACCGCCCCCAGCTCGGGCGCCACCCTCTTCCTCATGATGATCGCGGCGATGCTCTTTTGTGGCGCCTGCGGTGTCACCGTCGAGCGGTTGGCCTACAGGCCTCTCCGCCACGCGCCGCGCCTCTCGCCCCTCATCAGCGCTCTGGGGGTCTCGATCTTCCTCCAGAATTTCGTGATGCTTGCCCAGGGCCCTCGAGACAGAGGATTCCCGCAACTGTTCATCCGTGGCGGGATAGACTTTCCGGGCGGCAGGATCAGTTCGATCCAGATCTTTATCATGGCTACCTCGGTGCTGATGATGGTGGGCCTTCAACTGCTGGTGCGCCGGACCAAGATCGGCAAGGCGATGCGCGCCACCGCTCAGGACAAGCAGATGGCCAGCTTGGTCGGCATCGATGTGGATAGAATCATCAGCGTGACCTTCCTGATCGGCTCGGCCCTCGCGGCGGTAGCGGGGGTCATGGTCGGGATGTATTATGGGCTCATCAACTTCTTTATCGGCTACATTGCCGGCATCAAGGCCTTCACCGCCGCCGTCCTTGGAGGGATCGGAAGTATCCCGGGCGCGATGCTGGGCGGGTTGCTCCTGGGCCTGATCGAGGCCCTCGGCGCGGGGTACATCTCCAGCGAATACAAGGACGTGTTCGCGTTCGCCATCCTGGTCCTGGTCCTGGTCTTCCGCCCGACGGGTCTCCTGGGCTCGGATATCTCGAGACGAGTGTAGGCGGCAATGCAGGGTCGATCTCCTTCCAACCGGTTGCTCAAGCGTCCTTTTTTGAGGATCGTCCTGGCCAGCCTGTGGTTCGGGCTTCTGTCGCTCCCCCTGATGATCGACCTGCAGGCCACGGATTTCGGGCTACGTCGCCCGCTCATGGTGGCGGCCGTCGTGGCGCTTTCCGGCCTCCTCCGGTTGCTCGCCTCACAGTGGAGCGGAGCATCAAGGAGTTGGCTGGAACGTGTCTTGAAAGCGGGCGGACCTGCGATCCGTCGCCTCGATAAGCGTCTCGATCGCCGCCTTCTCTACACCTTGGCGCTGGTCTGTGCCGTCGTGATCCCCTTGGGTGTGAACCGATACTACATCGACGTCCTGACACAGGTCGGGATCTATATCACGCTGGCGCTTGGGCTCAATATCGTCGTCGGCCTGGCCGGCCTCCTCGATCTCGGCTACATCGCGTTTTACGCGGTTGGCGCCTATTCCTACGGCCTTCTTTCCACCCGGGTAGGGCTCTCATTCTGGGAGGTCCTGCCGGTCGGGGCATTGCTGGCAGCGATCTTCGGCGTTCTGCTTGGTATCCCGGTCCTGCGGCTCAGAGGGGACTATCTTGCCATCGTGACCCTGGGATTCGGGGAGATGATTCGAATCACCCTGAATAACTGGGATAGCTTGACACGAGGGCCTAACGGGATCATCGGGATCGCCCGCCCTAGAATCTGGGGCTTCACCTTTTCAAGTCCGATCCACTACTATTACCTGATCCTGGCCATCGTCCTGCTGACCATCTTCGTCGTCGATCGGCTGAATCGATCGCGGATCGGTCGCGCCTGGACCGCGATGCGAGACGACGAGGTGGCCGCCGAGGCCATGGGGATCGATCTGATGAAGACAAAGCTCCTGGCATTCGCCCTCGGCGCGACTTGGGCGGGATTAGCCGGGGTCTTCTTCGCGAGCAAAATGACGTTCATCTCTCCCGAAAGCTTTACCTTCTTCGAGTCGGTCATCATCCTCTGCATGGTGGTGCTGGGTGGAATGGGAAGCGTACCAGGCGTGATCCTTGGAGCTGCCCTGCTGGTGATCCTTCCCGAAGGGATGCGGCAGTTCGCGCTCTACCGTATGCTGATCTTTGGCGGCGCGATGGTCCTGATGATGGTGCTCCGACCGCAGGGGCTGATCGCCTCTCCCCGGCGCGCCATCGGTCTTCGTCCCAAGGGTCCCGGGGGGTCGGCGGTGGTCCGCGGGCTCCGGACACGCTAGTGTCGTTTCGACTGTGTCGCACAAACAATGACGCGATGCAGAGGTCGATTGAGTTCCCACACATCATCATGTCGTCAGGCCAAATAGTTGGAACGGCACTGGGCCCCTGGAGTCGTGAAGAAGGCGAGCGTGGCACTGCTTGACATCAGAGAGCTTTGCATGGACTTCGGCGGCCTCCGAGCCCTTGAGATGATCGATCTCACGGTCGAGGACGACGAGATCGTCGGCGTGATCGGCCCAAACGGGGCCGGCAAAACGACCATCTTCAACTGCATCACGGGCATCTTTCTTCCAACCTCAGGGGATATCCTGTATCGCGGGCAGAGTCTGGTCGGCCTGAGGCCGAATCAGGTAACAACGAAGGGGGTGACCCGCACTTTTCAGAACATCAGGCTGTTCCGCGAGATGACGGTGCTCGAGAACGTCATGGTCGGCGGCCACTGCCGCGCCCATGCTGGGGTTGTCGGCGCGATCTGCAGACCGCGGACTGTTGTGGATGAAGAAGAAGAGTTGGCCGCCAAGGCGTTCGAGTTCCTTCGGTTTGTGGGCCTGGAGGAGAAGGCCGACCTGTGGGCGAGGCAGCTTCCATATGGCGATCAACGCCGCCTGGAGATCGCGCGGGCCATGGCCAGCACCCCGAACCTGCTCCTCTTGGATGAGCCGGCGGCCGGAATGAACCCGCAGGAGACCAGTGCCCTTATGGAGTTGATCCATCAGGTTCATGACCGGGGCATCACCATTCTCCTCATCGAGCATCACATGAAGGTAGTGATGGGCATCTCCGACCGGCTGGTGGTCCTCGACCACGGAATGAAGATCGCGGAGGGGAAGCCGGAGACCGTCAGAAAAGACCCCAGAGTCATCGGCGCCTACCTGGGGAAGGAGTCGATCCGTGCTTAGGCTGGAAGAGGTTCACGCTCACTACGGCGCCATTCACGCACTGAGAGGGGTCAGCCTCGAGGTGAGGGAAGGGGAGATCGTCTCTCTGATCGGCGCCAACGGCGCCGGAAAATCCTCGACCCTGATGGCCATCTCCGGCATCCTGAGGCCGAGCGCCGGTCGGATCACGTTCGAGGGCGAGGACCTCGCCCACGTCCCGTCGCATGCCATCGTGGAGCGTGGAATCTCCCAAGTCCCGGAGGGGCGCAGAATCTTCTCGAAGCTGACCGTGCTGGAGAATCTGGAGATGGGCGCCTACACGCGGGGCGATCCAGCGCGCATCCGGGAGGACCTCGACCGGATATTCAGCCTCTTCCCCCTCCTCGGGGAGCGTCGCTCCCAACTGGGCGGCACATTGTCGGGCGGAGAGCAGCAGATGCTGGCCATCGGTCGTGCACTGATGGTCCATCCACGCCTGCTGCTCCTGGATGAGCCTTCGCTCGGACTGGCCCCCAAATTGGTTGAGACCATTTTCGAGGTCATCCGGCAGATCAACGCCCTGGGAACCACGATCTTTCTCGTCGAGCAAAACGCCCATATGGCGCTCTCGCTCGCCAACAGGGGATATGTCATGGAGGTCGGCCGGGTTGTCCTGGAGGACAGTGCGGCAAGCCTCATGGCCAATCAGGATGTCCGGAAGGCGTATCTCGGAGATTGACACGGAGAAGGCGCGGCGCCGCCTGAGCTCGGGAATGGCCCTCCTGGGCTTTCTCTTCCTGGGCGTCTGGCAGGGGATGGCCGAAGGGCGGCCAAAGACTCCGGCTCCGTCCGTCATCAACATCGGGGTCGCCGGTCCGATGTCGGGCGATATGGCGAACGTGGGCCGTTCTATGCGGGAGGCGGTCGAGCTTCAGATTGAGGAGTGGAACGAGAAGGGTGGAATCATGGGGCGGCGTATCCAACTACTGGTTGAGGACGATCACAACGATCCGACAGAAGCCGTGAACGCCGCGAAGCGGCTGGTGCGGGGGGGAGTCTGGGGGGTGATCGGCCACCTGACATCGGCCGGTTCGCTTCCGGCTTCGGGTATCTACCACGCGGCCGGGGTCCCCCAGATTACGCCGTCGAGCACTGACCCGCGGCTCACGGAGCAGGGCTTCCGGAACCTCTTTCGGGTTTGCGGGCGGGACGATCAACAAGGACGCGTGGCGGCGGAGTTCGTCCTCGACGCACTTCATCCTCGCCGAGTGGTCGTCCTGCATGATCAGACCCCGTACGGTCGGGCACTGGCAGAGACCTTCCGGCGTCGAATGACGAGTCAGGAGCGGGGCCTCAAGGTGTCCACCCTGACCGTCTCACCAGGTGGAAAAGACCTGGCCCTGGTGGTCGAGGGCATCAAGGCGAAGGAGCCGGACCTCGTGTACTTCGGGGGGATCTTTCGCGAGGCGGGGCTGCTCGTCAGGCAACTCAGAGAGCAGGGCGTGAAGGCCACGCTGGTGAGCGGAGATGGAGTGATCGGGACGGAGTTCGTCAGCCTCGCTGGCGAGGCCGCAGCCACAGGGACCTACTTGACCTTCGCCCCGAACCCGATGCTCCTGCCGTCAGCGGATGCCGCCATCAAACGCTTTCAAAATCGGTACGGCGCCATCGGACCGTACACACTCTACGCGTACGATGCAGCGGGCGCCCTCTTCAGCGCCATGACAAGCGCCAAGCCGAAGTCCCCCTCGAAATCTCAGCTCCTTCGAGTCGCTTCGACCTTGCATCGGATGACTTACATGGGCGCCCTCGGTCAGCTCCGGTGGGATCGAAAGGGTGATTTGGTGAGCCCGCCATATGTGGTGTACCAAGCCAGGAAGGGGGGCAGTTTTCAAGGATGGTTCGAACAGGTCACCGGCCGACCGGCCCAGCCCTGAGACTCACGGTTGAGCCTCATACCCCATCGGCGCGAGCGATCGCAAAGGCCGCCTCGGTGCTCAGAAATGGCGGCTTGGTCGCCTTCCCGACCGACACCCTCTACGCGCTGGGAGCCGACATCTCGAACACAACCGCGATCCACCGCGTGTTTGCCGCCAAGGGTCGGAGTCGGACCAATCCCATCCCACTCCTGGTCGCCGATCTGGCCATGGCGACTCGGTTGGTTGGCGATTTTCCCCGTCCGGCTGCTCGGCTTGCCGAACGCTACTGGCCAGGCCCGCTGACCCTTTTGCTGCCGGCTCCTCGTGGAATACCCCGCTTGTTGACGGCCGGCACTGGCCGGATCGGCCTCAGGGCTCCTGATGCCAGGGTCGCCCTGGCTTTGATCCTGCGCCTTGGCGGCCCGGTGACTGGGACCAGCGCCAATCGATCGGGGGGGAAAGATCCAGTGGAGGCGGACGAGGTGCTCCGCCAACTGGGGGATCAGGTAGACCTGATCTTGGATGGCGGTCCTGTTCCTCTTGGCAGACCGTCAACTGTCGTGGACGTTACGACCAGCCCGCCTGTCATTGTGAGGGAAGGCCTGATCCCACAGGAAGAGATTCTCGCCCTGCTTGGGCTCCAGCCCGACCGGGGCAGGCCGATCGGCGGGACGGCGAAATCCTGAAGGTTTTGGAAAAACAAGGGAAATATGGTATCGTGTGAGCAGGAATCAGCATACCTGATGTTCGGGAATGGGCGTGAGACCGATGGGCATCGAATCGATCATTGAGCGTGTCCGGACGACAAATCCTGACGCGGACTTGACCCTCCTGCACCGTGCCTACGACTTTGCGGCCAGGGTGCACAAGGGGCAGGAGCGGATCTCGGGAGAGCCATACCTCTCGCATCCGATCGCGGTCGCCGAGATCGTCCTCGACCTCAAAATGGATGCCCAGAGCATCGCCGCCGGGCTCCTTCACGACGTGGTGGAGGATACCTACGCGTCCCTGGAAGAGGTCAAGCAGGCCTTCGGGAACGAGATCGGGGATCTTGTGGATGGCCTCACCAAGATCAGTAAGCTCCCGTTCGGGAGCCGCGTGGAGCATCAGGCCGAGAGCCTCCGGAAGATGGTTCTGGCGATGTCGAAGGACATCCGGGTCATTCTGGTCAAGCTGGCCGATCGGCTCCACAATATGCGAACCCTCGACCCGCTTCGCGAGGAGAAGCGCCGGCTGATTGCCAGGGAAACCCTCGACATCTACGCGCCGATCGCTCACCGCCTCGGAATCTACTGGATGAAAGCGGAACTGGAAGACCTCGCTCTCCGCCATCTCGAGCCGGAAGTCTACCACGACCTGGCGACCAGGGTGGCCAAGAAGCGGCGAGAGCGCGAGAAGGACATCAACGAGGTCATCGGGATCCTGCAGCAGAAATTGACAGAGGTCGACATCCGAGCCGAGATCATAGGCCGCCCTAAGCATTTCTACAGCATTTACAAGAAGATGCGGGACCAACGCAAGGAATTCGATGAGATTTATGACCTGACCGCGGTCCGGGTCATCACCGAATCGGTGAAGGACTGCTATGGGTCGCTGGGCGTGATCCACTCTCTCTGGAAGCCGATCCCTGGCCGGTTCAAAGATTTCGTGGCGATGCCAAAGTCCAATCTCTACCAGTCGCTGCACACGACCGTGATAGGTCCGGTAGGGGAGCCTGTGGAGATCCAGATTCGAACCCACGAAATGCACAAGACGGCTGAGGAAGGGATCGCAGCCCATTGGGTCTACAAGGAGGGCAGGGCGGCGCTGGATCCAGCCGACAAAGGGTTCGCGTGGATCCGGCAGCTCCTGGAGTGGCAGCGGGATTTGAAGGACAGCCGCGAGTTCCTGGAGACAGTCAAGGTGGACCTTTTCCCGGACGAGGTCTACGTGTTCACCCCAAGAGGCGATGTGAAGAGCTTCCCGAAGGGGGCCTCACCCATCGACTTTGCCTTCGCGGTCCACACCGATATCGGCCTTACCTGTGTGGGATCGAAGGTGAATGGCCGCCTGGTCCCTCTGCGGTACGAACTGCAGAACGGCGACATCATCGAGATCCTCACCGACGCGAAGCAACATCCGAGCCGTGACTGGTTGAAACTCGTCAAGACCCCGCGGGCGAGGGGACGGATCAAGCAGTGGATAAAAAACGAGGAGAAGGTCCGCAGCATCAGCCTTGGGAAAGACCTGCTGGAAAAGGAGCTCCGACGGCTGGGCAAGAGCCCCGCTCAGGTCCTGAAGCCAGAAGCGCTGGCGAAGATCGTCACCCGTTATGGCTTTGGGGCTCCGGACGAGTTCTTCGCCACCGTCGGATTCGGCAAGCTTTCCCCTCGCCAGGCTCTCGCGAAGCTCTTACCGCCAGAGGAGCTGCCTCAGGAAGGCGAGACCAAGTTCGAGCGGAAGGTCCGGCCGCGGCCGGATGAAGGCGTGACCCTTCTGGGAGCCAACGATTTTCTCATCCGGTTCGCCAGGTGTTGCAGCCCACTTCCCGGTGACGAGATCGTCGGATTCATCACGAAAGGGCGAGGGGTCTCGGTACATAGCGCGGATTGCCCGAATGTGGACCAACTCCTCTACGACCCGGATCGGAAGGTCAACGTCTCATGGGACGCCGCGCCGAAAATCGCTCACCAAGTCAAGATCCGCGTGACGATCGGAAGGGATCGGCCTGGGATCCTGGCGGCGATCAGCTCGGCGATCTCCGCGAGCAAGATCAACATCGCCCAGGCCGATGTCCGCGTGACGGAGGACCGGAAGGGACTGAACACCTTCACCCTGGAGGTGTCCGACCTCAAACAGCTTGAATCGGCTATGGGGGCGATTCGCCAGATCGACGGGGTGATGGGAGTAGAGCGGATTCGCGGGTAGGGGGAGGGACTTTCCGCGGTCAGCCGGCCTTCTGGACGCGCCCGGAACGCAGGCAACGGGTGCAGAGGGCAATGTAGCGTGGGGCCCCTTTCACCAGCACGCGATGACGTGAGATATTGAGCTGTTGCCGGCGTTTGCTGACATTGTGGGCGTGGCTGACTTGACGGCTGACCCGCGGGCCCCTTCCGCAGATTTCGCACTGCGCGGGATGTGTGGATGGCATTCCAGTCCCTCCGATGGTTGGCCACTGTCGACAGATCTTTCAGGAACGGACAGCATCATACGACATCAGCGCGTCAAAATCAAGCACAGAAGGGTGTGCCCACCACGCACAGCCAATGAGGGTGATCGGTGGCATCGCCAGAGGGCGACGGATCCAGGCTCCACACGGCAGGCGGACGAGGCCGACCTCGGACTATCTGCGGGAGGTCCTGTTCGATCTCCTGACGCAGCAGGTCCGCGGGAGCACGTTTCTCGACCTGTACGCGGGAACCGGAGCCGTGGGGATCGAAGCCCTGAGCCGTGGCGCAGCCAGGGCGGTCTTCGTCGAGAACGACCGCCCGGCCCTGGCCATGCTCCGTCGGAACCTCGAAGCCTCCGGCTTCCTTGAGCGGGGTGAGGTGATTCCGATGGACGTCCTCCGGTTCTTGCGGCGGGCGGCTTCCGGATTACCCGCATTCGACCTGATCTTTCTGGATCCGCCCTATCAGCGAGTTGAGGCTACGCCCGCGCTGTCGCTGATCGCTTCGACAGAGCTGCTCGCGCCGAACGGCATCGCGATCCTGGAACGTTCCACGAGGTCTGACCCGCTCCCGACGCCTGAGGGGCTGGCGCGCGTTCGGGAGGTCCGACACGGCGACTCCATCCTTCAGCTTTTTCGACGGGAGGGGATGTGACGACGATAGCGATCTACCCAGGGACATTCGATCCGCTCACGTTCGGGCATATCGACATCGCCAGACGGGCCCATCGGCTGTTCCCCCGCCTCGTCATCGCGGTCACGACGAATCCGGAGAAATCCGCCCTTTTCAGCCTTGAGGAGCGCTGGCAGATCATCCGCGACGCCACCCGAGAGATGCGGGGCGTCACGATCGACTCCTTCGATGGACTCCTCGTGGATTATGTCCGCCGGAAGGGGGCGCGCGTCGTCATCCGCGGCATCCGCGCCCTGTCCGACTTTGAATACGAATTCCAGATGGCGTTGATGAACCGGAAGCTCTGCGATGAAATCGAGACGGTGTTCTTGATGCCTCACGAAAAGTACTCGTACCTCAGCTCACGACTGGTCAGGGAGATCGCTCTCCTGGGCGGAGATGTCTCCGCGTTCGTGACGCCGATGGTCGAGAAGATGCTCAAAGAGCGCGCGGCCCTGCATGAGGCGGCAAATCGGGGAACCAGACAATGATGGTCAGCCTATCGAGCCGCGCCAGGAACACCAGCCCGTCCGCGACGCTCGCCATCGCCTCCACTGCCAAGCGGATGAAGGCAGAGGGGTTCGACGTCGTGGACTTTGGCCTCGGCGAGCCGGATTTTGAAACGCCGGCGCATGTCAAGGAGGCAGCGATCCAGGCCATTCGCGAGGGGTTCACAAAGTATACGGCCGCCGGCGGGATCGATGAGCTGAAGGAAGCGATCATCACCAAACTGAAGCG
>JBGQJI010000022.1:0-26052 GCA_041498975.1 Methylomirabilis sp. (SeqCode)
ACCTCCAGGCTCCCGGCGGCACCGCCGGTTTTGCTCGAAATGGTGCTCACCGAGGCCGTCGGCCCTGCCGGCGACGCGGCTGACGACACCAGGACGACCAAGGCCACAGAGGTCCATCCCGTGAAGCATGCCCTTCGTTTCATGATCCGCCCTCCTCTTCACACCCGCTGCCCCTCCGGGTCACCCGGCGGTCAGGAAAAACCTTCATCCATCGTCCGACAAGCCGACGCGCCTCATCTGGCCCCGCCCACCTCTCCTTTGGAGGCGGGCGGCACCTCCCCCTGATCGTCTTGTATCATTGATGCCGTATCCCTGTCCAGGATCTTCGCCGCGCGCTCGAATCTCCAGGCGTTACCGGGCGGTATCTTCCCTCCTCGTTCTGCCTTGCGCTGAAGCCCGTGAGGCACCCCTGGAGGGCCGCCCTTTTCCTCGAATCGCTTCTGCTCCCCAGGATTGAGCGGCCGATAGGGTTTCTCCGCCCTCTCCTGGGCCTGATCGGGGCTACCCCCGGCCGAAAATGTTGTGACCTCCCGCGGCCCGCTGGCGGCCAGGATGTCTACCTGTTCGACACGCGGCTCGCCGCCTGCTTCGGTGGCGAAATCGATGCGGTAGTTTCGGCTCTGAAGCTGGTGGATGAGCCGCCGCAGCCCCCGCTCCAGCGGCAGGTTCTCGAAGCGGGCGGTCACAGGGGCCGCGAGCAGCGTCCTGTCCAGCCGGATGACGATCTTCCCCTGGTCGGCGATGGCGCCGAACACCTCGCCCGCCGGGGCTTGCTCCAGGACCACAGAGAGGACTTCTCCCTCCACCCGTACCTGCCACTTGTGATCCGCCTGTGGCGGCTGCTCGGCTTCGATCGGCGTGCCGAGGGAGCCGAGCAGCACGAACAGACCAAGCGCCAGCGCCGCTCCTTTCGGCCTCATCATCCGGCCACCTTTCCCTGCTACCACTGACTCAGTTCGCGAGGAACGGCCGGCGTTTCCTCCCGGGCCTGAGCCCCCTGCGCCTTTTCCCGCCCCTGTCGCCGCTTGCCCGCGGCATCGAAGATGGACAGGGCCTCCATTTGTAGATCCTGCGAGTGCAGTCCCACCTGACTCGCCAGGTTTCCCCACCCGATCCCCGGGCGCGCCTCGACCTGGCCGATGAAGTCCGCCAGGCTCTGGAAAAAGACCTTTTCCTTATCTTCCTGGGCGACGGCGCCGAATTCGAGGAGCCGGTCGGTCTTCTCCTTGGCAAGGATCAAGAGGATCACGCCCGACCTTGGAGTCCCCTCCGCGATCGGCCCTAGCGCTCCCCACGCGACCTTCAGCGTGTCGGGGCGAACCCGGAGCCGCTGCAGCAGCGGCTGAACCAGATCCTCGGGGACCTCCCTCGGCCTGGCGGCACGGATATCCGGCACCGACCGGCGGGCGCCAGCGGCAGGCCTCATGGCCTCACTCACGGTGTTACTGGCCTGCTTGGTCACATCGTGGACGTCCAGGCCCAGCTCGCCACTGATGACCTCCCTCCAGTTCTGACGCGTCCTGCGCTTCTCCAGGAACTCGCTGATGCTGGCCCGGAAACTTTTCTCCACCTCATCCTTCGTGATTTTTTCCTCCCTGAACAGCCGGAGGGTCCGCTTATGCGCGAAGATCAATACCAGCACCGCATCCCTTGTCTTTACCCCTTCCCGCCTGAACTCCGGCACCACGCTCTCAACGAGCCCCGGCTCCAGACCAAGGAACGTGGCCACCCGACCATAGAAGGCCGCCGCCTCCGCTTCCACTTCTGGCCGGGAGGGGCCGTTCTTGGCCCCCTCCTCGGCGAACGCGAGGCTCGCGAAGCAGAGGGCCGCCGCCGCGATGATGAAAAAACCCTTTCCCGTTCCCGCATGATGCCTCACGGCCGTCCTCCTCCGGCGGGCTTCTCCTGTGGCCGATCCTGACTCCCTCCCTCGGCCTCTTCGCTTTCCTCCGCGGCCCCCTCCGGCTCCTCTTCTATCTCCCGCTCTAGGACCGGGGCCGTCCGAGATACGCCCGGTCTCTCCGAGTAGAACCCGATGATCTCATTGGCCTTTGCAACGGCCGCCCTGAGATCCACCTTCGTTCCGGTATTCTGGACAAGAACCAACCACCCTGCTTTCTCCTTTTCGACCAGGCCGAGCAACGAGTCAGTGCTCCCCTGAAGAGCCTGCATTCGCTGTTCCTTCGTGAACTTCCCTCCGTCGATCAGGTGGTCCGCCCTGGTCTTGGCGAGCAGGAGCAGCACGATCGTCTCTCGCAGAGGAAAGCCTCTGTCCTCCAGCGATTGGAGGAGCGACTTCGCCTCCCCCTCCTTCACGCCAAGCCCCCTGCCCAGGTTCGCATAGATGTCTCTGCGGGGAAGCGTCCGTTGGACAGGCCGGTCGCCCCGGGGAGGCGGCGGTTGGGCGAGGCCATCGGTCGCCGATGCGACGAGCCCTGCAACGAGCAAGGTCACCACGAAGAACTGCGAAGATCGAACGAGTGGTCTATTGGCGAGCATCGATCATCTCCTCATTTCCTCTGGCTCAACAACACTTTGATGGTGATGGCAAATGGGAGCGAATCTCGGCGCTATGTATACTTGCAGCCGAGAAACCTGTCAAGGAAGAAACCCACGCCTGGCCCATCTGCCAAGCCGTGACGACCTTTGCTAGCGCGCTTGGATCTTGCCCAGCGCCAGCTCGGCCGCTCTGGAGACATCCGGGCTCGGATCGCGAGTCGATAGCCCCCGCAAGTCCGGGGCCGCGGCCTGCGCCGTCGGCCCGAGCAAGCCAAGAGCCCATGCGGCGGTCTCCCGTTCGTTGGCGCTGCGGCTCCTGAGCGCCTGGACCAGTGCGGGGACCGCGTCTGCGCCGAGCCGCTTGAGCGCATCGCCCGCTGCCTGCCGCACGCTGGCCGCCGGGTCCTGCAGGGCGTCGAGCAACTCGGGTACCGCGGCCTGCGGCACCGACTGCATCCGACCGATGGTCTCGGCCGCTGCCTTCCTGATCCTGGCATCGGGGTCCTTGAGGCCCTCGATCAGCCTGGGCAACTCCGCCCGTTCATTCCGGGCAACGGGATATGCCTCTTCATTCGGCAGGTCTTCGTCCGGGACTTCCACTGCTATCCCCTCCCGGGCAAGGGTCAGGGCTGCGGCTTGCCGCACGCTGGGGTAGGGGTCCTTCAGCGCCTGTTGCAGCGCGGGCACCGCCCGCATGATGGTCTTCTTGATCCGGCGAAGGGCGATGGCCGCCTCCTCCCGCACACGAGGGCTGGGGTCCTCGAGCAGCACCCTGGCGAGCGCCGGCACGCTGGGCCCGGGTTGAAACTTGGTCATGGCGAGGACCGCCTTGAGTCGATCGGCTTCGGTCGGGTCGTTGAGATGCGCCACCCACTCTTCGAACTTCCGCCCCTCGTACATCCGTTCGGCCCGGCACAGTCCTGGGACTGCCAGGCAGGCCAGACCAACAAGCAGAAACTGCAGGAAGAAGCCGTAATGCACTCGCCTGCGACTCATGATTCTTTTCCCTCCCGACGATACGAAGCCATGCTCAACGCTCCCGCCCAGAGATCCCGGCCACAACGAGCTCAGCTTCGACCGAACCCTGCTCCTGCGGGATCCTTGCGCAACGCTCGCCCCACAGTGGGCCAAAAAACAAAATGACACTGCGCCCCCGCGCCGCGGGTTCCCACAATGCCACTATGTGCGGTGTCCACGACACCGTCGCATTCCTTTTTGGAGTGTGTGCAGCCGCTAGGGTACGTCCATTGTGTGCCGCTTCTATCACATCCCCCCGTCGGTGTCAAGCCTTTCCCGCGCCGACGGGCCACCGCCAGGGGTGAAAAGAGCCTCAACCCGATGATACTGGGTGCGCCTCCTCTGTCACTCGAAAACACCCCTCATGCACGGACCACCTGTGTCGCTGGGCGCAACGGCTCCTCTGCAGCGGCCGGGGCTTCCTTCGGCATCTGGAACGTCAGGAGCCTGGCGGAGCTCAAGACCACGGCCAGTGAGCTGCCCTGGTGGATCAAGGCGGCGCCCACCGGTTTGATGTAGTGTCTCATCCCGAAGTAGATGGAGATGAACGCGATCGCGAGCGAGAACCAGGTGTTCAGCCTGATGACATCCTTGGTCACCCGGGAGAGCTTGATCACATCCACCAGCTTCTTGAAGTCCTGCGAGAGAAGCACGACGTCCGCCACCTCGATCGCCACGGCGTTCTCCACTGCCGCCATCGCGATCCCGAGGTCGGCCTTCGCGAGGGACGGGGCGTCGTTGATGCCGTCGCCCACCATGGCCACCACGTACCCCTCCTGCTGGAGCTGCTTGACCCGCTCGACCTTCGCCTCGGGCGACATCTCGGCGTGGACCTGCTGCTCGGCGATCCCGACAGCCCGCGCGATGGTCTTCGCGATCGGGCGGATATCCCCGGTCATGATCTCGATCCGCCGGATGCCGAGCTTCTCCAGTTCCTGAATCGTCTCTTTCACGTCCGCCTTGATGGTGTCGAAGAAGACGACGGCTCCCAGCACGCGATCGTCGCGCGCCACCAGCGAGACGGTTTGCCCTTCCGCCCCCTTGGCGGCGATCACCTTTTTGGCGTCCTCCGGGACAGCGATCCCGTACTCAGCGAGCAGGCGTTCGTTGCCCACCAGGAGCCGCTGTCCCTGAGACTCGGCGGTGACGCCCAACCCGAGCTTGAGCTTGAAGCCGGTCGGGTCCGGGACCCGCATCCCGCGCCGCTCGGCCTCCCGGCAGATCGCCTTCCCCAGCGGGTGCTCCGAGAACTTCTCGGCGAGGGCAGCAGTAGCAAGGACATCCTCCTTGTTTTTTCCGCCGAAGGGGATCACCTCCTCGACCCGGTGGACCCCGAAGGTGATCGTGCCGGTTTTGTCCAGGACGATGCAGTCCACCCTTGCAGCCCGCTCCATGACCGCGCCGCCCTTGATCAGCATCCCCCGCTTGGCAGCGTTCCCCAGGGCCGCCACGAATGCGGTAGGGGTGGCCAGGATGAGGGCGCAGGGGCACGCCAGCACGAGGACCGTGATGGCCACCTTCACCTCGATGAAGAAGTAGGCCCACAGGGCCAGGAGGAGTGCCGCAGGCATGAGCCACTGGGTGATCTCGTCGATGTACCGCGTGACCTCCGCCTTGCTGGCGATCGCCTGCCGCACCAGCCTGACGATCGCCGCGACCATCGTCTGCTCGCCCTTCTTCGTGACCTCGACCTCCAGCACCCCGAGCTGGTTGATCGTCCCGGCAAACACCATCTCCCCCGTCCGCTTCACGACCGGCATGAACTCCCCCGTGAGCGGGGCCTGGTCCACCGAGCTCTCCCCTACCCGGATGATCCCGTCCACGGGGATCTTCTCCCCCGGCTTCACAAGGACCCGCTCACCCACGGCCACAGCCCTCGCCTCGACAACGACCTCCCCCTCCGCCCTCCGGACCCGCGCGGTATCCGGGGTGATCGTGACGAGACTCAGGATGGACTTCCGAGAGCGGTCAATGATCAGCTCCTCGAGGACGATCCCCACCTCGATGATGAGGGTAATGGTGGCGGCCGCGAACCACATCGCCTGGGAGACCGCCGCCGACACCGCGATCGAGACCAGGACCTCCACGCTCAGGAGCCTGCCCGACTTGATCGCCCGCGCGGCCTGGATAAAGAGAGGGGGAGCCCCGATAAACAGGGCGAATGGCGTCAGGTCGATCTGCTTCGGGACATCGAACCAGTTCGCGACGAGGATGAGCGCTTGGACGAGGAGGAAGGCGACCATGACGCGCCTGTCCTCCAGGCTGAGCCCCGTTTCGGCGATCCGATGGGTCTCCCAGCTCTCGTCTTCGATGATCCCTTCGTGGTGGCCGTGGTAATGTTCTTGAGGTGCGTTTGCCATGATCGTCCCCTTCACTAACTCTAGCTAGACTCGAGCTTCACAAGAGGCCTGACAACAGCGACGACGAGGGAGAACAGCGAGAGATAGTAGATCGCCGAGATAATGATCCCCGGGAAGTGAACGTCCCAGTAGTAGTCGGCCTGGAGCGGATATTCGGTCAGGGTCGAGCGAAGGTCGTCGAGGGCCTGATTATATTCCACGGCGGTGATCTTTTTCTCGGGGTTCCCGCTGAGGAACTCCTTCGACAGCATGTCGGCTCGATCCTTTGTGCGCTCGAGCGACTTATTGATGAGGCTCATGTCGTTGGCGGGCGATTTGAAGATCAGGGCGGCGTAGCCATGAGTAAACCCCCAACGCTTCATGCCATCTACGGCATTGCCGAGGTAGCCCGCCATGTCCTCGGCGTGGGAGGACACCGCCGCCCTTATCACCCAGTCGTAGGTGTCGTACCAGATCCGGTAGTTAATGTAGTACCACACGCCGTAGTTGAGGGCGAACACGGCAAGGCTGATCCATACCATCTTCGGGACGCGTCGCATCTCTTTTCACCCCTTTGAATTGGTTGCCTTCCTGTTGAACCGCTTCTGTTCAAGTCCACTCCGACCGCCCTCCGCTGACGGTCTCGGCCGTCGTGAGCCGGCGACAACCTAGCCATACCAAAACGCCTTGAGCAGCCCGATGAAGAACGGGGCGATGAAGGCCAGGTCCACCCACGTGACCTCCTTCACCAGAGGGCGAATGATTCCGTACCCGAAGAGGATCAGGCCGGCATAGAAGACGACCTCGAACGGCAGCCCGATCCTGATCAGCCAGAGGTAGTGCGCCGGGGCCTTCAACGGAAGGGTGGAGTACAGAAGCCGGATATCCTTGAGGGTCTGGCCGTACTCGTGGTCGCTCTGACGGAAGGGAGAGCCCGGGGAATCGTACTTTTCCGCAATCGCCTGAAGACGCTCGTAAGTGCGGTGCATCCCCTTATACATGAGCCCCATGTCGTTGCGCGGGGACTTCCAGATGAGCGCGGCATATCCGGAATTGACTTCCCAATTCTGCATTCCCTGCAGCGCATGCTCGATATACTTCGCAGCGTCGCCCGCGTGCCCGGAGAGCTCCGCCCGGACGATCCAGTCCGCGGTGTCCCGGTAGAGGTAGTAGTTGGTCATGAACTCGGCGCTCCAGGCCATCAGGGCGATGTTCATCCCCAAGATGCTGATAAACGGAATCTTAAGCAGATTGACGACTTGCATCTCCCCTCCAAACTTTATGTAAGCGAGACGATTGACGGAGACTGGGCCGGTCGATTCGTCACGAAACGCGGCATTTCGTATACCAGACTCTCGGAGCGTCTGTCAAGGGAATTCGGGCTTGTTGGGCTCGTCATTTAAATATTGTAAACCGGCATGGGTCACACCTCTCTAGACACCGCCGCCAATGGCCGAGTCACTGACCGGGCTGCAGACGTGTGAGCGCTGGAGATTGAGTTTGCATTGCGCGGGTGGCGAGTGTATTCTCGCAAGGATCTTTCCGGGTAAGATTGCCATCGCGACTCCCCTAGTGTCTCGACAGGAGCGACACCTCCGATGGAAGCCCTCATTGTTTCCTTCAGCACCTTCATCTCCACCATGCTGGGTGGCCTCTTTGGCATTCGCCACCGAGATAGGCTGCATTTAATATTGAGTTTCACAGCGGGGGTCTTAATTGCTATCCCGTTCTTCGAGATTATCCCAGAAATTTTCTCCATCGCGACGGAGCACAAATTTGATGTCACGCCCGGGCTGATTGCGATCGTCATTGGATTCTTCGCCATTCACATCTTAGAACGGTCAGCGGTCATCCATCATGGGTTTCACGAAACCGAGTACGCGGAGCATAAGCATCCGCTCGTCGGCCTGATCGGGGCGTCGGGGTTGGTCTTCCACAGCTTCCTCGATGGGGTTGGGATAGGTCTCGCCTTTCACGTGAGCCGCCATGTCGGCTTCCTTGTCGCCGTGGCAGTAATCGCCCACGACTTTTCCGATGGTTTGAACACGGTAAGCTACATGCTGCTCCATAAGAATACACTCGGAAGGGCTCGGATGCTGCTCTTGGCGGATGCCACCACCCCGATCTTCGGGGCGGCCTCAACATATTTTTTCACCATCCCGGATCAGGTACTAGTCTTGTACCTCGGATTCTTCGCAGGCTTTCTGCTGTACATAGGGGCGAGCGATTTGCTGCCTGAGGCCCATAGCGAGCACAGTTCATTCGCGATGGTTGGCCTAACCCTGTTGGGCGCTCTGTTCATTTTTGTCGTCACCAGGTTCACCTGATCCGGCCAGCAAGCAAACACCCGACATGTCAGGGCGACATCCCTGTTGGGCTCCACGCAAAAATGCTGCTGCTCGGCGCGTGAACCAGATGAGGACACAACCTGCAAGACCGTCGTGACTCCAGCTCGCGCTGCAGCCTCGCCTCACTCACCTTCGTTTCGCCGCCTTCATCCTTTTGACCGCCGGTGGCTTCACGGTCAAGACCGGACAGGGGGAGCGGCGCACCACCCGCTCGGCCACGCTGCCGAGCAACGCATGCGCGAGTCCGGTCCGCCCATGGGTCCCCATGACGATGAGATCGATCCGTTCCTTTTTTGCGAGCGTGGTGATCTCGATGTCCTCTACACCAACCCTCACCACGGGGTGCAACCTCACCTCGTGCTCTTTACTTGTCTTGAGCTGCTCTCTGAGGCTGGTCTCGGCATGCTTGACCATGAGGTCGATCAGTTGCCGGACGTTGTATGGACGCATCTCCGGAAAGGAGTGGACGACATGCACGAGATACAGGTCCGCGCCGAACTTGCGGGCAATGCCCAATCCGTACTGAAACGCGGATTTGGCATTGTCAGAGAAATCGGTCGGAAACAGAATCCGCCTGATTTGCACCCGGCCCTCCTGCCTCCATCGCTCAATCAAGTTCCGCGTCTGACCCTTATGCCCGACCAGTGTGTCTTGGAGGACCTCAATCTACAGGAGCAGACCGACCAGAGAGAAACCCCAAGACCTGGGGTGCCAGGCTCATGATCACCCTGAGTCAAAGCACCGTTTTTCGCGTGGTCCGTCTCATCGCAGATCGTCCCACCGATGACGGGTTAGGTCCCAGACCTCGATCCTCGTGACCGGATGGATTTCCCACGCGCTCCCCTGCACGTCTCCGACATCCTGGACATGCTCGAAATCATGTAGGAGCCAGCCTGAGAACCTCACCCTCGTCTGACGATCACAGAGGTCCAAGAACGCACGATAGGACCAGCCGGTCTTTGGGGATTGGAAGGCCCGCGTCACCTCGGTCACGATCTGCGCTCCACGGTTCTCATCAGGGACACACCGAGGTTGCTGATGTTCCCGCAGATAGGCATTGATGTCGCCCGCGCTCGAAGGACGGACCCCGGCGATGTACCCCTCCACGCTCACGGCTCGTTCGGTATAAGCTCGGACCGTGGTCCAATCGGCTTGCCCGTATTCCTCCGGGAGGTCGGGGAGGGCGTAGAACTCCGCAAACGTCATTGGCGTGTAGCGCTTCGGGATTGCCACCCGGGCCTTCTGGTACCTGAGGTAATAAGTCTGAAAGGGATGCAGGTGGTTACCCTGCCAGCCATTCACAAGGCGCACCGCCGCGACCCCGGAGGCCTCGATCAGGCTTGCCGGATCCGCCTCAGTCATCAGTGTCCCAACAGGACTGGTGCGGTTCCCGCCCGGAGTGAAACAAATCTCGACGGAGCCGGTCCTGGCGCTGGAGATACCAGAGCTGCAGGCGATGACCAAGAACGCGAGCGACATTTCGACCGGGCGGAACATGCGTCAGTGGCTCTTCGGTTCCAGCGATTGAGCTTGGAGCCGCTTGATGCTCGTCCGTGATCGACACACTGCCTCGCCCTGCGAGTGATGGTCAGAGCGGGGTCGGTCTCCAAGGGTCGGACCCTTTCAGGGCCTCGAGGCCTTCCCATCGTACGCCAACCTCAAACGCTGGAGCGTTACCCATGCTGATGATCCGGACACATTCGACTCAAGGAAATAGCCCTACTAACACAATCTCAAGATTAAGGGCGAGCACCGAGAGCAAGATTGCAGCCAAGGTCACAGGTATGCCGATCTTTACGTAGAGCGAGTAGGAAATATGCACGCCCCTATCCCTCAGGATTCTGAACCATAGAAGCGCCGCCAGAGACCCGATAGGAAGCATCTTCGGTCCCAGATCCCCGCCTATGAGCGCCGAGAATACCAACATCTTCCTTACAAATCTCGTCTCCCCCAGCAATGACCCGAAAGACATATCCTTGATACTGAGGGCCATCGCATAGGCGGTTGGGTGGTTGTTCATGATAGCCGAGCATGTCGCCGCGATGAACCCGCCGGCCATGGTGAGCTTGAAGATACTGGATCCCGACAGGTAGCCGATCAACCCTCCTATCACATTCGTCAAGCCCGCATTCCGTAGTCCTGTCACAACGATGAATATACCGACGACGAAGGCTATGACATCCCAACCGACGGCCTTGATCACTTGGATGTTATCAGAGCCCTCCATCAACCCTGAGAGAATGAGCAGAGCCATCGCCCCGATGAAGGCCGCAGCCCAGATCGGCACACCGATAAGGTGTTCCAGGAAAAACGCGAGTAGTGTGAGACCCAGCACTATTCCCGAGAGAACCATGTACCGGCGGTTTTTCAGAGAATCATCGAGAGGAAGGTGCTCATACCTTTGGGGGAGAGCGTTCTTGAAGAACATCCTGAGGCCAACATAGCTGGTTAGCACGCTCACGAGGGCCGGGAATATCATCCACGTCGCGTATTCATGGAACCCGATGCCAAAGAGACTTGCAACGATGATGTTGATGGGATTGCTGATCACAAATGCCCCAACGAGGTTGGCGATGTAGAGCACAGCAAAGTAGTAAGGGATTTTGCTAGATAGATCCCAGGATTCTCCCTTGACCTCTTCCACCAGTTTATACACCAGGGGTGTGAAGATCAGGACGGCGGCATCGTTTGTGAAGATGGCCCCTGTCACAGTGCCGGCAATGAATATATAGGTAAATAACGCTCTCGCGTCTCCTTTAGCGACCCTTGCGATCTGAAGCGCTAACAGCGCAAAGAGTCCCGCCTGCTCCGCGATAATGGTCAGAATCATCAGGCTGATTATCGCAATGACCGGATAGAGAAGGACACTCAGGGCTTGGTAGGCAGCATGAACCGGGACGGCTCCCGTGATGATACTTAACAGCGCCCCTAGTATTGCAGCAGTGGCATGGCCAATCCTGATCCGCCCGAGCCTTGGCTTTACCAACGCAAGGCCGACGGTTAAGACAAGAATAGGCAATGCGGCTTGATTAGCGTGCATGGACCCAGAATGGACGCATAAACCGGCCTCATGCCGGGAGCCTCTGGATGCGGGGCCAAACGGTGTATCAGCCCTTTTCGCCGGCGAGCCGGACAAACTCCAGTTGCTGCCCGGCCAAGAGGATGGTGCTCTCTTCCACTTCGCGGCCATCCACGATGGCCACGGCTTGCGGGCTGATATTGAGGGCCTGGCGCAGCGCCTGGCGGACGTCGGCCACCGTCCGGCCGGCGAGGTTCGCCTCCAGGGCATGGACGCCATACAGCACGCGCACCTGTTGTTGGGCCTTGGGCTGGCCCGCCAGCTTCGCTCTGGAGATCCCCTTGAGCTGACCCTCGCTCATCGATCGTTCTCTCCGCTGCGCGGATTCCGGGCGACAGGCTGAGCTCGTCCCTCCACGATATCCAGGTACACCTCGCCATAGCCCAATCGCCCGGAGCGCCAGGCGAAGAAGGCGTTCAGCATCGCCGAGGCGATGCTCAGATTCATGAAGAGGAGTTGAGGCGCGGCGACGGCAGCCAGCTCCTCGCAGGACATCTCCGCCGGAGACTTGTCCTTCGGGTCGGCGATCTCCGGGTGAAAGCGCGTCAGCGGCAGGGTGACGTCGCGGCCGTCCCGGCGGACGTAGACCTGGACGTTGCCGTCCGTGAAGTCGTTGCCGCCGGAGATCAGCACCACGTCTGACAGCGCTTCACAGTGGCGACTGACTATCTGCCGGGTGGCGTGGTTGTCCACCGCAAGGAAGACCAGATCGCCGGGTGTCACCACATGCGGCAAGTTCTCCGCAGTGACGAACTCCGGGATGGCGCGAAACGAGAGATCGGGGAAGCTCCTGGCCAGTTCGGTCGCCTTTACCTTGGCCTTGTTTCCAACGGTCTCGAAGCTCTGTCGGGCGGCGTTCCTGCTCTCAAACGTATCGCCGTCAACCAGGGTGATCCGGACCTCTTCTCCGGTAAGCTGCCGCTCTGCCTGGAGGTATCGGGTCAAGAACGGCGCCAAGGCACAGCCGATCCCGCCGACGCCGATCAGTTTGATTTCGATCTTCTCCGCCATGGCGCGACGACCACCTCAGACGGACGACGGCCGCCCTTCGGCATCGCTGTCCCGCGGCACAGCCTCGAGGTCCACGACCTGCAGCGTGTGCTCGCGAACCTCGACCGCGTGGATGGCCGGCGAGGCGTCGTCGAAGACATCCGACGGCTTGAGGGTGAACCGGCGGCCGTCCACGACGAGGGAACAGGCCACGCTCACCTCCCCATCGAGGTTGCCGATGGTGACGTGAAGGCCGTCGTCATGCCGCTCATCCTCGTCGTCCAACTCGGAATGGAAGGCATCGGCCGCGGCGTGGCTATGGATCGTGCCCACCCGGACCCATCCCGTGGGGGTCGGGCCGATTTCGTACCGGCAGTGCCCGCCCGCCACTTGCTGCTTCGGGATCGTCAGTTCGTACCTGTTCTCCGCCTGGGTGAAGTAGAGAAGGGCCACCGCCTCTGCGCGATGGGCCCGGAAGACCTCCCGGAAGAAGGCCACGATCTCCGCCAGGATGGCGGCTGGGACGGGCGGAAGCTGCAGCCAGGCGGCTTCCTGCTCGGACATGAGCCAGGTCAGGCCGCGAACCTTCGTCCTGGCATGGAAGAGGAGATTCCGCTTCACCTGGAACAAGCCGTCCCGCGTGACCAGATAGTAAATCGGGTCGTCCGGCTCTTCGAATCCATCCTCTTTCAAATAGACGGGAAACATCAGGTCACGTCGTTCAGGCGATACAGGAGGTCGGCCAAGTCCGACGCATCCTCCAGGGGGCGTGCGGCGCCTCGCCAGTCGAGCAAGTGCTCGCCGGCCTTGCCAAGGCTGAGCCCTGTCTCCTCCCACTGAATCGCCAAAGGAAAAAGCGGGTCCGCCGCGGTGGCGATCTCCCAACCGTCGAGCGTCCCGATGCGGTCGTCCAGCGCGGCGGCGCGGCGGAAGCAGTTGCTTTCGATGTCAAGGTTGAACCCGGCGCTCCAGAAGAACTCGATCGCCGTCTGGGCCTGCCCGGCCACCGTCAGGTCATCGAAGGGGGGCCGGCCCCGAAGACAGACCCGGCACTTCGCCAAGGGGCTCTCGCTCGCCGAGATGTTCCAGAGGTTGGGCATATAGAGCTCGTCCTCTTCGGAGACCAACGGGGCGTTCCGGTAGTAGAGGCGCATCTCCTCAAAAGAGCCGCGGTGAAACAGGAGCAGGTAGACCGCGTAGGGAAAGGCCAGATTGCTGTGGCGATAGCTGCCGGGCTCGTCCAGGGCCTTCTCGCTCCAGCCGACCCACCGCACCTGGGGGGGATGCTCGACGGCGATGACGAGCGCCGGGCCCCGGACGATGGCCCATCGGGCGCCGGGCGGCAGCAAAGGGATCTGTTGAAGGAAGCGCTGGGGAGTCGAGGCGGCGATCTCCAGGAGGAAGTCGCGGAGACTCACCTGCCGATCAGTGGCAACGGCCCCATCCGGCGTCGATCGGGAAAGGCGGACGGACCTCCCCTTGATCTCGATGGTCTCCTCCGGCTCTGGCATGCGTTACGACGCTCCGCCGCCCTCACGGGATGCCCACGCTTCGACGAGAGCCTGCCGCCCCTCAGGCAGGAACTGCCGCGAGGAGCAGAGGGCAAGCGCCGCGCGCTCCTGGGCCTCGATCGAGAGCCGATCCTGGAATGGGATGAAGTCCTCCACCGCCCAGCGGTAATCCTCGAGGGCGATCGCGTTCGCCCCGCGCCATCGAGCCCGTCGATAGGCGCGGAGGGTGATCTCCTCGATGTCGGCCCCGGAGATCTGGCCGGGATGGCGCCGATCGCAGTGCTCGACGACCGACGAGAAGTCGCCGACCTCGCAGGCGAAGCCGTGCTTCCTCGGCATGACCTCGAAGATGCGGGCCTTGTCGGCCGCGTCAGGCATCAGGAGCGGAATCCGCTCGCTGCTCCGACCCGAGCGCTTTTCCGCCGCGTCCAGGCGATCCGGCCGGTTGCTGATCCGAATCCAGAGGACCTGTCCCTGGATCGCGGGGTCGCCGGTGAAGGCGAAGCGCATCTGTCTGATCCGATTGCCCACGCCGGAGTCGCCGCTGTACTCGTCCCGCATCTGCTCGCTCTGGTCCGCCTCGTCCTCCAGCACCACCACCGGGGTCATCGAGCGCAAGGCCTGCAGGATGCGCCAGTAGTTCCGCTCCGATTGTCCGACCCACTTCTCCCGGGGATTGACGATCTTCACGAAATTGAAGCCGCACTCCTTGGCCAGGGCCTCCGCCAGGGCCGTCTTCCCTACGCCGGGCGGGCCCAGCAAAGTGATGCCTCGTGGCACCAGCTTATGGTCGCCGTCTTTGATGGCCTGGATGACGCGGCGCAGGTACGTCTTCACCGCCTCCATTCCGCCGATGGCATCCAAGCCCAGGGTGGGCTCCACCGCCTCGATCATGCCGTGCAGCTCCCGTTTGAGGATCTCTCGCTTCCGGTCGGTGACCTCCGCATAGGTCAGCGGCACCTTGCGCCCGCCCACCTGACGGCACAGCGCCTTCAGGTGCAAGCGCGAGAGGCCGGCGGTGACATGGGCGAGCTGCTCGGGAGTCATCGTCATGGTGAACCCGTTCTCCGCCCGGAGGTGGTCGATATACTCAGCCCGCTCGGCCACGCTGGGGAGAGGCACCTCGATGGCCTCCACCCGCGAGGCCGGACCCCGGAGCTGCGCGTGCAGGTCGGCGAGGTTGCCGACGGTGAGGACGACGGCCACGCCGGAGCGCAACATCTCGGGGTCCGCCGCCCAGCGGAGGAGGGTCACCAGATTGGTCCGATCGTCATCGCTCATCGACGACAGATCGGCATCGGGAACGATCGTCTCGGCGTAGCCGATCACAACCAGCGGCGCACATCCCTCCCTGACGCCGAAGCAACCGGATCGGACCGCTGTCTCGAGGAGCGCAAGGACCTTCGTCGGGTGAGTCGGCAGCTCGCGTTCCGGCGGGACGTCTTGGCCCAGCGCGGTAAGAGCCCGACGCTTTGCCGCCTCGGCCTCATTGGTGAGGCCGGTGACCTTCCGAAAGAGCGCCTCTGTGGCGGAATCGGAAAAACGCAGGCCGCGCGAGCGATCGTACACGATCATCCGCTCATCGCCTGCGAGCCAGCGTCCCAGAAAGGTCGGCAGCGAGACGAACTGATCGCCCAGGCGAACCTCGTCGGCAACGTTGAAGTGCAGAACGAAGACGGAGGTCATCCTGGCGTCGATCCGCTCTTTCAGATCGCGCGCCCAGCGCGGCAGTGCTAGTTGGCCTGTGACCTGCGGCTGATGTCGATATTCCTCTGCCATCGCTGTTGCCTGTTCGCATAGATCCTTAGGGTCTCGAACTGGACGTGCTTTATCCTAGCGCACCCTTCCGATTGCAGTCAACGTTCTTGTCCCCGCGGTTGTGCGCCCGACCGCCCCATGCCCTCCGACGACTCCAATCAGTTGGGGCGGTCGTTGTCGGAACTGACACATGATGGAGGGGCCCGGATCAAGTCCGAGGCAAGCGCGGCGAGTGCGTCCTCCGCATCATGCGCTTCCTGCGAACACTCTGCTTGGAAACGGTTCGGGTCTCTGCTACCATGGCACTGAACAACCCGCGACGGAGAAGATGCGATGCCGACTGCCGAGGAGCTCAAAGACGAGGACAGGCGCCTGAGACAGCTCCAGTTCGTGGTTGGTCTGACGATGAGCGTGATCAGCCAGACCAAGCTCTCGCTGGAAGAGGCGTCTCGGATGGTGGCAGCCACGAGGCAATGGGCGCTAAGGCTCTTTCCCGGGAAGGAGCTGGCCTTCGATCTGATCTATCAGCCCCGCTTCCGCAGGCTCCTCACCGAACGATTCCACCTCCATTGAGATCAGTGCCCACTCCTACGAACAGACCGATCAAGGCCCAGCAACAGCCACCCTCAGTAGAAGTGGACTTGCTTCTTGGCGCCCACATGTCGATCGCAGGAGGAGTTGATCTGGCGGCGCTGAGAGGCCAGAATGTCGGCTGTCGAGCCATCCAGCTCTTCACCAAGAGCAGCAATCAGTGGCGGGCCAGGCCGCTGCCGCCCGAGGAGATCGAGCGCTATCGAGCTAACCTTCAGGCTGCCGGAATCGCCCATACTGTGGCCCACGATTCGTACCTGATCAATCTCGCCTCGACTGACCCTCCGGTATATCAGAGGTCGATGGCAGGCTTCCAGGAGGAGCTGGAGCGGGCGGAAGCGCTGGGCATTCCCTATCTGGTGACCCATCCCGGGGCCCACATGGGGGCCGGCGAGGAGACAGGGTTACGTCAGGTGGCGAATAGCATCCGGGACCTTTTGAAGCGGACGAAAGGCTACCGCGCGCAGGTGGTTCTCGAGACCACCGCCGGCCAGGGGACCAGCTTGGGCCACCGCTTCGAGCAGATTACGGCCATCCTGGATCAAATCGGCCTCCCGGAGCGGACCGGGGTCTGCCTGGACACCTGCCACCTCTTCGCCGCCGGCTACGATATCAGGACACCCCAGGGATACGCCGACGTCCTTGGGGCATTCGACCGGATCGTGGGGATCTCCCACCTGAAGGTCATACACCTCAACGACAGCAAAAAAGGGCTAGGGTCTCACGTGGACCGCCACGAACATATCGGCAAGGGGGCGATCGGCCTCGAGGCCTTCCGCTGCCTCGTGACCGACCCCCGTCTGCGGGGACTGCCGATGATCCTCGAGACCCCGAAAGATGGCGACTTCGTGCTGGCCGATCGCCGCAATCTCGACACCCTGCTACGCCTGGTCCAAGAGGCGCATGCCGCCTGACGTCTCCGGGTTTGAGTTCGTCGACCAATCTCAGCCGCCGAGCGACCTTCCCATCTTCCCGCTCCCGAATGTGGTCCTCTTCCCGAACATGGTCCTGCCACTCCACATCTTCGAGGAACGGTACAAGCGGATGATCCATGACTGTCTGCAGGCCGACCGGTACCTCGGGATCTTCCTGCTCAGAAAGGGATGGGAACAGGCCAACGACCCGCAGCCCTACGACGTTGGCGGGTTTGGTCAGATCACCCGCGCCGTCAAACTGCCGACCGGCAACTATGAAATCGTGGTTCGAGGCCTCGGAAGAGCTCGGGCCATCTCGTATACGCAGGAAATTCCATACAGGCGCGCGGTGGTTGAGCTTATTGAAAACGGGGGAGAAGATTCAGCGGAACTGCGAGCCCTAGCCGCTTCCATGGTGGAGCGGCTGAACAGGGTCCTGACTCTCCGGCCGGGCCTTGGCACAGAATTCCAGACCCACCTCAAACTGCTCGCCAGCCCGAGGGACCTCGGCTACGCGGTGGCCGCTCACTACCCGGACCTGACGGTCTATGATCGACAATCGATTCTGGAACTCAGAAGCGTCGAGGCGCAACTCCGTCAACTCAACCGCTTCCTGAACCGGGACCTCGCCCGGCTGAACTAACGCAAACGCAGAAAGCCATGTGTCATCGCGAGGGAGCAAAGCGACCGAAGCGATCTCAAACACCGCGACATTGCCACGCTCCTTTCAGTCGCTCGCAATGACAATGTAAGAGGATCAATGGGATCGCCCTAGTATAAAGTCGGACCCTGGGGCCGATCCCATCGCGCGGGGCGACGGCGCAGGGCCGTCGCCATCCCACCAGCCAAGAGCAATCCAAGCAAGATCATCCCCCACTCGGACAGGGTGGGGATCGTCGGAGTTGGCCCCGCCACACTGCTTGCCAGAAAAATCTCGTAATTGCCGTCGCCGTTGCCGGGACTGCCCGGGGTAAGGTCGCGGTCAAACTGGAAGGCAATCCGGGTCCCGGCGGCGTTGACCGAGGAAGCGGGGAAGAGGTCCCTAACCCGGTCAGCGCCCCCGATGGTATTGGTCATCTGGGTTATCGTGAAAGGCTCCGCCTGAGCAAGGTGTGGCAACGTCCAGCCGAAAAAACACGCAAGGACGACTACAAGCGTGACTCCCGCCCGTCGATGTCTGCCTATCAACCGAGCCATCACACCCCTTGTTTGACTATCCACCTCCGCTCCCCTCAACCTCCCCTTCTCCCCTCCGGGGAGAAGGTAGGGATGAGAGGTCTCGCTCGACCCAATGTAATGAAGCTAACAACAAGTTGTCTGCATTGTCAGTGTGCAGTCTCCTTGCTGGCGTCTGTGACTTCCTGCGCCAGCTTCGCCAGCGTCGCCGAGGCTGGCGCTTTCTGAAACGCCGAACGGACCTTGCGCCGCGACCACAGCCCCGACTCGGTGATGACCCCGGTGATCATGTCAAGCGGCGTGAACTCGAAATATCGATTGCGCACCTGCAGCGCCTCATGCCTTGCCTCATAAATCTCGCCGGGGGGGCGGTCAGGAATGCGCAGCAACGGGACCAAGGACGGCGGCAGGAGTTTGTCGAGCGAGGCGGCGATGTAGAAGGGCCGGCCTATCGCCTTGGCCGCGAGGGCCAGCGGATAGGTCCCGATCTTGTTGATCGCCCCGTCTTCGACCACTGCGTCCGCGCCAACCAATACGAGATCGGCCTCACGGACGAGACCCGGGAGGGCGGAATCCGCG
This sequence comes from Methylomirabilis sp. (SeqCode), assembly GCA_041498975.1. Taxonomy (GTDB): domain Bacteria; phylum Methylomirabilota; class Methylomirabilia; order Methylomirabilales; family Methylomirabilaceae; genus Methylomirabilis. The sequence continues at coordinate 18,802 of JBGQJI010000022.1, forward strand.
CAGAGCTGGACCGGAGCGGCGGCGGCGGCAAGGGCTTCGGCCAGTCGGATCCCCTCGAACGCGGGCCGACCCTCCGAGCAGAGGATGCGGATCCCCTTTCCTGCCTCGTGCGCGGCCAGGAGGGCCCGAAGCACGGTCGAGCTGAACGAGTGCACGAGAACCGCACTCCCTTCGGGAAGCCGATCCGAGCAGGTCTCTGCAAGCCGATCCAGACGCAGCTCGGTTTCGAGGCCCATCTGCTCCAGTTCTGCCGCGAGCCCTGCGAGGACCGGATCGGGCTCACCCACTTGCTCAAGCTTCAGCCAGAGGTGATTTAAGAGGGTGATGATCGGCGCCATGGCGGGTTGAGCATCGAGGATGCGCCGGGTGAGCGAGAGCAGGCGTTCGGCACACCCTTCCCCACCCTTCTTTTCTCGTAGGTACCGCGACAGGAGGGAGGACGCAAGCCGGGTCAGCTCCTGTGCTCCCGACGTCCTGTCCTTGGCCAACTTGTCGAGCAACGGCTCCCATGTCATCGGCGACCCCCCGGTGGTTGCTTCGGGCGGGGCCATGATATGGAAGGGGGACCGGCAGCGCAAGTTAATTCTCGGGTGCCATGCGCCCATCGCCCCTCCACGCCGGAGCCTGGCCACCGTGCAGCAGGGCACCGCCGCGGAACCGGAGCCTTCCGGTCCCCCGCCTAATGGGCATCCACCCTCGCCGCGGCGACAGTTTGGACATGGTTTGGCCCGAGATCCTTCGAGGTTTTTAGTTGAAATCACCCTGAAAAAGAGTTAACGTTGCACCGCATGCGCAGGGAGGGTGAGCGTCGGGCCTGTGGCCCTGCCCCAGGCAGGTGGAATAGAAGAAGGAGATCGACCAGGGCTGCTCCGCCATGATCCAGATGTTCCATGTCTACAAGGCGTTTGGAAAAGATCTGGAAGCCCTGGTCGATGTCAACCTGCATATTCACAAAGGAGAGTTTGTTTTCCTGGCAGGTTCCAGCGGTGCCGGCAAGAGCACGTTACTCCGCCTGATCTTCCGCGACGAGCTTCCCACCTCAGGCCATATCCTGGTGAACGGCCGCAACATCGTCCGCATGAAACCACGGGCGGTGCCGCATCTGAGACGGACACTCGGGATCGTCTTTCAGGACTTCAAGCTCCTTCGCGACCGAAGCGTGGAGGAGAATCTGGCTTTAGTCGCGCGTGTCGTCGGCATGCCAACTGTGGAGGGGCAGCGCAGGGTTGCCCAACTGCTGAAGCTAGTGGGACTTTCTCACAAGGCAAAGACGCCGCCCTACAAGCTCTCCGGCGGCGAACAACAACGGGTGGCGATCGCCAGGGCACTGATGAATGATCCGCTCATCCTCCTGGCCGACGAACCGACCGGGAACCTGGACCCCGAACTGGCGACGGATGTCACCCGGCTTTTGCTTGAGGTCAATGCGCGCGGGACCACTGTCTTGGTGGCGACTCACGATCTGAAGCTGGCACAGGAGGCGGGCCGCCGCACCGTGTTCCTCAAGCAGGGAAAGATCGTGGAGGAATCGCACTGAGTAGCCCCTGTCACAATGGCGCTTGATTGAATGACAGGGGACTCTGATGAAACTCATCGCGAGGGCCTAACACACACCATGCCCGAGAAGCTGAAACATATCTTCGCGCACGCTTTGATCAACCTCGTTCGCGCCGGGTGGGGCGGGCTTGCCTCGATCGCAACCATCGGGGTGTCGTTTGTGATCATCGGCATCTTTCTCCTGTTGATCCTGCATTTCAACGCCCTTGTCGCCGAATGGAAGGAACAATTCCAGGTATCTGTCTTCTTGGATGACAAGATCACCCCGACGCAATTGGAGATCCTCGGGAAACGGATCCAGAATGAGGCGGCCGTCAAGGCCATTGCCTTCACGACCAAAGAGGAGGCGCTGGTCACCTTCCGGCGAGAGCTCAGAGGCCAGGAGAGCCTCCTCGAGGGGTTGGGCGATAACCCGCTCCCGGCTTCGTTCCAGCTCAAGATCCGCGAAGGGTACCAGAGCCCGGACGCGCTCAGGAGACTCAGTGCGTTCCTCAGTCGCCTCGAGGGGGTGGAGGATGTCCAGTACGGGCAAGATTGGATCGAGCGCATCTCCAACGCCGCGCGAATCATGAAGCTGCTCGGCATCATGATCGGGTCGGTGCTGACGCTGGGGTCAGCCATGATCGTTTCGAACACCATTCGACTCGCCGTCTATGCCCGCGCTGCCGAGATCGAGATCATGCGGCTGGTGGGCGCAACCAAGGCATACGTCCGGGCCCCCTTTGTGTTGGAGGGGATGCTGCAGGGCAGCCTGGGCGCCCTCCTGGCCCTGGGCCTGCTGTTTGCCGCCTACCGATTCGTCGCGCCGACCTTCAACCTGGTCTCCCCGATCTTCCAGGCGGCGGGAGACCGGGGATTCCTGGAGTCCTCGATGATGGCGGGTCTGGTGGGCGGAGGAGCGGTGATCGGCGCCCTGGGCAGCGTGATGGCTGTCGGCCGCTTTCTCCGGGTGTAGCCAGCGAGCAGCGCAGGGGACGATGGCTCGATCACTCTTCACGATCCGGACCGGGGCGGCTGTGATAGCGGCCCTCCTGCTCTGTCCCTCTCCAGGCCTGGCAGCCAAGAAAGAGCCGGAGCCCTCGTCGCGCCTCCGCGACAAGCGCCAGGAGCTGACCAAGGTCAGGCGGGAGCTTGATCTGGAGCGGAAGCAGGCGAAGCTGGTGGCCCGAAAAGAGCAGTCCCTTTTCGAGGAGCTGGATCGGATCGATCGACAGCTTCAGCAGAAGGGTCAGGAGCTCAAGGCGTTGCAGGCCAAGCTCCGAACCAGCACGGAACGGCTTCACGCCATCCAGAAGGAGATCAGGCTGACCCAGACGCAGCTCGACCAGATCAAGGGCCTGTTTCGGAGGCGCATTCGCGCCATGTACAAGCAGGGACGGCACGGGTATGTGCAGGCCCTCCTCTCCTCGGAGGACCTGTCGGGCGCCGGTCGCCGGATACGATACCTCGCTGCGATCGCCAACCAGGATCAGCGGATGGTCGCTGCCTACACAGCGGGGCTCGAGACCCTTCAAACGCAACAGGCCGAACTGGAACATTCGAAAGCGGAGCTCACGCTGAGTCAGAAGGCCGTCGCGGCAAAGCGCGAAGAGATCCTCGGTGAGCAACGTGCCAGGCGAGTCCTGCTGGCGAAAGTTCAAGAGCAGAAGAAGGGGCATCTTGCCGCCATCCGCCAATTGGAGCTGGCTGCCCACGAGCTGCAGGGACTGATCGGTCGCCTGCAGCGCGAGAAGCGGCCTCAGAGCGGCAGAGCGCCTGCCCCCGAGCCTTCGGGAGTCCCCGTCCCTCCGGAAGGGAGCGTGGCGGCCTTTGCCTCGCTGAAGGGCCGCCTGCCCTGGCCGACTTCCGGCGCCCTGGCCTCCACGTTCGGGCGGCAGGAGCACCCGCTCTACAGGACGGTGACCTTTAACCGTGGGATCGAGATCAACGCCCCGGAGGGGCAAAAGATCGTCGCGGTCACCGACGGCATCGTGCTGTACGCCGACTGGTTCAAGGGGTACGGACGTTTGATCGTTCTCGACCATGGAGGGGGATACTACACGGTCTATGCGCACGCTGCGGAGATCCTGGTCAGGATAGGCGATCGGGCGGCGAAAGGGCAGTCCATCGGGTTGGTCGGCACCAGCGGCTCGGTGGCTGGCTCACAACTCTATTTCGAAGTGCGACATCGGGGCAGGCCCCAGGATCCCATCGCGTGGCTTGCACCCAATTGACACGAAAGGACAGGGTCTAGGGTGGAGGGTCTAGGGTTGAGAGCCAATGGGGATCCCCTGAACCCTGAACCCTATACCCTAAACCCTTCTCTTAGGAGGAATCGATGATGTTCGGAGGCATCGTCCGGAACGGGTGGAAGAGCATGGTCGCGGGCATCACCCTGGCTCTGCTGATCATCAGTGGAGGCGGCCGCCATGAGGTCACTGCTGTCGAAGACAGCTACGAGCGGCTAAAGGTCTTCACGGAGGTCCTTTCGCTGATTCAGGCTAATTACGTGGATGAGACCAAGCCGCGCGACCTGATCTACGGCGGAATTAAGGGGATGTTGGAGACGCTCGATCCCCACAGCTCCTTCATGTCGCCCGATCTCTTCAAAGAGATGCAGGTGGAGACCCAGGGCTCTTTCGGCGGCCTGGGGATCGAGATTACGGTCAAGGACCGGCAGCTTACGGTGGTGGCCCCGATCGAAGGGACCCCCGCCGATCGGGCCGGGCTTCATCCGGGGGACCGGATCGTGAAGATCGACGGGAACCCGACAAAGGACATGACCTTGATGGACGCGGTGAAAAAGCTCCGGGGTCCAAAGGGCACCAGCGTCACCCTGACCATTCTCCGTGAGGAGTCTCCCGGCCCATTCGAGCTGTCGCTGGTCCGGGAGGTCATCGAGGTGAAGAGCGTCAAGTCCAAGGACCTCGGCGACGGGATCGCCTACATCCGGATCAGCTCATTTCAAGAGCGGACCGGAAAGGACCTCGTGAAGGCGATCGAGCAATTCACACAGAACGGGATGTCGGCATTGGTGTTGGATCTTCGCAATGACCCCGGCGGCCTCCTCAATCAGGCCGTGCAGGTGGCCGACCTGTTCCTGGACAAGGGCCAGCTCATCGTGTATACCGAAGGCCGGATCAAAAACCAGGATCTCCGCTTTTCGGCTGAACATGGGGCTCAAACTCCCAAGGTCCCGATGGTGGTCCTGGTGAATGGTGGCTCCGCCAGCGCCTCCGAGATCGTCGCGGGCGCGCTGCAGGACTGGAAGCGGGCGGTGGTGCTTGGGACAAAGACATTCGGCAAGGGCTCCGTGCAGACGGTTATTCCGCTGAGCGATGGCTCCGGCCTGCGCCTGACTACAGCGAAGTACTTCACACCGAAGGGACGGTCGATCCACGGCACCGGGCTCATGCCTGATATCATCGTGGAGGTGCCGCGTCCCACCCTGTCCAAGGCCCAGCCCGGCCAAGGCGAAAAGGAGGGTGAGGCGGGGAAGGAGCGGCCCGAGGTACGCCAGGAGCGGAAGATCTCCGAAGAGGAGGGAGACCCGAACCTGCAGATCGGCAAGAAAGAGGGACCTGATCCCAACACCGACGTCCAATTGACACGGGCGATGGAGATTCTGAAGGCGAGCCGGATCCTGGAAAAGGGGTTCGCGAAGGGCAATGCGGGGTGAGTGGAGCGATCAGCGGTCAGCATTCAGCCGTCAGCCACCAGCTGGTAGCTGACTGCTGAGGGCTAGCGAGAGGTATTTACGATGGGACACCTAACCCTGGGTATTGAAACCTCATGCGACGAAACGGCCGCAGCGGTGGTTGAGGATGGCCGGCGAATCCGTTCCTCCGTGATCGCCTCTCAGGACGCCATCCACGCCCCCTACGGCGGGATCGTTCCTGAGCTGGCCTCGCGGCGGCACATCGAGGCCATCTGGCCGGTGGTCCAGGAGGCACTCACCAGGGCGGGGGCAACCCTCGCCGATCTCGACGGGATCGCGGCCACGGCGGGACCCGGGTTGATCGGGTCGCTCCTGGTCGGACTTTCCTTCGGCAAGGCCCTCGCTTTCGCCCTCGATATTCCACTGGTGGGCGTGAACCACCTCGAGGGCCACCTCCACGCGGCACTGCTGGAGCATGAGGGACTGGCTTTTCCCTTCACAGGCCTTGTCGCATCCGGTGGCCACACGCACCTCTACGCGGCGATGGCTCCCGGGGAGTATCGCCTGCTCGGTCGCACCAGGGATGATGCCGCAGGAGAGGCCTTCGATAAGGTAGCCAAGTTCCTTGGTCTTGGCTATCCAGGAGGGCCGGCGATCGAGGAGCTGGCCCGAAAGGGCGACCCGGATTCCATCCGATTCCCCAGGCCGATGCCGCAGCGAGTATCGTACGATTTCAGCTTCAGCGGCCTGAAGACCGCGGTCGTGAATTACGTGCGGGGTGCGAGGTGCGAGGTGCGAGGTGCGGAGGGAGCCGACCTAGACCCTGTCTTGGTGGCGGATATCTGCGCTAGCTTTCAAGAGGCTGTGGTGGACACGCTGGTTCGGGTAACAGTGGCGGCGGCGAAAGCGTCCGTCGCCCCGCGCCGCATCGTCCTGGCGGGAGGCGTGGCCTGTAATGGGAGGCTCCGGTCGAAATTGACCCAACGGGCAGCGGAGGACACCATCGAAGTGTACTACCCCGATCCCTCCCTCTGCACAGACAACGCCGCCATGATCGCAGCCGCTGGGTACCCTCGCCTTCTTCGCGGTGAGCGCGCCCCGCTCCCATTCAACGCCGACGCCGACCTGGCCCTCGGGCTGACCTAAGAGGACATCCATGGCGAAGCTGCCGATCTTGATCTATCCATCCCCCCTGATACGAAAGAAGTCGCTGCCGATCACATCGATCAACGGCGAGCTTCAACGCTTCATCGACGACATGGTGGAAACCATGTATGCCGCCCCCGGCGTGGGGCTCGCCGCTCCCCAGGTGGGAGCGCTGAAGCAGCTCATCGTCCTGGACCCGCACGATGAGCGCAAACCAAAACGGCCACTGGCCCTCATCAATCCCGAGCTGGTTGCTGCCGAAGGGCAGGTCATCGAGGAAGAAGGATGTCTCTGCATTCCCGACCTGAGGGAGGGAGTGCCGCGATTCAAGCAGGTGGTGGTGAAGGCGTACGACCGCAGTGAAAAGGAGATCGTCCTGGAGGCCACCGATCTACTGGCGCGCATCCTCCAGCACGAGATCGACCACCTGAACGGGGTCCTGTTCATCGACCGCCTCAGCCCGGCAAAGCGGGAACTTCTCAAGCGACGGCTGAAGAAAGCGGCGAAAGAGCAGGATTCAGGGTAGAGGGTTTATGCGTAGGGGCGCCGCTTGCTGCGCCCACCTTGGGCAGAGCAAGCCCTGCCCCTACCGCACATCGCACCTCGCACCTCGCACGTAACATCTACATTTTCATCTCCACGCTCGCCTTGGCCTTCAGGCTCTGGACCCACTCCTTGAATTTGGCGTCCACCTTCTGATCAAAGAGAACGGCGCGAATGTCTTCCTTGACCTGATCGAACGGAAGGATCTGACCAGACACCCGCTCCTCCACTTGGATCAGGTGGAAGCCCGCCGGATTTGTGATGATCCCGCTGATCTGCCCGATCGTCAGGCCAAGGGCCATCTGCTCCAATTCCGTCGCGAGCTCTCCGCGCTTAATCGTCCAGACCTCGCCGCTGGAGGTGGCAAG
>JBGQJI010000023.1:0-26008 GCA_041498975.1 Methylomirabilis sp. (SeqCode)
GCCGCCCAGCTCCAGGCCCAGGACCTTGTCGGCCTCGTCCGCCTTGGCAGTCAGCATCAGGATTGGAAGCCTGGCACTCTCGGGTTCTTTGCGGAGCCGTCGGCAGACATCGAGTCCGCTCAGGTGAGGGAGCATCAGATCCAGGATGAGCAGATCGGGCCGCTCACGCCTGACCAGTTCCAGAGCTTGAAGGCCATCATGACCCTGCAAGACACGAAATCCCTCCCGCTCCAAATGGTAGGCGACCAAGGCGGTGATGTCCTTCTCATCGTCCACGACAAGGACTTTCATGTCTCTGCCTCTTTCTGATCGCGGCGAAAAATCCGGATCGACCGTCCCGACTCGGTCTGATCATAGCGACCTTCTCGGGAAGCTCCAAGGTTTTTCCCTCAACCAGGACCGGGTCGGAGGGTAACATCCCAATTTGATTTGCCTTCCCATTCAGCACGTTCTCTGAAGAAAGGTCTTCATCTCCTCAAGCCCCGAGAAGATCAGGAATGCTCTATCACCGACCCTTCCCGCTAAGACCAGCGCGGGCGCGCCAGACTTTGGGCCGTTCGGTCCAGAATCGGTTTTGAAGGAGAGGTCGAACTCCCGGAACTGGCGAACCAACCCATCCTTCAGCTTCACCTCATACCTCCCTTCGCAGTACCCCACCGCTTCAACCTGATGGTCGGCGGGCGCGGCTTTCAGGTCTACGGCCTTCCCTTGCTGCGCGCAAGACACGCCGATCCCCACCCACACCACGATCGCACCAATCAACATTCTTCTCATTGATGCCTCCTCAAAACCTGGGCGCTGGAGGCTCTTCTGGCCCCCAAGCTCGATCGGTACCTCTCGCGGGTGCCGCCGTGGTTACCAGCAAGCTTCGGTGAATCCTGAGGCTATGATCATAAGCAGAGAGGTCCATGAAACAGTAGGGAAAAGTTCAACAGTAGGGTCGCTGACTCTCTGCCTGGCAGCAGATTCTGTACGAGAGAGAGTTTAGATCATGACATCTTTCCCGTTGACGATTCCGCTTGACTCGATGAGTCGGCCATAGTAAAAACACGATATGTTCAATGAAACATAACGAGGCTGACCGATGCGGTTAGAGGTGAAATCGAAGACGTGGTTGGAGGCCAACGGCAAGTTCATTATTGGCGAAGGCGGGATCGCGCTTCTGGAGGCGATCGACGAGCACGGGTCGATCCAGGAGGCTGCGAGACGGCTCGGCTGGTCATATCGGCACACCTGGGGGTATCTCAAGAACATGAAGCGCAATGCCGGCATGCGATTCGTGCTTGCCCGCCATGGAGGGACGTCCCGTGGCGGGACGAACCTCACGCCGCAGGGACGCAAGCTTCTGCGTGAGTACAAGCGATTGCAGAAGACCTTGCAGACGACCGTCAAGAAGACGTCGCGGCTGTTCTTTTCCTACTAGGCTACCGATCGCCAGAGTGACGCTAGGCAACGAGACCTTGTGACATCGAAGTGGAGGTGAGGAGGATGCAGGTGAGCACGCGGAACGTGTTGCCCGGGGTAATCACGAAGGTGAAAGTGGGAAACGTGATGACCGAGGTGATCATGCAGGTCGGTGATCGAGAGCTGGTTGCTGCCATCACAAGCGGATCGGCCAAGCGGATGAAGCTTAAAGTTGGCAACAAGGTGTTCGCCATGATCAAGGCCACCGAGGTGATGATCGCTAAAGAGTAGCGTGAGGGGAACTATGAGAGCGATCAAGACCCAAAAGGTGCTTTCTGAGACAACGAGGTGGTAATGGAAGTTCTGCTGGCCGACTGAAGCGACGACGAGAGAGGAGAGCAATGGAGAGGGCATGGTCGAGAATTGTCTTTGACCGCTTTGCCGTGGGTCTGATGGCGCTCGGCATCGTCCAGACTGGTCTGATCGGCGACGGGCGGGCCGCGAGCAACACGGTGATCCTGGCCACGACCACCAGCACGCAGGATTCCGGCCTGCTCGATGTCTTGGTCCCGATGTTTGAGAAACAGACCGGCTATGTCGTGAAGACGATCTCCGTCGGGACCGGCCAGGCCCTGGCGCTGGGTGGCCGAGGGGAGGCCGACGTGGTGCTGGTCCATGCGCCGGAAGCAGAAAGAAAGTACGTGTCAGAAGGGACCCTGGTCAATCGCCGGCTGGTAATGCACAACGACTTCATCATCGTGGGCCCGGAGGCCGATCCCGCGCAGGTCCGCGGCCTCAGGAGGGCGATCGATGCCTTCCGCCGGATCGCCGAGGCACGGGCGGCATTCGTCTCGCGCGGCGACAACTCCGGGACAAACATTCTGGAAAAGAGATTGTGGAAGCAGGCGGGGATCGAGCCGTCAGGGGATTGGTACCTGCAAGCGGGGCAGGGGATGGGACAGACCCTTGGGATCGCGTCGGAGAAGCGCGCGTACACCTTGACGGACCGGGGGACGTTGCTCGCCCTTGTGAAGCGCGTCCAGCTCCCGATCCTCGTGGAGAAGGATCCGCCGCTCCTGAATATCTACTCTGTCATGGAGGTCAATCCGTCTCGTTTTCCGAAGGTGAATGCTGCTGGCGGCAAGGCGTTTGCGGATTTCATGGTCTCGCCCGGAGCCCAGGCTGTTATTAAATCGTTCGGGGTCGAGAGGTTCGGCGAGCCTCTCTTCTTCCCTGACGCCGGTAGGCGAGAGGAGGAGATCGGCCTCTAGATTGAAAGCACGGCAAGAAGGTCCTTACGACCCGACAAAAAGGGGCGCTCAGTTCCGCCGGCTAGGTCGATCCTGAACGCCCCGGGATACGAAGCGGTCGCCCGCCTCGACGCCCGTTCTATTTCCGCACTGCTCGAAGAGAAAGTCAAGGGGAAAGGCGGGCGCGAGGATGAGCTCTTGTCCACCGGGATGGCATTGAGGCTTATCAACTGGAGGGGGAAACGATGCGAAGCGCTCTCGTCACAGCAAGCCTGCTCCTCATTGTGGCATTGAACTCGTCGCTCGCGACTGCTGCCGACAAGCTGGAGGATCTCGAGCGAGCCCTGGAAGCTCAGAAAAACGCGATTGGGCTGCTCCAGCAGGAAATCAACGTGCTCAAACAGGAACGCGCCCGCCAACAAGCGTTGGAGCAGGAGGTGCAGGGCCTCAAGGAGGCGCAACAACAGAACCAACAGTTGAAACGCGAGGTGGAACAACTCAAGGTCACCGCGCAGCCGAAGTTCGAGGCAGGTTTCGATCAATGGCAGCCATACATCCGATCGACCGATGGCAATTTCAAGCTGAGCCCGGTCGGCCGCATCCAGGTTGATTTTCGCGCCTACGAAGCGGGCGCCCGTAACCTGCCAGCCGCGGGCTCGGCTATTGGCACAGACCTGATGAATAACTTCCTGGTCAGACGAGGGCGGATCGGCCTGCAGGGGACCTTTTACAAGTACTTTGACTTCTTCGTGGAGGCTGACTTCGGCCAGGGGGCGGCCGTCCTCACAGACGGGTACCTCGATATCCACTACTGGCCGGAACTCAGGCTGCGGGCGGGCCAGTTCAAGGTCCCGTTCAGCTACGAGGAGCTGTTCTCGGACAACAACATCGACTTCGTGGAGCGATCGGTCACGGACAACCTGGTCCCGTCGCGAGACTTGGGCGCCATGCTCCACGGCTCGCTGTTCGGCGGCATCGTCAGTTACGCCGGGGGGATCTTCAATGGTTCCGGTCAGAATACAGCCGAGACCAATGATTCGAAGGACCTAGCCGCCCGCCTGGTGGTGGCCCCGTTCAAGCAGACCGGCCTTGCCTGGCTGAAGAATCTGCAACTTGGGGGCGACGTGACATGGGGAGACGAGGACAGTGGTCAGAGCCTGCGGGGGCGAACTGACGGCCAGTTTGTCTTCTTCAATCGAATCAACACGAGAGGTGACCGGGTGCGCTACAGTGGCGAGGCGGCGTACTACGAAGGGCCGTTCACGTTCTATGGAGAGTATATCCAGACCGAAGAGGATCGGAAGGGGCTCGGAGCCGGAGGTCGCGATCTGCCCGACCTCATCGGGCGGGGTTGGTACGTGACGACCACCTACCTGCTGACCGGCGAGACCAAGGTTCCGGGACAGCCAGTTATTCCTAACAGGTGGGCCTCACCGGTGGGCCCGCAGCGCGGATGGGGCGCATGGGAGTTGGCAGCACGATTCGCACAACTCGATTTCCGGGCAAAGGATATCACGGGCAACCGGGTCGATGCCCTGACCCTTGGGGTGAACTGGTACTTGACGCCTAACGTGAAATGGCTTTTCAACTTTGTCCAGAACTGGTTCTCGGATGAGAAACGAACCCCGTTCAGTGGAGAAAATCCACGCGGCACAGAGGCGTGGGAGTTCCTCACGCGCCTGCAACTTTGGTTCTGATCTGGTAGACGGTCCAGCGACAGGAGGGAGGGACAGGCCAGGAGACAGGGGTCCGTTCGGCGCACGCTTTGCCTTTTGACGGGCAATCGGGATATACTCGAAATCGATTCCGACAAGAGAGCCTGGAACGGTCGGGTCGCTCGACGACGGCCAGAGGCTACCATCGGGATCTCCAATGGGCCCATCGCGCGGAGCCGAGATGACCCCTTCTGCCCAGAGCCGTCATGGATCTATCCGATTCGACCGCAATGAACTGTCTGGCGCATTTGGGGATATCGGAACGGACCTACCTCTGATTGTCGGGATGATCCTCGCCTCTGGCCTCGATACCGCAAGCGTCTTGATCATGTTTGGCGCAATGCAACTCTTCACAGCCCTCAGCTACGGACTTCCCATGCCTGTGCAGCCGCTGAAGGCTGTTGGGGTCATCGTGATTACCCAGAAGCTCGGTGGAAACATCCTGTATGGCGGGGGCCTCGCTATCGGGATCTTGATGGCTCTGTTCACGGTAACTGGTCTGGTGGATTGGCTCGCTCAGGTGATTCCCAAGAGCGTGATTCGTGGGATCCAGTTTGGCCTGGGACTTCAGCTTGCGTCGCTCGCCCTGAAGGAGTATATGCGGGCAGATGGTGTCGCCGGGTATGGGTTGGCCGCCATCGGTTTCATCCTCACCATCTTTCTACTTGGGAATCGGAGATATCCTCCTGCCTTGTTCGTCCTGTCAGTGGGCGTGATTTACGCGTTCCTCTTCAAGCCAGATGCAATCGCCGCGATGCACGAAGTGGGGTTCAGTCTGCCTCGAATTCACAGGCCTTCGTGGCAGGACATGCTGACAGGTTTTGTTGTGCTGGCGCTGCCGCAGATACCGCTGTCGCTGGGCAACTCGATCCTGGCAACCCGCCAGATCGCACAAGACTTCTTTCCCGACCACCCGATTGGCGTACGCAAAATCAGCCTCACCTATGCGCTGATGAATCTCATCAACCCCTTTTTCAGCGGGATTCCGACCTGTCATGGGTCGGGCGGACTGGCGGGACACTATGCCTTTGGCGCACGGACAGGCGGGTCAGTGGTGATCTACGGCTCGATGTATCTGGTCTTGGGGCTGTTTTTCAGCAGCGGCTTTGGAAAAATCGTTCAGGTATTTCCGTTATCGATTTTGGGCGTAGTTCTCCTATTCGAAGGTCTGACCTTGATGATGTTGATGAGGGACCTGTCTGATTCCGCTGGAGACTTCTCCACGAGTGTCCTTGTAGGCTTGATGGCCAGCGGCCTGCCGTATGGGTATCTCCTCGGGCTCGTCGTCGGAACACTGTTGGACCACGTTTCGCGCAGGCGCCTGACTGGATTGGTCAAGTGAAGGAGATGAAATGGAGCTAGTCTGGCAAGGCACCAAGCAAGCGGTCTACCTTCTCATTCACGGCGACCCGGAGGTCCTGCGGATTACGCTGCTCTCGCTGCAAGTCTCAGGGACCGCCACGCTCCTCAGTCTCCTGGCCGGGATTCCACTCGGCACCATCCTCGCCCTGACCCGCTTTCCGGGGCGGAGCATCGCCATTAGCCTCGTCAACACCGGGATGGGGCTGCCGCCGGTGGTGGTCGGCCTCTTTGTAAGCATCTTCTTGTGGCGGAGCGGCCCGCTCGGGTTCCTGGGGCTCCTTTATACGCCGACGGCCATCGTCATCGCCCAGCTCGTCATCGCCGCTCCGATCGTCACCGGCCTCACCGTGGCCGCAGTCCAACAGTTGAACCCGAGACTCCGCGTGCAGCTTGTCGGGCTCGGAGCGTCGCGGTTCCAGGTCGTCTGGCTGCTCCTGAAAGAGGCGCGGCTGCCGCTTCTGGCCGCGGTGATGGCCGGCTTCGGCGGCGTCATTTCAGAAATCGGCGCCTCCATGATGGTGGGCGGCAATATCTACCGGCAGACCCGTGTCCTCACAACCGCTACTGTCCTCGAAACCAGCAGGGGGAACTTCGACATGGCGATCGCGCTCAGCCTCCTTCTATTGCTCCTTACCTTTGCGGTCAACTGGACCCTCACCTGGGTCCAACAACGAGGGCGGACACCGTGAGCGGGCCGATACTGGGTCTCGAGAAAGTCAGGGTCACATACGATGGGATCCGGGTTCTGGAGGTTCCGTCGCTTGACATCCAGGAGGGCGTAACCCTGGCCGTCATCGGGCCGAATGGGGCCGGCAAATCAACGCTGCTCCGACTCCTCGGGCTCTTGGAGCGTCCGACCGAAGGGCGCGTCCTCTTCCGCGGCCAGCCAGTTCCACCCTGGGGCAAGCTCCTCCCGCTGCGCCGACGCATGGCGACCGTCTTTCAGGAGCCGCTGCTCTTGGACGGGACCGTGGAGGAAAATGTCGCTCTTGGGCTTCGGTTCCGCCACGCCGATCCAGCCGTGGTACGCAGGCGCGTCCAGGAAGGCATGGGCATCCTTGGCATCGGGCACCTGGCCAGGCGCCGCACCCGGACCCTTTCGGGAGGCGAGGCTCAAAGAGTCAGCCTGGCAAGGGCCCTGGTCCTCGATCCGGAGGTGTTTCTCCTCGATGAGCCGTTCGCCGCCCTCGACTCACCGACCCGCGAGGGGCTTCTCGCGGACCTCAAGACGATCCTCAGCAAGACCAGGATCACCACGATCTTCGTGACGCACGATAGGGACGAGGCGCTGGCGCTCGGCGATCAGGTCGCCGTCATGATCGGGGGGCGGATCCTTCAGGTTGATGTGCCGGAACGGGTGTTCGCAAGCCCTGTCAGCGAACAGGTGGCCCGCTTTGTCGGCGTTGAAACGATTCTCCCGGGTAATGTCCAATCCGTACGCGAAGGACTAGCCACGGTTGAGGTCGCGGGCTGGACTCTCGACGTGGCAGCGCCCTTGACTGCTGGGGAGCGGGTCCTGATCTGCCTTCGTCCGGAGGAACTCACCCTCTTCCCGAGTGGAGTCTTGCCTGCCCCATCCAGCGCGAGGAACCAGCTTCGCGGGAAGGTGGTCCACCACCTGCCGACCGGCCCGATCTATCGGGTCACGATCGACTGCGGCCTCCTGGTCATGGCCGCCGTGACACGGCAGTCGTGGGAGCAGCTCGGCCTCGCCGACGGGGCGGAGGTCGTGGTATCGTTCAAGGCTAGCGCACCCCACGTGATCCGCCGCGCTTGATCCTTTTTCCTCTTGACTTTCGAGGCTCGCTTGATTAGGCTGAGAGGGAATTGGGATACCTCCTCACCATATATGCCTGCCTTCATGCAAGAGTTGCCCATCCTGTTTGTGTTCAGAGGCGATCGTCACTGCGAGCGTTCTACCGTTGAATCTCATTCAGCGACGAGGTTTTCGCCATTGTCGTCCAAATCCACGGGAAAGGAGGTAAAAGATGGAGGAGACGGAAGCACAACTCTTTGCTCGTCTCAGGGATGAGGACGCGGATTTCCGGCGGCTGGCTGAGAAGCACCGGGAATTCGATGTGAAGATCAGCGAGTTCGACCGGATCTACTACCTGACGAGCGAGCAAGAGCGCAAACGGAAGGAGCTACAGAAACTCAAGCTGAGAATCAAGGACGAGATGTACGTCATCATGCGGCAGTACCGTCACAGACACGCCACCGCCACCAACGAGAAATGAAGCGGCTCAGTCACGTCGATCGGCGGGGCCGGGCCTGCATGGTCGATATCAGCGGCAAGGATGAGACCGTGCGGGAGGCTGTTGCCAGAGGCGTGATCACCATGCAGCCCGGGACCCTCCGCATGATCCAGGAGGGGTCGGTTCCCAAAGGCGATGTCCTGGCTGTTGCCAGGCTCGCCGGGGTCATGGCGGCAAAGCGGGTGCCCGACCTCATTCCACTCTGTCATCCTCTCCTGCTCACCAGCGCCGAAGTCGAGTTCACCCCCATCGAGAAATCAGGCCGCCTCGACATCGAATCACGGATTCGGATTACCGGCCGGACCGGTGCGGAAATGGAAGCCCTCGCTGCCGTGGCCATGGCAGCGCTGACCGTCTACGACATGTGCAAGGCGGTGGACAAGGAGATGGTGATCGGTTCGATTCGGTTGGTCGCCAAAAAGGGGGGGAAGAGCGGGACGTATCGTCGGCCCGGCGAGAACGGAGCCGGGCCCTGACAGGCTCTGCCAAAGGATTGGGAGCCCCGACCTCTTGCCTGGTGTCTCAGGATGTCTTCGGAACCGAAGACCGCATTTATTTATTCCCCACGGTACCTGGAGTTCGACTATGGACCGGGGCATCCCCTTCGCAACCAGCGGCTTGGGTTGACCTATGATCTGATCGATGCGTGCGAGCTGTTGAACCTGCCATCCGCCTGCTGTCTCGAACCCGAACCTGCCACTGACGACGAACTCCTTCTGTTCCTCCAGCCTGACTACTTGAAGGTCCTGAAGCTGGTCGATGCGGGGCAGGCCCCTGCAGCGGCCATGCGGTGCGGTCTTGGCACCCCCGACAATCCAATCCTGCCTGGAATTTACCGCTGGTCCGCGCTGGTGGCGGGTGCCTCCCTCCTGGCGATGCGTCTCGTGGAGTCTGGTGAGGTCGATAGGGCGTTTAATATCTCCGGTGGTCTCCACCACGCCGGGGCGGCAAGCGCCTCCGGTTTTTGTTACATCAATGATGCCGCCCTGATCATCGCTCATCTCTGCCGGCTTGGGCGTCGAGTCGCCTATGTGGACATCGACGTGCATCACGGCGACGGCGTCCAGTGGGCATTCTACGACACCGATCAAGTCCTCACCCTGTCGATCCATGAGAGCGGGAGCACCCTCTTTCCCGGGACCGGGTTCGTGGACGAACTTGGCAAAGGGAAGGGAGAGGGCTACTCCGTGAACGTTCCGCTGCCGGCCGCCGCCGACGACGAGATCTTCCTCTGGGCTTTCAACGAAGTTATCCCGCCTCTCGTGCAGGCCTTTCGGCCCGATATCCTGGTCACGCAGCTCGGGATCGACTCTCACCGGACCGATCCCCTGTCCCACGTCGGGATCAGCCTCGGGGCATTCGTTCAGATGGTCCGCCGGCTGAGAGACTTGTGCGGGCGCTGGGTTGCCCTGGGCGGCGGGGGATACGACTTGAGGAACGTCCCTCGGGCCTGGACTGCAGCGTGGGCCATCATGAACGATCGTGAGCTGCCGACCATGCTCCCGGAATCATTTCTGGCCCGGCACAAGGAGGTCGGGTTCAGCGGCCCGGCATTCCTCGATGACCCGGCGATTATCGATGGGTCGGCCAAGGCGTGGGCCTGGGAGGCTGTGCGGGAGGAGGTGGAGCGCCTGAAGCGGCTGGTGTTTCCGCGGCACGGCATGTGACCTTTGACCATCATCTGTGGGGGGCCTATGAGGGGACGGCTAATGTCGGACTGACGACGCGCCGCTGGGGAAGCGCTGGGGGGCAGGGCAGAAACGGTTTTCTGTGTGGCAGGAGGCGACCAATGGCATTCCAGGATAGGACGTTAACGTGCGTTGATTGCGGGCAGCAGTTTGTGTTTACCGCGGGGGAGCAGGAGTTTTATACGCAGAAAGGATTCATGAACGAGCCGAAACGGTGCAAGAGCTGCAAAGCGGCGCGGAAAGGAATGGGGGGTCCCGGAGGCCCCCGCGAGGAGCACGAGGTCGTCTGCTCAGCCTGCGGCCAGAAGACCACCGTTCCCTTCAAGCCTATACTGGACAAACCGGTGTTCTGTAAGCCCTGCTTCGTGGCCAAGCGGTCGGCGACACCGAGGGATGTGCGGATCTAAGTCCACTACGATCCCCGTTCCTGCTCCGTGCAGCACCTCCCCTTGACAGGGAGGGCGCTCGTCTCTTGCCCCCTCCCCCTCGATGGGCGTCAAGGGGGGGATGTCTTGATAGAACGTCTGACGCAGGACACGAGGATGGCGCAGGTTTTCATTGACAGGGGGGGGAGCGATTATAGCCTCGGGTCCCCAGGTACTGCACGGGCTCAGCGCGTCCACAGGCAATTGGAAGCAGAAGACCAAACGCACAGGAGGAGTGCCATGAACAAGACGAGGATCATGAAAGCGCTCTACGCGAGTCTGATCGGGATCGTGGCGGTGCTCATCGTCGTGCCGCTGGCGGCTGCGGGAGACAGAGCCTTCCCGAGCTGGGACAAGCAGATCAACAACACAAAGCGGTTTAAGGTGCTGAGGGACTTCGCCGGCGCCGCCGTCCTGGACAGGGAGACGGGCCTCGTCTGGGAGCAGTCGCCCGAGACGGCGCCCAACCCTACGACCACCCAAGCCTGGCTCGCCGCGCAATCGAGTTGCAACACAAGGACGGTGGGCGGGCGCTTCGGGTGGCGGCTCCCCACGATCCAGGAACTGGCGAGCCTCATCGACCCGAACAACCCTGGTGGAAATCCGGATTTACCCCCCGGCTATCCCTTCAGCAATGTGGCGTCGTCCTCCTACTGGTCGGCGACTGCCAACGCCGACCCCGCCCATACCAACCTCGCGTGGGTCGTGGGCCTAGACAATGGCAGCGTGAGCAACGAGGATAAGGGGGACCCGCTCCACGTCTGGTGTGTGCGCGGTGGACAGGGGGTCGATCCTCAGTGATTTGGTGATTTGAGTGATTTGTCCCTCGATACGCCACTCCCGTAGTGGCTACTCGGGATGATCGGAGGACGCCGGCAGAGCTGCTACTTTCCTTCCGTTCGCCCTGAGTAGGCGGCGCGAAGCGCTGCCGTATCGAAGGGCTACTCAGGATGATCGGGGGAAAGGGTGGCGCGGCCGTTTTTTACGTACATTCTGCGATGCTCGGACAGATCATACTACGTCGGGCATACGGATGAACTCGAGTGTCGGCTGGCAGAGCACGAAACGGGGGCGACCTGCGGCTACACGGCCGCTCGCCGACCAGTGCAACTTGTTTGGTTTCAGGAGTTCCTGACCCGGGAGGAGGCAAAGGCGGCGGAGGCGCAGATCAAGAAGTGGAGCCGCAGGAAGAAGGAGGCACTGATCGAAGGCAGGATGGAGGAGTTGAGAGCGGCAGCGCGCAAGGACTGGGTTTCCTACCGACAGCGCAGGGCCAGGTGACACAGATCCTTCGATACATCCCTTCGGGCTTACTCCCCTCGATACGGCTTGTGAGCCTACTCAGGATGGTCGGAGTTATGGAATCCGCTCGCCCTGAGTAGGCGGCGCGAAGCGCTGCCGTATCGAAGGATGGCGACGTGAACAACGACGATAAGACGAACACGAACCACGTCTGGTGTGTGCGCGGTGGGCAAGGGGTGGACCCTCAGTGATTCGGTGATTTGCGTGATTTGATGATTTCGGCTCTATTCTGTTGGCTAAGGGGGCCGGGCTGCCATCTGGCAGCCCGGCCCTTTCTCTTCTTGTGCTAGCCTGCCACTTCGGCAGGCTCAGTGCGCCGCCTGAGCGGAGCCTGTCCTGAGTCTTACCGAAGGATCGGTGGTGGGTCATTTTAATCGCCAGTCTAGAATTGTCATCCTGAGCGCAGCGAAGGATCTCGGACCTCATAGCCTTTACAGCGAGATTCTTCGGCTACGCCTCGGAATGACCCGTTGGTAGTTTCAAACTGAGCCACTACCGAAGGATCGAAAGGGTTGAATCGACCGGGGAAGTGTGGTACCGTCACGATCACATGCGGGTAACCGAGTGCGGGCTCTTGCAAGCCAATGGTGCCTGTCACTTCGGCAGGCTCGGTGCGCGGCCTGAGCGCTGTCGAAGGAATGAATGGAATGTCCTCTGTGGATAGTCGAACCCGCTTTCTCCTGAGGCAGCTCCCCTCGGTGGACGAGCTGTTGCAGGAGCCGTCGATCCGAGAGCTGCTCCAGACGACCGTCCCTCGCTGGGCCGCCGTCGAAGGGATCCGGGAGGTCCTGGAGCGCTGGCGGCGAATCGTGGCCGACGGGGAGTCCGGTTCGGTGCAGGCCAATCCGCCATCCAGGGCTGCTCTGGTCGCTGAAGCAAGGGAGGCTGCGCAACGCCTGAATCGCCCAGCCCTGCGGCGCCTCATCAATGCTACCGGTGTGGTCGTCCACACCAACCTGGGTCGGGCCCCGCTGGCCCAGGCTGCCATCGAGCACGTCATCGAAGTGGCGCAGGGCTATTCCAATCTTGAGTACGACCTCGAGCGAGGTGAGCGGGGTTCCAGGCAGGCCCATGTGGAGTGGCTCCTGTGCCGCCTTACCGGCGCCGAGGCGGCGCTCGCGGTGAACAACAACGCGGCGGCAGTGCTGCTGGCCATCAACACGCTGGCCGAAGGGAAGGAAATCATCGTCTCGCGGGGGGAATTGGTTGAGATCGGCGACTCGTTCCGGATCCCCGACATCATGCGCCGGGCGGGCGGGATCCTGAAGGAGGTTGGGACCACCAACCGGACCTACCTGAAGGACTACGAGGCGGCCATCGGTGGCGAGACCGCCATGCTCTTGAAGGTCCACACCAGCAACTTCCGGATCCTGGGGTTCGCCGCTGACGTCTCGGTGGCCGAGCTCGCTGGATTGGGCGAGCAGCGGGGCTTGCCCGTGGTGGAGGATGTGGGGAGCGGCGCCCTCCTGGATCTATCGCGGGTCGGGCTCTCCAGGGAGCCGCTGCCTTCCGAGAGCATTCGCGCGGGAGCGGACTTGGTGACCTTCAGCGGAGACAAGCTGCTTGGTGGACCTCAGGCGGGGCTGGTCGTAGGGAAGCGGCCGCTGGTCGAGAAGCTCCGCCGGAATCCGCTTGCCCGCGCGGTCCGCATCGACAAGCTGAGCCTGGCGGCGCTGGAGGCGACCCTTCGCCTCTGCCTGGATGAGGGGCGTGCCTTCTCCGGCATTCCCGTGCTCCGGGCGCTCGCAATGCCGCTACAGGAGATCGATGTGCGGGCGAAACGTCTCCACGACCAGATCGCCAGGCTGGCCTCCGGGAGTCTGGAGCTTTCGGTCATTGATGGGACCTCCGAGGTCGGGGGCGGCGCGCTACCCCTCGAGGTGATCCCGACGCGTCTCGTGGCAGTGAAGGCCCCCCGCCTGACCGCACAGGCCCTGGAGGGGCGCCTTCGCCGGACCAGCCCACCGGTGATGGTTAGGATCAAGGACGACCAGGTCCTCCTGGACCCGCGCACGGTCACGGAGGAGGAGCTGGAGGAGCTGGCCAAGCTGGTCGCCTCGGTTGTGACGCCGTAAGTGGTGCGGAGTGCGGAGTGCGAGGTGCGGTGCTGGGGTGGCCAATGAGCGGCGTGTTTGTGACCTTCGAGGGTTGCGAGGGGTCGGGGAAGACCACCCAGCTCACGCTGCTGGCCAATCATCTGCGCGCCCTCGCCAAAGAGGTCGTCGAGACCCGGGATCCAGGTGGGACCACCATCGGAAAAGAGATCCGGACTCTCCTGCTCAGCCCGGGATCGGCCCCCATGTCGGAAGCCGCGGAGCTGCTGCTCTACGAGGCAAGTCGGGCTCAGCTTGTGCGGGAGGTGGTCGCCCCTGCCCTGGCGCGCGGGGCGATTGTGCTCTGCGACCGCTTCACCGATTCAACGCTGGCCTACCAGGGATACGGAAGGGGACTCGACCTCGGCCTGATACGCCGGTTGAACCAGTTCGCCACAGACGGGCTTGCGCCGGATCTTACCGTCCTGCTGGATCTAGACCCCGGGATGGGGCTGCTGCGGTGCACGAAAGGTTCTGGCGCAGTGCCGTCCTCCCGTGACAGGATCGAAGCGGAGCCGCTCGAGTTTCATCAGCGGATCAGAGAGGGGTATCTGGCGTCGGCGCGCGAAGACCCGGATCGGATCCGGGTGATCGATGCCACGCTGAGCGTGGCGGAGGTCGAAATGGCCGCGTGGAAGGAGGTCAGTCACTTGATGCGTTCACAGCTCACGGTTCACGGTTAACTGACCGCAGAGAATCAATGAGGTCCCCCGTCGACCGTCGGGCGTCGACCGTCGACCGTGCAGCGTCAACCGTCAACGGCTTCCGTGACCTGATCGGGCAGGAACGTGCCGTTCGCCTGCTTCAGCGGGGGCTGGCGACTGGGCGAACCCCCCACGCCTATCTCTTCACCGGGCCTGAGGGGATCGGCAAGCGAACGGCAGCCCTCGCTCTTGCCCAGGCGCTCAACTGCGAAATGAGTGCGAAGTGCGAAGTGCTAGGTGCGGGGTTCCAAGCTGCAGGGGCAAAGGCCCAACAGCGGGAGGGCGCCATCGATGATGGTTGCGGCTCCTGCCTATCTTGCCGTAAGATCGCCAGGGGACTGCATCCCGACGTGCAGGTAATCGAGCCGGCGGGCGCCACGCTGAAGATCGAGCAGGTGCGGACACTCCAGGCCGATGCTGCCCTCGGTCCGTACGAGGCCAAGCGGAAGGTCTACATTCTTGATAGCGCGGAGAAAATGACGGAGCAGGCCGCCAATGCCCTCCTGAAGACTCTCGAAGAGCCGGCCGGCGGCACGGTGCTCATTCTCCTCACTACCACCCAGTCCGCCCTTCCGGCCACGATCGTCTCCAGGTGCCAGACGGTCACATTCTCTGCCATTCCGCCGGAGACATTGCAGGCTTTTTTGATTGACAAGGGCGTCGAACGGACACGTGCCCGCCTGATTGTCCCCTTCAGCCGGGGAAGCATCGGGCGCGCCCTGAGCCAGGAGGTCGTGTCCCTGGACTCCACGAGGGATCTTCTCCTCGAAGAGCTCGGGTGCGCTCTTCGGGACGGGCCCGCCGCACTCATCGAACTGGCCGATAAGCTGGCGAAAGATCGGGAAGGGCTCCAGCAGAACCTGGAGATCCTTTCGGCCTGGCTCCGGGACCTGATGGTCGCGAAGGCGTCTCGGAGCCAGGAGTGGCTCTTTAACCAAGATCGGGCTGATGAGGTCGCCCGCCAAGCGGAGGGCATGGCCCTGGAGGCCATCCTGGAGGGGCTTCGCGCGGTGCATGCGGCCATGGATGGCCTGACCCGCAACGCGAATCCCCGCCTGTCGCTCGAGGATCTCTTCCTCCGACTGCGCGAGGCGGTCCCTTCTGGTCCCTTGAGGGTATCAACATGAAGACGGTGCGAATCAACTTAGGGGAGACCGAACACCAGGAGCAACACTACAACTCGCGCGGGATGGAGCTGACGCCGGGCGAGCAGGTCGTTGTGGAGACCAAGTGGGGACTGGGCCTGGCTCGGGTGCTTGCCACCTTCGCGGCATTTCCCGATCAGAAGGGGAGCGGACCGCTGAAGAACGTCCTCAGGAGGGCGACACCGGAGGATCTCGCGAACGGGGGGCGGATCAGGCTGCTCGAGCTGGAGGCGAAGGCGTTCAGTTCGCGGAAGATCAAAGAGCGGGAACTGCCGATGAGGCTGATTGACGTCAAGGCGAGCTTCGACCGCAGCAAGGTCACGCTCTACTTCTACTCGGAGGGGCGGGTCGATTTCCGGGATCTCGTGAGGGAGTTGGCCCAGCAGTTCCATACCAGGATCGAGATGCGACAGATCGGGGCCAGGGACGTGGCCAGCAAGCTGGGGGCCGTCGGCCCGTGCGGTAGACAGCTCTGCTGTAAGACCTTCCTCAAGGAGTACGAGCCGGTCTCGGTGCGGATGGCGAAGGACCAGAACCTCTCCCTCAATCCAAGCAAACTGGCCGGAATGTGCGGCCGGCTGAAGTGTTGCCTCCGCTATGAGCACTCGATGTACGAGGAGCTGAAGCGAACTCTGCCCAAGGTCGGGTCCTTGGTCGAGGCGCAGGAGGGATTGGGAGTTGTCAAGGCCCGGGACGTCCTGGCCGGGTCGCTGGTGGTCCAACTGGAAGACAGCCGCCAGATCAAGGTGAAGGCGGCCGACCTGATCCATATCGGCCCCTCCCTTGACGATGACTCGCCTCGGAAAGGTTGCGGCGGAGGGGGAGGCTGCAGCAGTGGGGGCTGCGGGGTCTCCAGCGCGACATCCCACGACGACTCATGAGCGACGAGACCTTCTACCTCACCACCCCGATCTACTACGTCAACGCTACTCCGCATCTGGGCCACGCCTACACCACCATCCTGGCCGACACGATGGCCCGCTTTCAGAAGCTTCGGCTCGGGCCTGATCGGGTCTATTTCCTCACCGGCACAGACGAACACGGGGACAAGATCGCCCAGGCGGCCGCAAGGGCCGGCGAAAGCCCGCAGGTCTATGCCGACCGGATCAGCGGCATCTTTCAGGAGACCTGGAAGCGCCTGGGGCTGACGCCCAACCAGTTCATCCGCACCACAAGTACCCCCCACAAGCAGGCCGTCCAGCGGTTCCTGCAGCAGATCTACGACTCCGGCGATATCTACTTCGGGGAGTACGGCGGCCACTACTGCTTCGGCTGCGAGCGTTTCTACACCGAGAAAGAGCTTGAGGACGGGCGGTGCCCCGATCACCAGAAGGAGCCGACCTTCATCAAGGAGGAGAACTACTTCTTCCGGATGGGGAAGTATCAGCAGTGGCTGATCGACTACATTCACGGAAATCCCGACTTCATCCGCCCCGAGCGATATAAGAACGAGGTCCTGGCCTTCCTGAAGGATCCGCTGGAAGACCTCTGTATCTCACGGCCTCGGGCGCGTCTGACGTGGGGGATCTCGCTCCCGTTCGACGAGCAGTTTGTCACGTATGTCTGGTTCGATGCCCTCATCAACTATATTTCGGCTCTGGGCTGGCCTGACGGTGAAGATTTCCGGTGTTTCTGGCCGGCCGCCCAACATCTGATCGCCAAAGACATCCTCAAACCCCACGCCATCTACTGGCCCACCATGCTGAAGGCGGCGGGGATTCAGCCGTTCCGGCACTTGAACGTCCACGGCTATTGGAAGATCGAAGAGTCCAAGATGTCCAAGAGTCTGGGCAAAGTCGTTCTGCCCCTTGACCTGGCCGACAGGTACGGGGTCGATGCCTTTCGCTACTTCCTGCTGCGGGAGATGACGTTCGGCCTGGATGCGAGCTTCAGCGAGGATGCGCTCGTGGCCAGGCTGAACGCGGATCTGGCCAATGACCTTGGGAACCTCTACAGCCGTGTCCTGAAGCTGATTCAGCAATACTACGCCGGGAAAATCTCCGAGTGGCCCGACGAAGGGGAACTTTCTGAGGCAAGCCGCGTCACCGCCGGGGAGGTGACGGCAGCGATGGAGCGGTTCGCGTTCAGCGACGCGCTGGGGGCCATCTGGACTCTGGTCTCGGCGACGAACAAGTACCTGGTGACCCACGAGCCATGGAAGCGGGAGCCGACGGACGCCCGGACGCAGACTGTCCTCTTTACCGCAGCCGAGACGGTGCATAAGATCGCCGTTCTCCTTCTTCCGTTCCTCCCTCAGACGGCAGATCGCATGCTCCGAGGTCTTGACATCGACGCGCCCCTCCCGTCGGTCCGCCTGGAGGACGCGCTCCGGCCTGGATCACGCGGCCCCGCGCGCGAAACGCAAGTAAAGGAGGTGCCGGCCCTATTTCCCCGTATCCAGGTGGCCGCCCGGAAACCTCCCAAGGAGGCGAAGAGAACGGCTGCCATGCCGGAGACCCTGCCGGAACAGATCACGATCGAAGAGTTTCGGCACATCGACCTTCGGGTTGCCGATGTCATCGAAGCCTCTGCGGTCCCGGGCTCCAAGAAGCTGGTCCGGCTGCGGGTCAAGCTCAAAGACGAAGAGCGAACGGTCGTGGCCGGACTTCGGGAACAGTACCCGCTGGAAAGCTGGTCTGGTAAACGGGTCATCCTTGTCGCCAACCTGAAGCCGACAACCCTGATGGGCATCCCTTCCCAGGGGATGGTCCTCGCCGCCGAGGACGATGAGGGAAGGATCGTTCTCCTGACGCCCGAACAGCCGATCGCTCCCGGTTCCAAGGTCCGCTAGTGGCGGTCCAATAAACCTCGCCTAGCAGCGTTGCTGGCACCCGGGGCACTCCCTGCGACGTACCTGGGAACGTACGCCGGGTACCCGCGAAGTGGGTGCGGCCCCGGGTGCCGCGCCTTGCTATGCTCGTTTCTTGGACCGGCAAAGATGTAAATCAACCCTAGGGCCGAGATAACTGTTGGAATGGAATTGATGTTCATCGATACTCACGCCCATATCCAGATGCCGGAATTTGATGGCGATCGAGACGAGGTCCTGGCGCGTGCGAAGGATGCCGGGATCGGATTGATGCTTACGGTCGGCTATCATCTCGATGCCAGCCGAGCAGCGGTGGAGGCGGCGCAACTCTACCCTCAGGCCTATGCCAGCGTCGGCGTGCATCCCCATGACGCCAAGCACTACGACGACAGAACCGATGAGACCCTTCGGGAGCTGTCGAAGAGCCAGAAGGTCGTGGCGATCGGCGAGGCCGGCCTCGATTTCTATCGCGACCGCTCCCCGCGCCCAGCACAGACGGAGGCCTTTCGCCGCCAGATCCGCCTCGCCAAGGAGCGGGACCTGCCACTCATCGTCCACGATCGTGACGCGCATCGAGAGACGATGCAGGTCTTGCAGGAAGAACAGGCCGATGCGGTGGTCCTGCACTGCTTCTCCGGCGACCTGGTCCTGGCGGAGGAGGCATGGGCCAGGGGCTACTACACCTCGATCGCCGGACCCGTGACCTATCCGAAGAACGAGGGTCTTCGGGAGGTCGTGCGTAAGGCCAGAGTGGATCGTCTTGTCCTGGAGACCGACTGTCCCTACCTACCTCCGCAAGCTGTCCGGGGTCAGCGGAACGAACCAGGGCATCTCCTCCATACCGCCCTTGAGGTGGCCCGCATCCTGGGAATGCCCCTGGACGAGGTGGGTCGCCTCACCACCGAGAATGCCCGCCGGCTGTTTCGACTTCCACCGTTCTGATAACAACCAGCCGCTCTCCTGGCAGCTTGCGGGGCAGGGTCCAAGCGGCTGTCCCGATTCCTGGCGTCAGGAATGAAAATTTTCCTTGACAATTATTTCACAATCCTTAGAATAACGCGTCGGATCACCACGGCCCACCGAAGCTGTTAGCCCACCAGGCTCTTCCTTCGGTATTGCCGAACAAGCCCAATTCAGATCCCTAATGCCAGGTTGAGGGTATATTTTCGCCTGCAGGGCGACGGGAATATTTGTGTGTGCTGGCGGCTGAAAGCGTGGTCCGGAGAAGACGAAGAATCACAAATACCTGTGAAAGGAGGGAGAAACCGATATGGCGGAGGAGACGAAGGGAGCTAAGCTCGCCAGCCGCAACAAGGTGCAGACGACCAAGAAGGCCGGTCAGTGCACCTGCGGCGGCGACATGTTCTGGAGCATGGTCTTCAACCCACGCGGCCGCATGATGCGAGTCTGCGAGAAGTGCGGCACGGCCGTACCGAAGGTGGGCTAGGCACCCCACCGGGGAGCTACTCGAGAAGATAGGGCCCCTCGGCAGTGCGCCGAGGGGCCTTGCTCATTTTTGGTTGAGCTGTTCCGCTTCTGAGGTGGTGCGGGGGGCAAGTGAGCGTTCAGATTCCAAGGATCTCTCTCGGACCGTTGGTCGTCCGCGAATGTGAACGCTCACGGCCCCGCCATTATGCGGCGACGATCGGGATCCCTGATGAGAGGGTTCGGTGGACCGGGCATCGCTCGATGATACTCTCCAATCGGCTGCGCTGTTCGGCGGTGAGATCTCCGATCAGCTCGACGGCCTGAACAAACCGTTGCCCCTCGCTACCGTCCAATCCTGAGGGGCCAGGCTCGTAGCGAACCGTCACCTTCACGTCCTTCAGCGGCCATCCTTTCCGCTGCGCATACATGCGCAGTGTGATTGCGGTTCAGGCCCCCAGCCCCGCCGCCAGCAGGTTGAAAGGGTTGGGCCCGGCATCCTCCCCTCCCAGCTCCGGCCCCTCGTCGGCCATCAAGCGATGGGGGCCAATCACGATCTCTTGCTTTAACCCGCCGCCCGACTGTATCATCGCTTCGCGTCTCATCGTTTCCTCCGGGCACACTTCAGCCCGAGGTGTGCCCCTCAGGCCGCTGGTTAGTGACGATCACGTCGTGCTATTCGCTGCAGCGCTGGTGAGGAGTGAACCGATCGTCATCTCCGTCAGGATAGCCACTTTTCGTTTCGCTTGCCACCATTTTCCGAGCCTATTGCGCCTCCGGGAATTGAGATGAGCGTCGCGATCGGATACAGGCCGCATTGCAGGTGCCATGTGCAAGGAGAAATTGCTTGGCAGGCAGCGGTGTGGAAAGTATCATAAGTAAGAAATCGGATCATGACAGAAGGATGGCCGTGGGGTAAGGTATTGCTTGAGTTGAGCCGCATGGCTGCCCAGATTTCTCCTCTCCTTTGTAAGGGGAGGTTGGGTGGGGTTGAGCAGAGCGCTAATGACTACCGGCGCAGCGTTGACTGAGCGCCTGTCTCGAGAGGTCCTCATCATGGACGGTGGAATGGGGACGCTTCTGCAGACCAGGGGGCTGCCCCGAGGCTACCCGCCTGACCTCTGGTCATTCGAGCGGCCTGACGAGGTGCGGGAGCTTCATGAGGCATACATCGAGGCGGGCGCCGATATCGTCCTCACGAATACCTTTGGCGCGACCCGGCTGCGCCTTGATCCGTTCGGGTGGGGCGTGAAGGTGTTCGATCTGAACCGGGCTTCGGTCGACCTGGCGAAAGCGGCCGCCGAAGGCAAAGCTCTCGTGGCTGGGGATATCGGACCGTTGGCGCCCGATGGCGTGAAATCTCCCCGGCTTTCGCGGCAGGAGGCCATATCGGTCTTCACCGAGCAGGTTGAGGCTCTGATCTCCGGAGGCGTCGATCTTCTCGCTATCGAGACGATCTCCGACCTGGAGGAGATGGAGGCGGTTGTTGGCGCAGCAAAGTCGGTGGCTCCAGATGTGCCGATCCTTGCGTTGCTGACGTTCACCACGGATGGGACGCTGCGAAGCGGGGAGGGGCCGGCGGCAGCCGCCCGCGCCCTGGAGGCGATGGGTGTCCAGGTTGTAGGCGCCAACTGCTCCTCCGGCTTCCAATCGCTCCTGCCGATCTGCGAAGAGATGGCTGCAGCGACCGCCCTGCCGGTCGCGATGAAGCCGAGCGCTGGAGTCCCGCCTACATCGCCGCCTTCGGCGGACGAGGTGGCGGAGTATGCACGACGGTTTGTCGAAGCAGGTGCGAACTTGGTGGGTGGCTGTTGCGGGGTTGGGCCGGCCATGCTTCGGGCCATCGCTCAGGCGGTCAAGGGGATGCCGCCGCTTAGGCATTCATCAGTGGCGTCTCCGTTTATAAACGGCTGATCATCCTACTAACTTCTCTCGGAGGGAGACATGGAGTTGTTGCTCGCGAATCATAGCAGCTACCCACGGATAGGGGATGCGGCGGGCCAGCAGCGGCTCCGCCGCGCCTATGCGCAACACGAGCGAGGGGAGATTACGGCGCAGGAGTTTGAGAAAATCCAGACGTCGATGATTCAGGAGATCGTTCAGGAGCAGGCCTCGGCCGGATTCGATCTGGTGACCGATGGGCAGATCCGCTGGTACGATCCGATCTCTCATTTCGCCGGACGGCTCGATGGAGTGAAGATCAACGGCCTCCTCCGCTTCTTCGACACGAACTTCTACATCCGCCAGCCGGTGGTGGTCGATCGAATCTCCTGGAAGGGGCCGATCCTTGTCGAAGAGTACCGTTCCGCCCAGGCGGTCTCGCCCAAGCCGGTCAAGGTGACCCTGACGGGGCCGTACACGCTGGGCCGGTTTTCGATCCTAGAGAGCTCACGCTACCGCGATCTTCCGGAGCTGGTGGCCGACTACACCGAAGCCCTGATGAAGGAGGTGGAAGCCCTGGTGGGCGCCGGCGCAGCCCTGATCCAGGTAGATGAGCCGTCGATGCTTCACCATCCGGGGGATGCGGGACTCGTCAAAGTGGCGCTGACCAGGATCGAAAGCCGCAAAGGTTCGGCCCGGCTGCTCCTCGCCACGTACTTCGGCGATGCGGCGCCGCTTTATGAGGTCCTCCAGGGATTTCCAGTCGATGCATTGGGATTCGATTTTACGTACAGCCATGGGCTCAGCGATCTGATCGCGCGGCTTGGCTCCGACAAGGCGATCGCCTTCGGGCTGATCGACGGCCGCAACACGCGGATGGAGCGGACGGAGGAGGTCCTGCCCACGCTTCGCAAAGTGGCGCCGAAAGTCAAGGGCTCACCCTCCTACCTGACCTCCTCCTGCGGTTTGGAGTATCTACCGAGGGATAAAGCCCACCTCAAGCTGAAGCAGATGGCGGCCGTCAGGGCAGCATTCGCGGGGAGGGGATAGGATGAGCCGAACGAAGCTGAAGAGCCTGGGGATCGAGCTGCCGATCTTTCCGACCAGCACCGTCGGGAGTTTCCCGAAACCTGACTACCTGGTCGAGGCGCGGGCGAAGTTCGCCAAGAAGAAGATCGAACGGAAGGAACTGGAGGACCTTGAGCGACAGGCCACGGCCTTCTGGATCAGGACCCAGGAGGATATCGGGTTGGACGTGCTGGTGGACGGCGAGATGTACCGTGGCGATATGGTGGCCTATTTCTCGGAGCTGATGCCGGGCTTTGAGCAAAGCGGCCTCGTTCGCTCCTATGGCAATCGCTACTACCACAAACCGATCATTGTGGGCGAAGTAAAATGGCCGGGCTCGATGACCGTCGGCTGGTGGCGCTATGCCCAGGGTCTCACGAAGCGACCGGTGAAGGGGATGCTGACCGGTCCCTACACAGTCATGGACTGGTCGTTTAACGAGCACTATCCGGACCGGCGCTCGGCCTGTCTCGCCCTGGCGCGTGAGATCCGGCGTGAGGTCGAAGCGCTGGTGGAGGCGGGAGCGAAGATCGTCCAGATCGACGAACCCGCCCTCTCCGTGCGTCCGGAAGAGCTTCCATTTGCCATCGAGGCGATGCACATGGTCACCGATGGCCTGCCCGCCTACTTCATCATTCATGCCTGCTACGGCGCTTTTGACAAGATCTACTCCCAGATGCTGAAACTGCCGGTGGATAACCTCGACTTGGCGATCTCCCATAGCACGCTGAATCTGATGGAGATGTTCCGGCGGGACCCGTTCACCAAAGATCTGTCTGTTGGGGTCCTGGATGTCCACTCGCATGAGGTGGAGACGCCAGAGACGGTCAGGGCCAGGGTCGAGAAGGCGTTGCAGCTCCTGCCGAAGGAGTCGCTCTGGATCGACCCCGACTGCGGCCTGAAGACCAGGACGATCGACGAAGCGAAGGGCAAGCTGATTAATATGATGGCAGCGGTGAAGCGCTTGCGGGCAGAGGCCGGCGCCAACTAACCCCGATCCGAAAATATCTAGTGGGATGAGTAGCGCAGCCGGCGGGTCCTGTCGCGGTGATCAGCCCCCGTCGTCCTCGCTCCACCCATCCCCCAGTGGGGCCCTTACGCTGCGGGCCGGGTACCCGCGCCGGAGGCGTGGGTGGGCACCCGCTCACCGCGCCACCCGCTGTGTAGCCAGACATTCGCAGTCCCGTTAATTTCGGATTGGGGCTAAGAGGAAGAAATGGAGCTTCGCGGCCGTGCAGCGTTGGTGACAGGTGCGGCGAGGCGTGTGGGCCAGGCGATCGCCCTCGCGATGGCCGATCGCGGCATGGATATCGCCGTCCACTACAACAGGAGCGCATCCGAGGCCCGAGCGACAGTCGAGGCGATAGAGCGTCTCGGTCGGCGGGCTGTGGCCGTCCAGGCCGATCTCGCACAGGAGGAGGAGGTCGAGGCGCTCGCCGACCGTGCGGTCCAGGCGTTCGGGAAGATCGACATCCTGGTGAATAGCGCCGCCCTCTTCTATAGGACGCCGCTAGAGAAGCTCACGGCTCAGGACTGGGAGCAGTTCCTTCGGGTGAACCTCACGGGGCCGTTCCTGTTGGCCAGGCGGTTTGGACTTCAGATGCGTCGCCGTGGGGAAGGGAAGATCGTCAACGTGGCCGATGTCGCCGGGATCGCGCCGTGGGCCGACTTCCTCCCGTATTCTGTCTCCAAGGGGGCGCTGATCACGCTGACCCATGGGCTGGCCAAGGCGCTGGCGCCCGAAGTGCAAGTCAATGCTGTGGCGCCTGGGACGGTGTTGCTGCCGGAGGAATACGGGGACAAGGAGCGCGAAGCGATCGTCAGGGCCACGCCCCTGAAGCGGATCGGCGACCCGACTGATGTCGCCAAGACAGTCCTCTTCCTTCTGGAAGGCTCGGACTTCATCACCGGTCAAGTGGTGGTGGTGGATGGGGGTCGGTCGCTTAAGTAACCCCAGTTACCTCCATCCACTCCTCACGCTGGGGTGTATAGACCGGAGTCAAGGGTGAGGGGAGCAAGACGATATGAATCGAGGTATCCCGAACCGAATTGTGTCGCTGACCTGCAGCAACACCGAGATCCTGTTTGCGCTCGGGATCGGCGATCGGGTGGTTGGGGTGGATGATTGGTCTGACTTCCCCCCGCAGGTTGAGAGCCTGTCAAAGGTTGGCCCCGACCTGAAGATCGACATGGCGAGGGTGGCCGCCCTGGATCCGGACCTGATTCTGGCTTCCCTCAGCGTGCCAGGGATGGAGCGGAACATTCCGGCCGTCGAGCGTCTGGGCGTGCCGTTTCTGGTCTTGAATCCGAAAAGCCTGGAAGAGGTTCTCACGGATATCGAGACGGTCGGCGAAGCGACCGGAGTGCCAGAGAATGCGCGCCGCCTGATCGCCGGCCTTCAGAGTCGGATCGCGGTGGCCCGGACGCGGGCGCAGGGGGCGGCTCACCGGCCAACGGTGTACTGGGAGTGGTGGCCGAAGCCGCTCATCAGCCCCGGCCGGCAGAGCTGGATCGTCCAGATGAGCGAGTTGGCCGCAGCCGACCTGCTCTTCAAAGATGTCGAGGCGAGCAGCGTTGTCGTCAACGAATCGGAGGTCTTGGAGCGAGACCCGGACCATGTGATCCTTTGTTGGTGTGGGACGCTACAAAGGAAGATGGATGTGTCGAAGGTCGCGGCGCGGCCCGGTTGGGAGCGACTGCGAGCGGTGAAGGCCGGACAGGTTCACTGTTTTCCGGAGGAGCTCTTCGGCCGCCCCGGACCGCGGCTTGTTGAGGGTCTGGAACGGCTGGCACGGATCGTCCATCCGGAGGTGTTCGTCGAGACGGCTATGGTCCGTTAGCGGAGGTGGGGAGATGTACAAAGACCGCTTACGCCTAGTCGTAACAAGCGCAATAAGTGCTGTCACGTTGATGTCATTGCGAGCGACCGACGGGAGCGCGGCAATCTCACCGTCCTTTCACTGCGAGATTGCTTCATCGCTCCGCTCCTCGCAATGACGCACGTGAGGGGGACTTTCGAAGCAATGACACGGGCGAAGGGGATTCTCTAAGCAACGATGCTTCCCTTCATGCGTCTATATTAGGAAGGTCCTCTCGGAGGCGTGCAAGTGACACAATCGAGCCTGTACCTGAAACAGGTTGAATTGGGCCAGATGGCCAACTATGTCTACCTCATCGGCTCGACCAAGACGAAAGAGGTTGCCGTGGTCGATCCTGCCTGGGAGATCGACCGGATCGTGGACCTCGCCCAGGCTGATGAGATGCGGATCACCCACATCCTTGTCACCCACACCCATCCGGATCATGTGGGCGGCAAGCTGTTCGGGCTGGAGATCCAGGGGGTTGCGGAACTCCTCGAACGGGTGGACGCCAAGGTCGTGATCAACAAGGCCGAGGCCGGGTATCTCACGCCACTGTCTGGGGCGAACATCGTGCGCGCGGACAATGGGCACACCCTGCACCTGGGCGACGTCACGATCACC
>JBGQJI010000024.1:0-25940 GCA_041498975.1 Methylomirabilis sp. (SeqCode)
AGCAAAAGAATCGAGAGAAACAAGCAGAGCGAGCAGCGCGGCCCCGCAGGCGATGATCGCAACGGAACTTCGCCGCATCCGGCGGCCAGTCAGGCCGACGACGAGGCTCCCCAGCAGCGGGATAACCGGGATCAGCCAGATCATAACTCAGAGTTCCGGGTTTCGGGTTTCGGGTTTCGGCTTTCTCGACGGTAGAAACAATCCTCCCCTTGGAACTCGGAACTCGAAACTCGAAACTCGAAACTACCCTCGAAGGAGATTGATCTCGTCCACATCGACGGACTCCTTGTTCCTGTAGAGCGCAATGATGATGGCCAGGCCGAGCGCCACCTCGGCTGCGGCCACCGCCATCACGAAGAAGACGATGATCTGCCCATCCATCGAGGCAAGAAACCTCGAAAACGCAACAAAGCTCAGGTTCACCGCGTTCAGCATCAGTTCGATCGCCATGAAGATGATCAGGGCATTGCGCCGGATCAGCACCCCGATCACCCCAATGGCGAAGAGCGCAGCGCTCAGGATCAGATACGCATTCAGCGGGACAGTCCCTGTCATCGCACCCCGCCCCCCGCACTTCGCGCTTCGCACCTGGCGCTTCGCACCTCGCACCCCACAGGGCTACCTCTTGGCCAGCACCATCGCGCCGACGATCGCGATGAGCAGGATGAACGAGGTGATCTCGAACGGGATGAGGAAATCGGTGAACAGAAGACGGCCGACAAGCTGGGTATTGCCCACGGCGTTGACGAGGTCAGATGTGTAGGACCCCCGGATGCCGTGGGAGACCCAGGACCCGATGGCGACGGCCAGCTCGAGAAGCAGGAGGGTTACCAGGCCGATGCCCAGCACCAGCCTGGGTGTATCCTGTCGGAGCCAGGGCGGTGGCTCGTGGCCCACGTCGAGCAACATGATCACGAACAGGAACAAGACCATGATCGCTCCGGCGTAGACGATTACCTGTACCACGGCGATGAACTGCGCCTGCAGGAGAAGATAGAGCCCCGATAGCGCGAAGAACGTCCCAACGAGAGAAAGGGCGCAGTAGATCGGGTTCCGCAGAACGATGACCGATACGGCGGTGGCGAGGGCCACGGCAGCCAGCGGGCCGAATACCAACCATTCCATACCTACCTCAGCGCAACAAAGGCAGCCGTGATCATGATGTTGGCGAGCGCCACAGGCAGCAGAAACTTCCATCCGAATCGCATCAGTTGGTCGTACCTGAAGCGCGGAAGGGTGGCCCTGAGCCAGATGAAGAGGAAGATGAACAGGAAGAGCTTACCCAGAAACCAGACAACCGGCGGCAGGAACGGCCCCCTCCAGCCGCCCAGAAACAGGGTCGTGGCCATGGCGGATACGGTAATCATGTTGGCATACTCGGCCATGAAGTACATGGCGAACTTTATGGAGCTATACTCGACATGGAAACCGGCCACCAGTTCCGTCTCGGCTTCGGGCAGATCGAAGGGGGCGCGGTTAGTCTCAGCGACGGCGCAGATCAGGAAGATGAGGAAGCCGATCGGCTGAAGCACGATGAACCAGGCTTGTGACTGGGCATTGACGATCTCCACCAGACTCAGCGACCGGGAGAGCATCAGGACTCCCACGACCGAGAGGCCTAACGACAGCTCATAGCTGATCATCTGGGCCGCGGAGCGCAGCCCCCCGAGCAACGCATACTTGTTGTTCGAGGCCCAGCCTCCCAGGACGATCCCGTAGATCCCCAGGGAGGCGACACCGAACACGAACAAGAGCCCGATGTTCACGTCGGTGATGACAAGATCGATGCTCCGGCCGAAGAGTCGAACCCGGTCCCCGAAAGGGATCACGGCGAAAGAAATGAAGGAGGCGATGAGCGCGAGCGTTGGGGCAAGGAAGTAGAGCACGCGGTCGGCGGCCTGGGGGACGATGTCCTCCTTGAACATCAGCTTGAGCACGTCGGCGAACGGCTGCAACAGGCCGTGGGGGCCGACCCGCATCGGCCCCAGCCGAACCTGGATGTGGCCAAGGACCTTCCGCTCCAACCAGGTCAGATACGCCACGCTCAGCACCATCAGCCCGAAGACCACAATGATCTTCGCCACCATGATGACGAAGAAGGCGGGTTCCGGCATCATGTCCCCCTGCTGCCGGCCTACGACCCGTCCCTGGATCCGAAGGGGCAGGCATGCTCCACGACGTGTCGCTCGAATTCATCGCCAAAATATTTCATATAGCTTTGAATCGGCATGGCCGCGGCGTCGCTCAGAGGGCAGATGGTCTTTCCCTGCATGTTGTCGCAGATGTCCAGGAGGAGATCGAGATCAGCCTTCCTGCCGCGGCCCTCCTCTATCCGCCGAAGCGTCTTGTGGAGCCAGGCGGTCCCTTCCCGGCACTGCGTGCACTGGCCGCACGATTCATGATGATAGAACCTGGCGACGACCTCTCCGGTCCGGACCATGCAAGTGGTGTCATCCATCACGATGACACCGCCCGACCCGGCCATCGAACCTGCCTTGGCCAGGGACTCGAAGTCCATCCGAATATCCAGATGTTGCTCGATGAGAACTGGCACCGAGGAGCCTCCGGGGATCACTGCCTTCAGGCGGCGGCCCCCCCGCACCCCGCCCGCATGCTCGAAGATCAACTCCCTCATGGGAACATCGATCGGGAGCTCGTAGTTTCCAGGACGACGGACGTGGCCGCTCACCGAAAAGATCCGGGTGCCTGTGCTCTTGGGGGTGCCGATGCTGGAGAACCATTCGGCTCCCCGCATCACGATGTGAGGAAGGTTGCTGAGGGTTTCCACGTTGTTCACGACGGTGGGCATTCGGTAGAGTCCCGCCGTAGCCGGAAATGGGGGCTTGAGCCGCGGCAAGCCTCGCTTCCCCTCCAGTGACTCCAGCAGCGCGGTTTCCTCTCCACAGATGTAGGCGCCGGCCCCCCTGTGCGGTTGGATCTCCAACCCAAAACCGCTCCCCAGGATGTCCCTCCCCAAGAAGCCGTGCGCGGCGGCATCACTGATCGCCCGCTCGAGGATGCGCGCCCCTGCGATGAACTCGCCTCTGATGTAGATGTAGGCGGTCCTGCAACCGATCGCATAGCTGGCCAGCAGCATCCCCTCCAAGAGCTGGTGAGGATCCCGCATGATGAGATCCCGATCCTTGAAGGTCCCCGGCTCGCTCTCGTCGGCATTGCAGACCAGATACTTCGTCAGGCCCGGGTCCTTGGGAACGAAGCCCCACTTCACCCCGGTCGGAAAGCCTGCGCCGCCACGGCCCCTCAATCCCGATCGCCTCACCAACTCGATCAAGCTGGCCGGGGTATGCTCTTTGAGCGCTTTGGCAATGGCCTGATACCCTCCGGTTGCCACGTAATCCTCGAGGGTCCCACCATACCCTGGAATCTCGAACCGTTTCGTGAGGATCTTCTCACTCATCGTTTTGCTCAATCACAGAAGCGCTCAGCGTTCAGCCCTCAGCTTTCAGCAAAAGCGCTGATCGCTGATAGCTCATTGCTTCCGCAGCCGGTCAACCAGCGCCGCGACATCCCGTGGGGAAACAGGGCCGTGATAATCGGCGCCCACTTGGATCGCCGGCGCGAGATCGCAGACGGCAAGGCATTCGACCCGCTTCAGCGTGAACACTCCATCCCGGGTCGTTTCTCCCGCGGCGACGCCGAGTTCCTCTTCGAGGCGGCGGACCACATGCTCGGCCCCCATGAGCGAACAACTCACGTTGTGGCAAACCCAGATCTCCCGCCGCCCCCCGGGTTTCAGGCGAAACAGGTCGTAGAAGGTGGCGACTTCCACCACCTGGACTGGTGAGAGGCCGAGACGTCTGGCCAACTGGGCCAGAACCTCTTCAGTCAAATACCCTGCCTCCTGCTGGCCGAGGTGCAGCAGGGGAAGGAGGGCGGACCGCCGATGAGGATAGCGGGACAGAATTTGCTGAATGTCCTCTTCGGTCATTAATACGCCCCCATGCGCCTCCAACTAACTCCCTCTTGAGTTGGCGTGCACCATGCCGGCCCAAGGAACGAGCCTGGCAAGGCGCTGGCCCCGGGACCGACCGAGGCGTACATTCTCAGGTACGTCGCAGGGAGCGGGCCGGGGTTAGCAACGCTGCGAGGCGAAGTTAATTGGGCCGGCACTAGCGATCCACTTCGCCCAGGACGATATCGATGCTGCCGATGATCGCTACCAGATCGGCAACCAATCGCCCCTCCACCATCCTGGCCAGCGATTGGAGGTTCACGAAAGAGGGCGTACGGAAGTGAACCCGGTAAGGCTTGTTGCTCCCGTCGCTGACCAGGTATACGCCGAACTCGCCCTTTGGCGATTCGATGCTCTGGTACACCTCTCCGGCGGGCACCCGGAACCCTTCCGACCAGAGGAGGAAGTGGTGGATCAGCGCCTCCATGCTCTTCTTGACCATCGGCTTGGGCGGTGGCGTCAATTTTGGATCCTGGATGACGATCGGTCCGTCCGGGAGGCGCTCCAGGGACTGGCGGACGATCGCGACGCTCTGCCGCATCTCAAAGATGCGGCAGAGGTATCGGTCATAGACATCGCCGTGAGTCCCCCTGGAGATCTCGAACGCATACTGCTCATAGCCCGAATAGGGATTGGATTTTCTGATGTCCCATGGGACTCCGCAGGCGCGGAGGCCGGGACCGCTCAAGCCGAGGTCCACAGCGTCCTCCGGCTTGATGACGCCGATCCCCTTGGTCCGCTGGATCCAGATCGGATTGTCGGTGAGCAGGTCCTCATACTCGGCCAAGCGGTCGGGAAAGCTGGTTACAAAGGCGCGGGCTGTCTTCTCGAACCCTTCCGGCAGGTCAGCGAACAACCCTCCCACCCGGAAGTAACTGGACATCATCCGGGCCCCGGCCACCTGCTCGTACATGTCCAGGATCTGCTCACGCTCCCGGAAGGCGTAGAGGAAGACGCTCATGGCTCCGATGTCGATCGCATGGGTCCCCAGCCAGACCAGATGACTCCCGATCCGGGTCAACTCTGTCAGCATCACACGGATCGCCTTGGCCCGTGATGGGACCTCGATTCCCAGCAGCTTCTCGACGGCCAATACATACGCCAGATTATTGCTGAGGGGGGCCAGATAATCCATCCGGTCCGTGATAGGAATAACCTGCTGGTACCGCTTGCTCTCCGCGATTTTCTCCATTCCGGTGTGCAGGTAGCCGATGTGCGGGGTGCATTTGACTACGATCTCCCCATCCAGCTCAAGGACCAATCGCAGCACGCCGTGGGTGCTAGGGTGTTGCGGCCCCATGTTGATGGTCATGGTGCGCGCTTCAGTCACCCGCCGCCCCCCTCCTCCCACCATTTTGGGGAGGCCTGGACCGGATAGTCTTTCCGGAGCGGATGCCCTTCCCATTCCTCCGGCATCAGGATCCTCCGGAGATCCGGGTGGCCTTCAAAGCTGATCCCGAACATGTCGAACACTTCGCGCTCGTGCCAATTGGCTGTGCTCCAGACGGGCGTGACGCTCGGGACCACCTCGCCCTCCTCAAGCTGGACCTTCAACCGGATCCGCCGCTTGAACTGCAGCGAATAGAGGTGATAGACCACCTCGAAACGTGGATGTTCCGTGAGCCGATCAATCGCGGTCAGATCGGAGAGAAAATCGTACCGGAGGTCGGGGTCCTCTTTCAGATGCCGGCAGGCGCGAACGATGTCACCCAATTTGACGAGGATGGTGGACTCGTTGCGGACACTCCTGGTCGAAAGGACCGCACCCGGGAACCTTTCGCGCAGCCTCCGAACAGTGAGGTTCTCCTCGGCTTCCTCTGCGTTCACGTCGTCCATTCCAGCCCCCCCTTCTTCCATACGTACAGGAGGCCGACGAGGAGGATGCCGAGGAAGAAGACCATCTCAACCAACCCGAAGAGTTTCAGGTCATGCAGGACAACCGCCCAGGGGTATAGAAACACGATCTCGATGTCGAAGATGATGAACAGCATCGCGACCAGGTAAAATTTGACCGAGAACCGCTCCCTGGCAGTGCCGATCGGATCGATCCCGCACTCGTACGTGGACAGCTTTTCCTTGGAAGGCCGCCGAGGCCCAAGCACCGATGATAAGAAGAGGAGAGCCAGGGCGAAGCCTGCTGCCACGATCACCAGGATGAAGATCGGCAGGTACGAGAGGAGCACTGCTTCCTTCGTCTGAGCGGTCGGCCGCCGCGCCGAACTTTCGACGTCCCCTACGGCCCGGGGACCACGTACTTGATGAAGGGATTCGCGAAGAAGATAATCAGGGCTATCAGGAGCACATAAATGGCCAATGATTCGATCAGGGCCAGCCCGATGATCATGGCCACCTGGATCCGGCCCGCCGCAGAGGGCTGCCGCCCGATCGCGTCCAGCGCGCTCACGATGGCCCGGCTCTGGCCGATCGCCGCAGCCGCCGATGCGATGGCCATGGCAAATCCCCCCGTCAGGACCGACACGACGAAGAAGGTCGAAGAGTCGGACTTCGCCCCTTCGGCGGCCAGCGCGGCCGTGGCTCCAAGCGCAAGGACAGCAATCATCAATAATAGCAACACGCGAACTCTTTGTATCCGGCTCATCGACGCCACTCCTTTCGGCAAGGGACGGGGTTAGTGATGCTCCTCGTGTTCGACTTGAACCGCTCCCGCGATATACACCATGGAGAGCATCACAAAGATAAAGGTCTGGACAACGCTCGTAAAGAGACTCAGGGGCATCATGACCGCCAGGTAAATGCCGTATGGAATCACTAACCAGATCAGCGAAAGGAGGATGGCAATGACGCTTTCCTCGCCGAAAATATTGCCAAACAGTCGAATCGACAGGGAGATCGGCCGAGCCAAGTGGCCGATCAACTCGATCGGAAACATGATGGGGGCCAGCCACAGGATCGGCCCGCAGAAATGGCGCAGGTAGGCGACGATCCCGTGCTCCCGGATGCCAAAGTAATTGTAGGAGAGGAAGACGGTGATGGCCAATGCCGCCGTGGTGTTGAGGTTGGCCGTCGGCGGCTTGAGCCCGGGGATGCTTCCCAGGAGATTGCCAACCAGGATGAAGAGGCCGGCCGTGCCGATCAAGGGGAGGTATCGTTTTCCTTTGGGCCCGATCATTTGCTCCAACAGGTTTCCGAACGCCTCGACAACTACCTCCATGAGGTTCTGCATCGGTCCCGGCACTGCCTCGAGTCTCCTCGTGGCCAGATATGACAGGCTGACCAGGATCGCCATCGCAAGCCAAGCCATCGCCACATGCTCCGGCACCCATGGCCCGGGGATGCCGAGCGGCCCCAGAAAATTAGGAATCTGAACAATCGTCGGATGATGTTCCATAACGCTCCCCACCTCTGATGCCCGAGATCACGCACCCCTCCGAATCCATCATCGTCCCCAACGGTTCAGGTCTTTCAGGAGGTTGAAAAAGCCGGCTGCAACCCCGAAAAGGAAGAATAGGATGGTGAACCACGGGGACGTCTCGAGCCACCGGTCGAGGCCGATGCCGATCGCAGCCCCTATGGCTATCGAAGCAGCAAAGGTAATCCCCAGCGAACTCAATCCCGCGAGTTGACGCCACAGTGAAGCCTGATCGTCCTTCATCGCCACGTCGGTGAATCCAGCCCTCTAAGACCCCTCTCCCGAGCCTCACTCTAGCCTTCCCCCTGCACTGTGTCAAGTCTCACCAAGTAAGCTCCGGGTCCCAAGTTCCGGGTGCCATGTTCAACGAAAATCCGGAACCCAGAACGTGGAACTTGGAACTTTATCTACCAGAGCCCGGCGACCGAGGCCCGGGCAAGGTCCAGAAAAGGACCAGGGTAGACCCCGATGACGAGGGTGCCCGCCGCCGCTACAAAGAGCGCCACCCGCAGGGGCCGGGACGAGCTCAGGGCCAAGCCAGTCGGCGGAAGGTCCCGCATGTACATCGCCATCACCACCTTCATGTAATAGAAGAGCGAGATGGTAGAATTGACGACGGCGATCACCGCGAGCCAGACGTAGCCACGCTCGATGGCTGCGCCGAAGAGGTAGAGCTTGCCCACAAAGCCGGCAGTGGGCGGCACACCGGCCAGCGAGAGAAGGAAGATCAACATGGCTGCGGCTGCCATGGGGCTCCGCTGAGCCAGGCCGGTGAAGTCGTCGATCCGCTCCCCCTTCACCTCTCCCACACAGAGGAGGATCACCATGGCAAACGCGCCAAGCGTCATCAAGGCGTACGCCAGCGTGTACAGAAGCGTGGCCGAGATCCCCAGCGGCCGTCCCGCCACCAACCCGATCAGGAGGTACCCGATGTGGGCGATGGAGCTGTAGGCCAGCATCCGCTTGATATTGCTCTGCGCGATCGCCACGACATTTCCCACCGTCATCGTGAGTAAAGAAAGGACATAGAAGAGGAGGACCCAGCGATCCTGTAGTCCCGGGATTGCGACCAGAAAGACCCGCAGGAGGATCGCAAGGCCGGCGATCTCTGAAGCGGCCGCGAGGAGGGCCGTCACCGGGGTGGGGGCCCCCTCGTATACGTCGGGGATGTACATGTGAAACGGGACGGCAGCGATCTTGAAGCCGAAGCCTGCCGCCAGCATCACCATGGCCAAAATGAGCGCCGGGTTCGAGAGCTGGCCCCCTCCCCTTGTCAGGCCGGAGGCGATCTCCTTGAGGCCAGTGGCCCCGGTGAGGCCGTACAACATGACAATCCCGTAGAGAATGATGGCTGACGAGAAGCCCCCCATGAGCAGGTACTTGAGGGCCGCCTCGTTGCTCCGCCGCTCCCGCTTCAAAAACCCGGCGAGGACGTAGATGGAGATCGACATGGTCTCCAGCCCGATATAGAGGATCAGCAGGTCTACCGCGCTGGCCATCAGCATCATCCCCAGCGTGGCGAAGAGGATCAGGCCGTAAAACTCCCCCTTGTCAACCCCTTCTTCCTTCAGGTAGCCGATCGACATGAGGAGGATCAGAGCGGCCGAGATCAGGAACACGATCTTGAAGAAGAGGGCGAAGGGATCACTGAGATACTGCCCGCTGAAGGCAGACTGGGGGGCTCCCCACCTCCTGATCAGGACTATCAGGGTAAGGAGGACGCCAAGGATGCTCAGGTATCCCAGCCAGTCCCGTTTGCCTCTCGGGGCGATGAAATCGAGCATGAGGATCAGCATGGCGACCAGGCTCAAGATCACTTCTGGCGCAGCCGTGGAGAGGTCTGCCATATTGAACGCCTGGGTCATCGAGGCTCCAGGGACGGTAGTGCGGCCAAGGGATGCATCTGAGGCGGCCCGCTTCGACAGGGCTCAGCGCACCCTTCGACAGAGCTCAGGGCGGGTGCTTCGAGGCCACTCCCGGAAGGGTCGACCTCAGCGGTGTGCACCTTGTTGACCCGCGTCAGGATGTTCTTGACGGACGCCTCCATCCGACTTAGGAAGGGAGAGGGGTAGAGCCCGATCCAGAAGCACATGACGATGATGGGGACTAGGGTGCTCATCTCCCTGGGACTGAGGTCCTTGAGCGCGGCGTTCTTCGGGTTCTCGAGCGCGCCGAACATGGTCCGCTGATAGAGCCACAGCATATAGGCCGCGCCGAGAACGATCCCGGTGACGGCAAAGGCGGCCCAGACATAGTTGACCCTGAAGGCGCCCACAAGAATCAAAAACTCCCCGATGAACCCATTGAGTCCGGGAAGTCCCATGGAAGAGAGCATGATGATGGCGAACAGCGTGGCGTAGACCGGCATCTGTTTGGAGAGCCCTCCCAACTCCGAGATGAGCCTGGTGTGGCGCCGGTCGTAAATCAGGCCGACGATCAGGAAGAGGGCGCCGGTCGAGAGGCCATGATTGACCATCTGGATGATGCTCCCCTGGACACCCTGCATGTTCAGGGCGAACATGCCCAGCATGACGAAGCCCATGTGGCTGACGGAACTGTAGGCGATCAGGCGCTTCATGTCGGGCTGGACCATGCAGACCATCGCGCCGTAAATGATGGAGATGATCGAGAGGACGACGATCATGGGAACGAAGTGCCGCGTTGCCTCGGGGAACATCGGCAGATTGAACCGGATAAAGCCGTAGGACCCCATCTTGAGGAGGACGCCTGCCAGAATGACGCTGCCAGCCGTCGGGGCGTCGGTGTGGGCGTCCGGCAGCCAGGTGTGGAATGGGAACAGCGGAACCTTGATCGCAAAGCTCAGAAAGAATGACAGCCAAACCAGGTCCTGGAACGAGAACGGAACGCCGAGGAGGGTGAAGAGCGGGGTCGAGGGGTACGAGACCGTCATCAGTCGAAGGAGATCGAAGGTGTAAGCCCCGGTCTGGGAACCATGGTGGAAGTAGATCGCCAGGATCCCCAGGAGCATGATCACGCTGCCAAACAGGGTATAGAGGAAGAACTTGATGGCCGAGTAGAGACGACGGTCGCTCCCCCAAACGCCGATGAGGAAATACATCGGGACCAGCATCACCTCCCAGAAAATGTAAAAGAGAAAGAAATCGAGCGCGAAGAAGACCCCGAGCATCCCCGTCTCAAGGACCAGGAGAAAGGCAAAATACTCCTTCAGCCGCTCCGTGATCGACTCCCATGAACAGATCACCCCGATCACCGACAGGAAGGTGGTCAGCATGACCAGCCAGATGCTGATGCCGTCGAGGCCAAAGTGATAGGTCACCCCCAGGGAAGGGATCCAGGAGAACTGTTCCACGAACTGCATGTCTGCAGTGGCGGCGTCGAAGTGGGCCGGAAGCCATAACGACGCCACAAAGCTGGCCAGCGAGAAGGCCAGAGCAGTCCAGCGGATGGCGCCCCTCGACTCCTTCGGGATCAGGAAGATCAGGACAACTCCGAGCACGGGGAGGTACGCGATCAAGGAAAGGATCGGGAACTGAAGGACATTCATTGGAGCAGCACACCTCCTGTTCCAAGTTCCATGTTCCGGGTCCCGGGTTCCAAGC
Organism: Methylomirabilis sp. (SeqCode); assembly: GCA_041498975.1. Classification (GTDB taxonomy): domain Bacteria; phylum Methylomirabilota; class Methylomirabilia; order Methylomirabilales; family Methylomirabilaceae; genus Methylomirabilis. The sequence continues at coordinate 10,925 of JBGQJI010000024.1, forward strand.
TCCTGGACCTTGTTTGAAACCCCGAATTTGGAACCGGGAACCCCCTACTGCACCATGTCAGGGGAAAATGAAGAGATATATAACGACCATGCCGAGGATGCCCAGCGCCATGGCCAGGATATAGTTCTGGACGATGCCCGTCTGCAGCCGGCGAAGACGGAGGCTTCCGCCCTGGATCACATCGGCCACAGCATTGACCAGCCCGTCTACGATCTTCAGGTCGTTCCAGGCCGAGAGCAGGCTCAACCGGACGGTCAGCCAACTGCTCCCGTTGACCGCCCCGTCAACGACCCTGGAATCTACCCCCCACAGGAAGCGGCAGACGTTCTTCCCGAAGTCGACGAAGATCGCCTGATACAGCTCGTCCACCCAATACTTGTTCAACAGAAGGAGATAGACACCCTTCATCCGCTCGGCGAGTGCCGAGGGAAGTTCCGGCCGCCTGATGTAAAACTGGTAGGCCAGGCCGATCCCCAACAGTGCGATGGCCAGCGACAGCGCGGCCATGCCGACCTGTGATGAAATCGTGGCATGGGCCATCTCTATCGCCGTTTCGTGAGCAGTCTCGAACACTGGGGCCACGAAACGATGGTACAACCCCTGGTCGGGAGGGAACCCGAACGCCAAGCCAGCGATCACGGAGAACAACCCGAGCACCACAAGCGGATACGCCATGTTCGGCGGCGATTCGTGGAGATGGTGACCCACGTGGGCATCGCCACGGAACGGACCGGTGAAGACCTGGAAGAAGAGCCTGAACATATAGAAGGCCGTGAGGAAAGCACCTACAAGGCCCAGGAGCCACGGAACCGTCAACCCACGCTCGAAGGCGTTGAACAAGATCTCGTCCTTAGACCAAAAACCGGCCAGGGGGAAGATCCCCGCGTTCGCCAGCGAGGCCAGCAGGAAGGTCCAGGCAGTGATCGGCATTGCCTTCCAAAGCCCGCCCATCCTTCGGATGTCCTGCTCCCCATGCAGCGAATGAATGACCGAGCCTGCGCCAAGGAAGAGGAGGGCCTTAAAAAAGGCATGGGTGCCCAGGTGGAAGATGGCCGAGGCGTAGGCTCCCGCGCCCGCACCCAGGAACATGTACCCGAGCTGCGAGATGGTGGAATAGGCCACGACCCGCTTGATGTCGTTCTGGACGAGCGCGATCGTGGCAGAGAAGACGGCAGTCAGCGCGCCGACCCAGGCCACCAGGTCGAGGCTGAACGGCGCGAGGTTATAGAGCGGGTGCGACCGGGCCACCATGTAGACACCAGCCGTCACCATGGTAGCCGCGTGGATCAGCGCCGACACCGGGGTCGGCCCTTCCATCGCATCGGGTAGCCAGACGTAAAGCGGGAGCTGCGCCGACTTTCCCATCGCCCCCACGAACAGTAGCAGCGTGATCGCGGTATAGATCCCCGTACCAAGGGCGGGGTCGACCGCCTTGAAGACATCAGCGTACTTCAGCGAGCCGAATGTGCTCCAGATGAGGAAGAGCCCGAGCAGGAATCCGGCGTCGCCGATCCGGTTGACGACGAAGGCCTTTTTCCCGGCGTCCGCCGCCGATTGTTTCTCATACCAGAAGCCTATCAGAAGGTATGAGCAGAGCCCGACCCCCTCCCACCCCAGAAACATCAGGAGATAGTTGTTGGCCAGCACAAGCACCAACATGGAGAACATGAAGAGGTTGAGGTAGGTGAAGAACCGGGCGTAGCCGCGGTCGTCGTGCATGTAACCGATCGAATAGACGTGAATCAGAAATCCCACGAAGGTGACCACCAGCATCATGACCGCCGAGAGCGGGTCGACCAGAAGCCCGATCGGCGCCTGGAAGTCGCCGACTTCCAGCCAGGAGTAGAGGTCCCAATCGAGGCCTTCACCGCCGACCGCCCGGACGAAGACCAGGAACGCCACAAGGCACGACAGCCCCGAAGCGGAGACGGCGATCAGGTGGGCTCGGCCCCTGATCTTGCTCCCAAACAGCCCGTTGATCAGGACCCCGAGCAGGGGCAGCAATGGTACGAGCACAACGAGTTTCATATGGGTTCCAGGTTCCAGGTTCCCCATTCAAGGTTCAAAGTTCTAGGTTGCGACAAGCTCAAGGTTTTCCGTTCAAGGCCCAAGCTTCCAGGAGTCTGAATCAGGATGCCCTTCAACCTTGAACGTTGCACTTTGGACCTTGACCATTCCTTACCATTTCATCAGATTGATTTCGTCAACATTGACGGTTTTGAAGTTGCGGTACAGCCCGAGGATGATCGCGAGCCCCACTGCCGCCTCAGCCGCGGCCACCGTGATGACGAAGATGGCGAAGATCTGTCCCTGCAGCATCGTCTGGGGAAGATATCGAGAGAATGCCACGAAGTCGAGGTTGACGGCGTTGAACATCAATTCCAGCGCCATGAGAATCCCGATGGCGTTGCGGCGCGTCAGGGCCCCGAACATCCCGATGGCGAAGAGGGCCGCGCTGAGGATCAAGTAGTGCGAAAGCGGTACCATCCCTCAGTCCTTTTCCCGGTCTCGCCTGGCCAGGATGATGGCGCCGACCATCGCTGCCAAGAGTAGGATCGACACGGCCTCGAATGGCAGGACATATGTCGTCAGCAGAAGCCGTCCCAACGAGGCAGTGGCATACGACGCCGGAGGGGGTGAGCCCGCAGGAACGATCCCTCTCAGGTTGGCATAGGCCATGAGGGCGAAGATGGCGAAGACCACCAGGGCGCTGATCCCCGCCTGTTCGTTCAAGATCTTGACACCTCGGGCTGAGATACGGCTGGTCAACATGATGGCGAAGAGCAACAGGATGGTAATTCCACCCACATACAGCAGGACCTGAACTGCCGCCAGGAACTCCGCATCGAGGAGGATGTACAGAGCGGCCACGCCGAAGAAGGTAAAGACCAGCGCGATGGCAGAATGGACGATATTCGTGGCCAGAACCACAAGGAAAGCCGCCCCCAGGGTGAAGGCAGCCAGGATATAGAACACAGCCTGGGTGACGGTCATCGGCGACCTCCTCGCCACTACCCGCGAAGGACCAAGACCAGCCCGGTGACTCCCATGTTCAGAAACGCCAGCGGCAGCAGGACCTTCCACCCCAGGTACATGAGCTGATCGACGCGCAGCCTGGCCAGGGTCCAGCGAAGCCACATCATGACGAAGATAAGAAAATAGGTCTTCACGAGGAACCAGAGCCACGGCGGCAGCAGCGGCCCATGCCATCCCCCCAGAAAAAGCGTAGTGGCAATCGCCGACACGGTGAACATGTTGGCATACTCCGCCAGGAAGAAGATGGCGAAGCGCATCCCGCTATATTCAACGTGAAAGCCGGCCACCAGCTCCGATTCGGCTTCCGGGATGTCGAACGGCAACCGGTTGCACTCGGCGATCGCCGCCATGAGGTAGATGAGGAACCCTAAGAACTGCGGGATCACGAACCAGATCCGCTGCTGCGCCTCCACGATCTGGATCATGCTGAGAGACCCCACCGTCATGATCACCCCGATGACCGAAACGACAAGGGGAATCTCGTAGCTGACCGCCTGGGCCGCCGATCGAAGCGCGCCCAGGACCGAGTACTTGTTGTTGGAGCTCCAGCCGGCCATGATAATCCCCACCACGGTCAGGGAGGAGATCGAGATATAAAAGAGGACGCCGATGTTCAGGTCCCGGACGATCAGGTGTGGGCCGAAGGGGATGATCACGTAGGCGGCGAGCGCGGCGGCGAAGACGACCATCGGCGCCAGGGCAAACACCACCTTGTCTGCGCCGGCGGGAATGATGTCCTCCTTGATGAGGAGCTTGATCCCGTCGGCGATGCTCTGGGCCCAGCCGTGCCAGCCGCCGACCCTCATCGGCCCGTACCGGACCTGGATGTGCGCGCTGATCTTCCGTTCCCACCAGATCATGAACATGACCGAGACGGAGATGAAGAGAATGACCACGCTCACCACCACCAGCATCACGATCAACTGGGGGACGACTGGGGGTACGCCCCACGCGGCAAAGGCGTTGTAGAACCTCTCTACGGCGTTTTCCATCAGCGTCTCGCGCCCATGGTCGGCGCACCAGTGCCCGGCACGGGAGGCGTCAGAGGTGAAGGTGAAGGAAGGCGGGTCAGCCCCACTGCGATATCATCGGTCCACCTCGCCCAGGACGATGTCGATGCTCCCCAGGATGGCCACCATATCTGCGACGAGGTGCCCCGGACCGATCACGGGGAGCACGCTCAGGTTGACAAATGTCGGAGCGCGGACCTTGTAACGGTAGGGCTTCTCGGAGCCGTCAGACACGATGTAGAATCCAAGCTCGCCCCTGGGCGACTCGACCCTGGAGTAGATGTCTCCCACCGGCGGCTTGATCTTCTTGGGGACCTTCCCCATGATCTCACCAGGGGGCAGGGCCCGGAGGGCCTGCTCGACGATCTTCACGCTCTCCGCCATCTCAATCCGTCTGACCATGTAGCGGTCCCAGATGTCGCCGGCGCGCCCCACGGGGATGTCGAATTCGAAACGGTCGTAGATGGAGTACGGGTCGTTCCTCCGAAGGTCCCACTTGATGCCGCTGCCCCGGAGCATCGGCCCACTGATCGCGTAGTCGATGGCGGTCTTCTGGTCGAGCTTCCCAAGTCCCTGCACACGCTTCTGGAAGATGATGTTGTCGGTCATCACGGCGTCGTACTCCGGCAGGCGCGGCTTGAACCATTCCAGAAACGCCTTGCAATCCGCCAGGAACGTCGGCGGAAAGTCCATCGGCATCCCACCGATCCTGTAAAAGGAGTAGTTCAGGCGCTGCCCGGAGACCGACTCGAACAGGTCAAGGATCTTCTCCCGCTCCCGGAAGCAGTACATGAAGATCGTGAAGTTCCCCAGATCGAGCCCGAAGGTGCCCATCCAGATCAGGTGGCTGGCAATCCGTTGCAACTCCGCCAGAATCACCCGCATATACTCGGCCCGCTCCGGCACCTGGAGCCCCATCAAGCGCTCCACCGCCAGGACATACCCGAAGTTGTTGTACATCGAGGCGAGATAGTCCAGTCGATCGGTATACGGGATGACCTGGATATAGGTCCGGTTTTCGCCGATCTTCTCGTGACAGCGGTGCAGGTAGCCGATGTATGGGACCACCTCGCTGACCACCTCGCCGTCTAGCTTCAACAGCAGGCGCAGGACCCCGTGTGTGCTGGGGTGCTGCGGCCCCATGTTGACGTACATCTCCTCCATCGTTTCCTGGAGGTGTTCAGTGACCACGGGTTCTGGCGGATTCATACTTCAACTCTTGGTTGTCTCTTCCTGCTGTGAGGTCTGTTCCAGCAATCCCCTTACGCCGTCGCCGAAGCTCCCCGTCGGGCTGCTTCGCGCTACGCCGGCTCGTACGGAACCAGTCGCTCGTCCTGATAGTCCTTCCGCAAGGGATGGCCCACCCAATCCTCAGATGTGAGGATTCGCCGAAGATCGGGGTGGCCATCGAAGCGGATGCCCATCAGGTCATAGGCCTCCCGTTCATGCCAGTCCGCCGTGCTCCAGAGGGACACGACGCTCCGGATGACCGGGTCCTCCCTCGGGACCCTGACCCTGACCAGAGCCTTGGTCGGCTCCTTGAGGGAGGAGAGATTATAGACCGCCTCAAGCTCGCCACTGGCGATCCGGTCCACGGAGCTGAGGCAGTTGAGGTAGTCGAACCCCATCCCCTTCAGCCCGGCGAGAATCTCATAACTTTTCCCCCGATCGATATCCATCCGGGCCTCGACACCCTTGACCTCCGAAGCCTTGACGGCCTCGCAGAACTGCGACCTGATCGCCTGGATCACCTCCTCGGGCGTCATCAGACCCACTCCAGGGCGCCTTTCCGCCAAGCATAGGCGAAGCCCACCAGCAGGATGGCGATAAAAAGCATCATCTCCACGAATGCAAACAGCCCGAGTTTCCGGAAAACGATCGCCCAGGGATAGAGGAAGATCGTCTCCACGGTGAAGATGACATAGACCAGGGCGTACAGGTAGTAGCGGACGTGGACGCGAATCCAGGGGCTGCCGATCGCGTCCTCACCGCACTCGTACGTGGTCAACTTCTCCGGCTGGGGGTTACTCGGGCGAAGCAGGCGGGAAACGACGTCGACGTTGACGACGACGAACAGCACGCCCACCACCAGGAAAACGCCCACGACTGCGTAATCTGCCGCCATGCTATCACCTACATTCGTCGCGCGGGTCCGACTCGGGCGAGGCGTGCGTTGAGGAGTGGCCCCGTGGGGGGATCAGCGAGGCCGATGATCTTGACGATGACAAGAAAAATGCCCCGTACAGGGCATCCTGAAGAACTTCGCGATCGTTTGCGGAACCACCTTTCGGAATTCCCCGACCGACTTCGTGAAATTTGTAGCATACGCCTTTCGAACCTGTCAAGGGAAAAGCGCGTCCCAAACACATCCAGAATCGGCGAGCAGGCACCCATTCCAAGCACAACGCCACGGCTTCTCGCCGAGAAGCCGTGGCGCCATCCACGCCGTGTGCTGAGGGCTCCCCCGATCCCCCAACACCGCATCCCAAACCGATCCTGGAAGGTCTTCAGACTGCCATCACGAACGGCAACCCCGGCCTGGCCCTTCCACGGGCAGGACGATACGTGATGTGCCAACTAGCTGATCGAACTCTCTTTTCCAGATGCTTGAGTGGCCCTGAGTCTTGCCCAAGCACGTCATCTCCCATGATGGAAGTCAGGCATCATCGGCGAACACCGCATGATGCCTCGTCCTCCCATGGAATGTAGGAATCGCGGGAAGTCAGGTGACGTGGCCGGGTAAGGTGGAAGAGAAGGAGGGCGGGAGCCCTGCCGGGCTTGGCGGATGATCCGACGTCAAACGGCTGATACCGGCGGCTGAGAAACTCCACGATCGATTGCTCCTCTATGCCCGACGAATGGGCCTGCCTTATCCGCCTATCCCAACGGAGGACCAGCCAGAGTCGCTCCTTGCCGCGCGTGATCGTATCCAGCGAAGCGATGAGCCTGGCGCGGTCCTCCGCTTTCAGGACCGCGGGCAAGCCGTGATAATGGATAGCGTCCTTCGCGTAATATGCAAAGGGCGGGACGGACCATTCGGGGGAGACAACGACCACATCGGCGGGCTTCACCTGTTGACTCAGGGAGGCCACCAACTCCCGCCATGACTCCGCCGGAAAAGCATAATAGTATTCCGCATTCCGTCTGGCCTCTCCACGCGAAGTAAAATAGTAGTGCTGAAGACTTGCCGTCGAGACCAGGGCAATTGCCCCGATCACCAGTCCTCTCAGAAAGATCGTCGGCACTCGCCAGACCCCACTCGCGAGCAGCAGGTACAGAGCAGGAATGCTTCCTATGGAATAACGGGGAACGAAAATCGGCGGGTTGAGAAACTGTGAGAGATAGAAGGGCACCAGGATGGGGCAGACGAGCCACAGGAGAAGGAAACTGCTTCGCTGAGCGGCGCCAAGATGTAGGCGCCACCGCTCAGATCCCTGGCCGGCCTGGGTGGCTTCCACCGGCTGGCCTCTCTTCGGGGTCGTGAGCGGCACCGCTCCCAGGGCCGCCAGAATCACATACCCCCAAAGGATCAGGGGGTGGATGAGAAAAGCAACATAGCTTCGGATGGCGTTGGCGAGATCGGTAACCTCGGGCCGGGTTATCCATGGGCCCCTTGCCTCTTTGGCAGCTTGGTTGATGAGTGGAATCACCCATGGGGAAAAACAGAGGATCACCCCGGCCTGCAGGCCGAGCCAGCGCATGAGCACCGGCCTTCGGGTCCCGGAAAAGAACAGGACGTAGAGGTTCTGACCCAAGACGCTAAATAGCCAGTAGTTATGGGTGTAAGAGAGCGCCACGGTAAATACGAGGTACCCCAGCCAATCTCGCCCTCTGTTGTCCTGCAGACCTTTAAGGCAGAAGTAGAATGACCCAAGCGTCAGCACCAGATACACACTGTACGGTCTAACCTCGCGAGCGTAGTGGATGGGAAATACCATCACGGCCATGAGCAGCGCGGCAACGAGGCCCGTACGACGATCACACAGGCAGAAGCCAAGCAAGCCTGTGCAGACGATGGCCGCGACGGCAAACAGAACCGACAGAGCGCGCAGGGCCACTTCGCTCGTTCCAAACAGAGACGTCCAGGCATGAAGGAGAAGAAAATAGAGCGGGGGGCTTGTTTCGGTGGTGTTCGTCACAATACCCAGAATGCTCCTTGAGGCGAACGAAACCGCAAAGCCCTCGTCCAGCCAGAGGCTTCTGGCATTCAAATGGTAGACGCGGAGAACGCCTCCAAGCGCAGCGATGAACAGGAGGAGCAGAAAGAAATGCCCTCTGGCACCGGGAGGAGTGTTAGCCCTCGATCGATTGAGCTGATCGCTTGTCATCTCTTCACAGCATTATGGTCTTGATCTCCCAGAGGCTCAGAGCAGGATCAGGGGCCGTTTGCGGTCCCGAAGGGCTGTGCGCTGCTCCGACATTCCGGGCGACTTCGAGAGAACGGGCATGTGCGGGCGCCCTGATCCGGTGGCCGCATTTTTCATCAATCAGTCCACCCGCTCCTTGGCGATCTGCGCTGGACAAAGGCGAGGCTGCCCTTATCTCCGGATGAGAATCTTCATGACGCGAATCGCCCCTTCCCAGAAAAATCCTGCCGTCTTCGCGGCTTGCCAGACAAGCAGAAAACTCGCCAGCGATATTGTCCGCCGGATTCCCGCCTCAGAGAACGGCCGACGGAAAACAGCCCAGTAGAATCTGACGTCTGGCCTGAACCGCCTCAAGAAACGCCCAGCACGCGCCCGGTGGAAGTGGAAATCTCCGCGGCCGTAGTTGAAGTGCTGCCCGCAGAAGGTGCGGAGCGTCAATGGATGGGCGTGGTAGACGAGGGCCTCGGGAGCGTAGGTCATCCGGTAGTTATGTTGCAGCCAGCGATCGCAGAAGTCACGATCCTCTGATCTAGGGAACGTTGCGTCAAACCCACCTATGGCGCGGAATTTGTCTGCTGGCAGGGCAAAATTGCCGGAGACGAGGAAGAGCGCCCGGCCGGGGACGGAGTTGAAGTGGGCGTAGACGACATCGATGATGACCTGGGTGGCGCCTGAATACGGGTTGTCGGGGAGCGCGTTGAGGACCCGTCCGCCGATGGCATGATCCGCTGTCATCGCAAAGCGCGCGGCCAGGGTCTGCAGCCAGTCCTGGGCGGGCCTGCAGTCATCGTCGGTGAAGGCGAGGAACGTGCCTTTTGCCCTTGCTGCACCCGTGTTGCGCGCGGCGGCCGCGCCGGCATGCGTTTGCGTGATGAGCATCACATCAAGCCCATCTCGGAGCGAAGCGACCATCGCTTCCGGCGGCGTCTCGCTCCCATCGTCCACAACGATCACCTCGAAGCGGTCGCGGGGGTACTCAAGCCGAGCAAGCGCCTGCAGGCATCCATTCAACTGTGTTGGCCGGTCGTAGGTGGGGATGATGATCGAGAAGTCCACCGATTGGACAGCCGATCCATTCATCGGCGAGCCATCGCCTTGTCTTGGCGCCGCGCGATATCGAGGAGGAACACCAGGACGACGACCCAGACGAGTACCAAGCCAAACACGTACAGCATCTTCAATGGCGGTGGGAGGAGATATAAGCCTCCCGGGGCCAGCATCGCAAGCGTGATGATCGCGAGCAAGACACCGGCCATCACGTCACCTCCATCGGTGCGCGCGCCCCGTTTGGCGACACGAAACAGGGCAACCATCGGCAGAAGCATCAGAAGATCATCGTGCCAGCGATGGTACGTCCAGAGACGGCCCACAACAGCCGTGACGCCCAGAACGAGCCAGAGATCCCCATGGCGATAGCGATACGTCCAGAAGCCAAGAGCCACCAGCGTCAGCAACGAGGCAGGGAGGATCCATTCCTTCAGGCCGAGCGCGCGCAACCAGAGGTGCAGGTCAGCGTACCCATATTCAGCCATTCCGGAGCTGCGTGCCAGCCAGCTACGGAATAGTGGCAACAGCCCGGCCTCCTGGAAAGAGGCCGCAAGCAGGGTGAGTACAACATACCCTAACGTGACGAGCAGGGCGGGCCGGAGCCTGCCAGGGACGAGAAGCACAATCCAGAAAAAAGGGACCGAGACACTGGGCTTCACGAGGGCAATCAGCAGCAGGGCAGCGGCTACCAGATCCTCGCGACATCCACACTGTCTCCGCTGAAGCAAGAGCAGGCCAGCCACCAGCATAGGCAGAAGATGCACCATGAGCTGTCCGTTCCCGATGGTCGCACCTGTCGCGTACATCGAGAGGGGGATGAACGCAACGAAGGCGCGCTCCAGAGACGTATCCGCGCGACTCTCCCGGACAATCAGATAGATGAGCCACCCGAGCGCCACACCTGACGTCGCTGCCCAGAGCCGACGGGCCATCGCGAAGTTCAGCCAGCCCAAGAGTGGCCAGAGGATAACGTAGCTTCCCGGCGGGTACGTCGAGGGACGCGGCTTGGTGTATACGGGCCTCCCGGCGAACCAAAGATGCACCTCCTCGTGGCGGAGCTTCAGATCATAGGCTCCAATCGGGGACGATCCCCAGATCGGGGCTTCTCCCCAGAGCAGTCGCCAAAACTCGTATCCCAACCAGATAGATGCAGCAAGAGCCATCAGCACGACGCCGAGACGCAGTAGCGTCCCACTGTGGCCGGCCCACCAACTCCGAAGCGTCGAAGCGGTGTCCTGTCTCATTCTCAAGCGAAAGGTTCTCTCTGAACTCCTCATGCGAACGGGCCTCAGCCTCATGTCATGGCTACAATCACTTGTCAGGTCAGCCTCTGCGGGTTGGGTGCGTTCATCAGGGAAACGGACGTTGATCCAGGTCGAAGGACGAGACATCGGCGATTACCCCCCCACCTGGTTGCACGGGCTACCGGCGATGACGGACCCGCAGCGATTAGCATACCTTCTCCGATACCTTCTCTGCCCCCGCTTGTCTGTCATGCTCCGCAACATGTCGCTGGCGATTCAACTCAAAGGTAAGTCTGCACTGCGCCGAATTCCCGGCGCCAAACGCGTAGCCCGCCACCTCGCCTGTCGCATGTGCGACCAGCACGAGGATCATCGGCGGCAAGGCGCGGAGTAGCAGATACGACGGTCGCCCGGGGCCCCGAACCTCCCGCAGAATGCGCCATAGCCGCACCAGTGGGATAAGCGGCATACCCCCAATGTAGAGCAGCCGCCGAAGGATGGACCATCGCCCATACCGCGCCCGCGCCGCTCCGAAGAGACGCCCGCCATGCAGCTCCGCACGAATATAGGAAGAGAGCAGGGAAATATTCAGGTGGTGCGATTTTGCCGCAGGTTCCAGGTACAGTCGATAGCCCCTGGCCCGCAAATCACGGTGTAGGATCCCTTCGGTTTCCAGCATGGTTTGAAGCATAGAACCATACTCCAGAAGAATTGCGCGCTTGTAAGCGGCGTGGTGCCACGGTAGACTGTCGGTCTCTCCTGCCACCGCTGGTTCCATAAAAGGGGCGAAGTCTGTAAGAAGGCTGGCCCAACTGATCATACTACCGGGATTGGCATTGGCTAGCACTCCTCCGACTGCCGCCCAAGGTTGTCGATGCGCTTGGATGAGCGCCTCCGCCCACCGAGGGTCGGGATAGGAGTGCTCTTCAGCATAAGCCACCACAGGCGCGCTCGCCCGACGCAGGCCAGCCGCTATGGCTCCGCCCGTAGAGCTGATCCGATCAACCTCCACGACACGAACCTGCGGAAAGTCTTTCAGCTCCAATTCATCGATGCCGAGTTCGTCTGCCGATGGCGCCACGATCACGACCTCCAGCCGGTCTTTGACCGTTTGTTCTCGAAGATACCGGATCGTTTTCCGAACGGTCTCGTAGTGATCCGGCGTGACCATCACCACCGACATCTCGGGCAACATACCCTCAGGCAAGTTCACCCACTCCTCCGTGCGACGAGCAGAACAATGGCTTCATGGGCTGAGACCTATTTGCCTCTCTTGCTTTGTCACGTAAGCGGCCTTGTACAACTCCAAGTGGGACGCTCGCTCAACCGCCTTGCCGACGCCAAGAGCATACCCAACCATTTCACCCACCGCACTGACGATCAACCCTGCCACCAGCGCCGGCAGGACCCATGGCAGCAGTTGACGCTGGCGGCCGGACCGGCGGATATCCCGCAGAATCCGGAGGAGACGTACCAAAGGGATGAGCGGCGCTCCTCCGACATAGAGGCACCGCCTGAACGGTGACCAGAACCTCGCCCGAGCCCCCGCAAACCCCCGGGCGGCATAGTACCGTTCCGGTATCCAGGAGGACGGCAACGAAATATTCAGGTGAGAGATCCTCGCGCCAGGTTCCAGGTACAGCCGGTATCCCCTGGCCCGCATATCACGGTGCAGCATCCCCTCAGCTTCGAGCAGATCTTCGAGCTCATCGTCGTAGTCCAGGAGGATCGCGCGCTTGTACGAGCTGTTGTGCCCCGGCAGATCATCGATGACCCCTCCTGCGGCCGGCTCCAGCCAGGGGCCATAGTCGAGAAGAAGATTGGACCAACTGATCATGCCACCAGGATTGGCGTTGCCGATCACCGGTCCGACGGCGGCCCATGGCTGCCGATGCGCTTCGATCAAGGCCTCAGCCCATCCGGGATCCGGATAGGAGTGACTCTCGACGAAAGCAACCGTCGCTGCGCTGGCATGGCGAACGCCTGGTGCCCTGGCCCTGGACAAAGATCTGATCGTGCTGACTTCGACGACGCGGACCCGGTGAAAGCCTTCGAAGTCCGCATCATGAAGATCGAGCAGTTCTGCCGACGGTGCGACGATGACGATCTCGAGCCGGTCTCTGACGGTCTGCGCCCGAAGATGCCTCATCGTCCTGCGAATCGTCTCGTTGCGATCCGTGACTATGACTACCGAAATCTCTGGAGAACTCCGGTCGTTCAAGCTCGACCCCCCGTTCCCTGGCTAGCTGCCTTATGTCGCCTCAGGTTGGTCACCATCAGGCACGGCCTGGATGTCCGGGGCGACCGGTGTGATCTTTCTGGGCCCCTGTGTGACTCTTACGGGTTGCCTCAGAGAAGCTGATGCCATGGCCGCCAGAACCACCTGCAGGGCACGGTGACCATCCTCCAGCGTACATTCCACTGGCGTATCGTGAAGGATGGAATCGAGGAAATGCCGCCATTGAGCCCGGTAGGATGCGGCAAAATCCCCGCCCCGTTGCATTCTCATTGCCGCTTGCGGCAACCCTTCCACCGCACGGACCATCCCCCGAATCCGCGTCCCAACGTCGCCCGGCGAACTCGAAGCGGGAAGGAATTCCAACCCATCAAAGCGATAGCAAGAGACCGTCAAGCGACCGGCCCGTCCGTAGACTTCCATCGTATTGCTGTGGCTCGTGCCTTGTAAGAACCCAGAAGCGGCAAGGACACCATTGGCCATTCGCGCTGTAACCGTGGCAGCCTCGTCATCACTCTGCCCACACCGACTCGTGGCGAAAACCTCTTCCACTTCGCTCTGCAGCAGGAAGCGCCACAGGTCGAAGTGGTGCACAGCCTGGTCAGCCAGCACCCCGCCTCCCAGCTCACGCCGCTTTCCCCACTCGGGTCTATTCTCGATGAATCGACCTGTGCTCGTAATCACGGTGCGAACCAATTCAAGTGGTCCCAGATCCCCTCGGTGGATCATGTCCCGCGCCCGGCGCACAAGACGATGCCAGCGCAGATTGAAACCGACCATCACCTTCCTCGAAGAGCATCTGGCTCGCTCAAGCAGTCGGTCGCTTTCATCCAGGGACAGCGCCAGGGGTTTTTCAATAAGCAGATGCTTCCCGGCGTCCAAAGCCGCCAACGCCACCTCCACATGAAGCTCCGGTGGCACGCAGACTGCGACCGCTTCGATCTGGCGGTCATCGAGGAGTGCACGGTAGTCGGAACAGCGATGATCGATGCGGAACCGGTTCGCTACCCGCTGGAGATGATCTGGAACGACGTCCGCCACGGCGACGACTTGAGCATCCCGTAGCTGCTCAAGCGCCGGCAGGTGCCGGCTTTCCGTTACACGTCCACACCCGATTACGCCTAGCTTCACCGATCTATGCTCACTTGCCAAGGCGGAACCTCATTTCCACACATATCCCGCTAAGTCAGTGGGCTTTAGTCGCTTCGATCTCGCGAATCAGCCCAAGGTAGCGCCGAAGGTGGGCTTCGGCTGTCCAATTCCGATGGTAGCTCTGATACCCACAGAGGCCAAGCTCGCGTCGGTACGACGGATCCGCCAGCAATTGGTCCATCGCTGACACCAGCTCCTGGTCTGTCTCATAGACGAACCCGCCACCGCTCTCTGCAATGATCTCCGGCATCGCCCCCAGATCCCTCACAATGGCGGGTGTTTGCTGCCCGAAGGCCTCGATAATGACTTGAGCGAAGATCTCGAAAAATATGGATGGAACAATCAGAGCTACTGCCTGTCGGTACAGGGCCTGCAGTGGCCGCGCGGACAGGTACCCCAGGAAATGGATGTTAACACTTCCCTCGGCCAACTTCCGCAACTGGGGCTCGTAGCTCCCCCTGCCGGCGATCAGCAACTGCGCCTTGTGGTACTGGCGGAAGACGGGGATCAACGTCTGCAAACCCTTGAGCTTCTCCAGGCGCCCCACGAACAGGAAGTATGGCTCCCCCGTTGCGTCGCCTTCTGGCTGCTCCACAGTGGGCGACGCGACCTCGGCTGAGGGGATGAAATGCGGCAGATGTACGATCCGGACGTTGAGCCCCATCTGTTGATGCCTGTCTTCGGTAAAACGGCTTGGCGCAAGAAAGGCGTCGACCTGCGTGACCGCGGTCCCCAGCAGGCCGAGATACCGCCACCACTGCGGCGGGCGCTTGTAGGCCAGGCTGCAGAGGAAGCAGTGGGGCCGCACGCAGGCCGCGCGGTTGAACCTGAACAGGACATGGGTGGGGCAGACCAGCCAGTACTCGTGCATCGTGTAGAGCTTGATGCCGGTGCCGTACTCCAGGATCTTGGGGCCCCCGACCA
>JBGQJI010000025.1:0-25498 GCA_041498975.1 Methylomirabilis sp. (SeqCode)
ATGGGCAAAAGAATCATGAGGGCTAATCGGATCGGTCGTTTCGAATCATCTACCAGGGTGGACCGGATCGGCTGGAGGAAGGCCCGCCAGGAGTCGGAGTTCGAGGAAATGTAGACCAGTACGGCGACGAGCACGATCGCCATGTAGAGGCTGAGGACGCTGTGCGGGACCGGGGGCCGGATCCCGAACCGGAAGGTCAGGAACGACACGAGCAGGATAAGGACCACCTGGCAGAACTTGGACCGAAGGAGCCCCATGTCACTTCTTCGCCGTCGCCCCCTCACCCTTCAGGGTGAGCAGGAACGACACGACGTCCATGTACTCCTTGGCCGTCAGGCGCTGCCCAAAGTCTTTCAGCATCACATTCGGAGGGTAGCCCGCCACAGTCCCCATGCTGGCAGGGTCGAGGATCTTCGCCATGATGTACTCGGGGGTCTGGATCTTGGCGATCTGGCCAAGGTCAGGACCGACGGGGGAGACGCCTATCGAACCCGCCTTGTGGCAGGCGATGCAGGTCGCCTTCCCCATAAACACCACCTGCCCCGCCTTTGGGTCTCCCGGGAGCTTCAACTGTGCCATCGCGGTGCCGCCACCGCCCTCAGGGGCCGCACCCGCGTTCTTGGGGATGTCATCCAGCTTCACCGTCACCGTCCCCCCGAGGGATTCAAGGAACGCCACGACTGCCCAGACCTCGGAACGGTTGAGCCCGATCGGAGGCTTGTCCGCCTTCGGCATGATCGGCGGGTACCCCTCAACCAGGTGCGCCGCCGGATCAAGGAGCGATTCGACCAAATAGGCTGTCCCGCTCATCCCGGGCCTCCTCTTAGCCGCCCGGGCTCCGACCCCGGCCAGGTCGGGCGCCCTCGTCCCCTTCTGGCCGATCTGGTGGCAGATCTCGCAGGTCCCTTTACCCTTGAAAATCCCCTCCCCCGCCTTGACGAGCTGCTCGACCGTGACGTTCCCACCTTCCAGTGAAAGCTCCTCGGGCGGCTTGGATTGGATCTGGGGGATGGAGTTGGCGTAGTAGGTGTAGACCCCCATGACCAACAAAGCGAAGGCTGAAACCTTCAGGGTGACCGGAACCCGCATGTCAGAACCGATCCTCCTCTTCGAGTATCCTTCCTTCGGTTGCGCCCAGGACGGGTGAACCGCCGCCAATGCCAGGCGCGTGGCCGACCGCCTCCTTCCCCTTCTCCCCCAGGCTTCCCAGCCAGAAGATGAAAAGCACCAGGGCAAGGAAAATAGTGGTGACCACGGTGATCACGTTCGCGGCGTATCCGAGGGCCGGGGTCACGGCGTCAACGGAGGTGTCGCGCATGACTCCATAGACGTGCCAATACTGGCGGATCCCCGACCGTGCGAAACCCATGAGCCCCATGAGCCAGGTGAAGGTCACCGCGAGGAGGATCAACACATATTGCGAGCGCGGCGCAATCGTACCCCAGCGGATAGTCCCTGTGGACCGCGCACCCTTGAACATCGGAACGTCAATAGCCATGACCGCAGCAATAGCGCCAAGGACAGCCAGCACCTGATAGACCGAGAAACCGATCCGCACGATCGACTCGACGAAATAGCCGTATACGCCGTAGAAGATCACGATGGCGGCCGCCATACCGAAGATCACCCACTGGGCGCCCATGCCCGCGCCGACCCAGGGCTTGGTGGATATCCGGTTGGCGCGACGATACAGGAGAAAGGAGAGGAACGTGGTCAGGATCAGAAGGTTGACGGCGGTATTCTTGGCCGACATGACGCCGAGGAAGCCCAGTACCGGGTGATTGGTGCCACCCATGGCGCGAGTCTCCTGGAGCGTGACGACCATGCTCCTTGGGGTCGCCCAGACGATGAATCCGGCGGCAATCACCATGATCAAATAGGGGATGTACTTCCGATACCGTTCCGCGCCCGGGATCCGCTCCATCCCCAACCAGAGGTAGTAGTTGGAGCCGATAAAGAGGACACCGATCAGGATCGCCTGGAGGACCCACAGCCAGGACATGAAGCCGCCCATCATGGTAATGCCCATCGTCTGATTGAAGCTGTAGATCTCACGCCCCAGATAATACCCGGCGAAGGGAAGCACAAGGAGAGCCGAGGTCGCGACGAAGTTCCCCACGTACCCCATCCAGTCGTAGCGGGCCCGTTCCTCGTCGGTCTTGGCGGAAAGGAACCGGAAGGCGGCATAGGCGGCGGCGATGGTCCCGCCAAACACGACATTGGCGATGATGCGGTGGATGTTAATCGGCATCCAGGTATGGTTGTTGATGGCCTGCCACAGGCTCTTCAGGTTGCCGGCCTCATCCACCCCACGCGGGCTCATCATGAACGTGGCCCAGGAGTTCGCGATCAACAGGATCGTCGTTCCAATCAGGTTGGCAAGGATGCCGAGGGTGAGGTGGATCCACTTCCGGCTCCCTGAGAGCCAGTCCCAGCCGTAGTACCAGAGGTACACCGAGAAGGTCTCCAGAAAGAAGAGAACCGCATAGACCCACATGGTCGGGTAGAAGATCCCCGTCATGTAGCCCCAGAATTTGGGGTAGTAGCCGATTAAGAGGAAGAGGAGGAGCGCCCCAAGGAGGGCGGTCGTGGAGAAGGCGGCAAAGACGAGCTTCACAAACTGGTGGGCGAGCCAGTCGTACCGGGGATCTCTCGTCCGCATCCCGACGGCCTCCACGATGACCGCGAAGATGGGAACCCCGAGGATGAAAGCTGCGAAGTTGAGGTGGATCTGAGCGATGGCCCAGACCGCGAGCCTGCTCCCGAACAGGGGAAAGGCCCGATAAGCCGGGGCACCTTTCGCCGCTTCCTGGGCGAGAGCTGGAACCGCGCAGAAAAGAAGTAAGAGGGGTGCGCCTACCCAGATCGCCGCAGCAACCCGTCGCGCGATGGATTCCGATCGCGGGGCTCGGTTTCGTCTCTCGGAGGACGAAGGCATGATGGCTGTCCTGTCACGCAAGGGATCGGCACACGGGCGAACTGTCCTTAGTCACGGCCACTCATCATATAGAAAACATCTCCCGAGTCAACCGAAAAAACCGAGTAGCGGGCTTCGCAATTGTCATTGCGAGCACAGCGAAGCAATCTGACCCGAGAGGCCTGTCCTGAGCCAAGTCGAAGGGTCATTCCAAGCACATTCGCTTCGCTCAGTGTAAACTCCGCGAGAAACCAGAGAGAGATTGTCTTGGCTGCACCTCTCAACGACACTGCTCATCGGATTGCCACGAACCATTCGGGCGGACCCATTCTTTCTCTTACAACCTGGGGCGGACTTTTTGGGCAAAAGCCTCAAGAGTGCTCAGCACTCCGTTGAGGTCCTGGTCGTTCACGGCCGGATTGCCATAGTAGGTGTCGAACATGAAGCCTGTGACGCCCGCCTCCTTGTACCTGGCGATATCCTCTACGATCTGTTCCGGCGCCCCCACCAGGAGCGGGCGTGGTTCTGGGATCTTGCCGGTCGTCACAACCCGCAGCGGAGCCCTCGCGGTGATCTGAAGGGCCTTGGGGTCGCGGCCCCGCGCCTTTGCCAATTTCTTGAACTGCTTCGCCCCGGCGGCGATATCTTCGACCGGCCGGTGTGATGGATGCCAGGCGTCGGCGAATTCGGCGGCGCGTCTGAGCGCTGCCTGGCTGTTTCCGCCGATCCAGATCGGTGGATGCGGCTTTTGGAGCGGCTTCGGCTCGGCCTTGATCCCCGCGAACCGGAAGAACTTGCCCTCGAACCTCGGTTCCGCCTCCGTCCAGAGCGACCGCATCACCCTGAGGGCCTCATCGCTCCGGGCCCCCCGCTCTGTAAAGGGGATGCCCAGGGCCTCAAACTCTTCGGCGAGCCAGCCGACCGCGGCACCGACGATGAGGCGGCCGCCCGACAGGACATCGATCGTGGCCAGGGCCTTCGCCATGAAGAGCGGATTGCGATACGGGAGGATGATCACACTTGTCCCAAGCCGTATCCGCCCCGTCTTTCCCGCCACGTAAGCCAGGGTCGTGAACGGCTCGAAGAAGACCTCACCGAACCTCGGGATCGCGCTCTGCGGGACGACGATGTGGTCACTCACCCACACGGAATCGAACCCCAGCGCCTCTGCCTGTCGGGCAACCGTCACGATCGCCTCCGTGGAGGCCGCCTGCCGGAAATGTGGAAGCCCGACCCCGAAGTGCATCGCCTCCTCCTCTCACTCGATTCTCGTTGGATGCCCCGGGCCGTCCACTGAGCGTGGGGGCGAAGTTGCCTGGGGCAGGATGGCCGCTATCCTATCACACGACCTCTTTCAACGGAAAGGCTTACGCCGCGATCATAGGGTGGTCCGGCATGATCTCTTGGAGAGCCTGACGTGGGGAGGGGAGAGGGCGAAGTGCCAAGCACACTCGACGCCATTGACATCACGGTGGGGGATGTGTAACATCGCCTTACGCGGCGGCAATGGGCTCTTGCCGATGGAAGCCCGTTGTCGGAAGGAAAGAGGTTCAGGCATTCGAAGAGCGCTGAGGTGATGACAGGCGCTTTGTGCACAAGGGTGAAAGAGGAATGAGACGAGCGGGCGTCATGCTGGCCTTGGCTCTTGGCCTGAGCATGCTGGGCGGCTTTCCACTCAGTTCAAGGGCTGATGATTTGGAGCTCCGAACTGCCCGGTGGATCGACTTGAAGAAACACCTGTTCGGAGATCGGCTCATCCAAGAAGACCCGGGTGGAGTCATTCAGCTTGAGGTCCCGCTCAGGCCAGACAATGCCGCAACCGTTCCCATTGCGGTCAAGTCGGCGGTCTCCCAGTCGCCGGACCGCTACGTGAAGACTCTCTTCATCGTGGTCGAGAATAACCCGGAACCGCTGGCGGGCGCTTTTCACCTCACACCCGACAGCGGCCTGGCCGAGCTGGGCACCAACATTCGCGTCCAGACACACGGCCCCGTGCGAGCCATTGCCGAGATGAACAACGGCGAGCTGTTTATGTCGTCCAAGTTCGTTAAAGCATCTGGGGGCTGCGCCATCCCTCCCCCCGTCACAGCGACCGCCTCAGCAAATCTGGGGCAGATGCTGATCCGAACCCAGGACACCACCATACTGAACCAACCCAATTGGGTGCAACTTATCATCACGCATCCTAACCACACTGGCATGCAATATGATCTTTTCAAGGGGTTCCTGATCCTGGCGCACTTCATCGAGAAGATCACCGTGAGCTACGGCGACAACACAATCCTGGCGGCGGAGACCGGTATCTCGATCAGCGAGGATCCCAACTTCCGCTTTTACTTCATCCCTCGTGCAGCAAGCGTCCTCAGGGCCGAGGTCAAAGACTCCAAGGGGTTGACCTTCACCAAATCTGTCGAAGTGACCGCCAAGTTAGCCACTGAGGCGCCGCGATGAGCCTGAACAGGCGCGATTTCCTCAAGTTGGCCGGCGTTGGCGCCGCCCTTGTCGGAGCCTCCCCGACTCGCGCGGTCTTGGCCAGCGTTCAGCACTCGATCCCCGAGCTGATGGGAAAGCCCAAGGGCAAGCGTCTCGTGATCCTGGGAGCGTCTTTCGGCGGCATTAACACCGCGCTGACCGTGAAAAGGCTCGTCCCGGATACCCAAGTCGTTCTCTTGGACAAGGCGCCGTTCTTCATCTCCTGTCCCGCCACCTTAGAATCTCTAGTTGGGATGGTGTCGCTCGACACGATCACGCGCGGATACACATCGCTTCACGAGAGGGGGCTCGAGTTCGTTCGAACGACGATCCTTGCCCTGGACCGTGACAAGAAAATGGTTGTCTGCGCCGACGGCACAGTGGACTATGACTACCTCTTGGTGGCAACCGGGGTCCGCATGGCCTACGAAGACGTCCCGGGTCTGACCGAGCGGCCTCGCGCCAACCTCTGTCTGTATGACAAAGGTTCACCCCTGATCGACTTACACCACCGGATCGCCGCCTTCCAGGGAGGGGACGTGGTCGTGAGTATCCCCAACAGCCCTTACAAGTGTCCCCCGGGACCGTACGAGTATGCCCTCCTCTGGGCCGACTACATCAAGAAGAAGAGGCTCAAGGGGAAGGTGACCATGGTGGACCCGCGCCCAAAGCCGATCCCTCCGGCTCTCGCGCCCGGCTTCCTGAAGGCAATGGAGGCAAACAAGGACGTCCTGACGTACCACCCGCATACCCGGCTCCTGAGGGTGGGCCCGGAGGATCGAACGGTCGAGACCGAGGCCGGCAAGCTTCGGTACGACATCCTCAGCGTTATCCCGCCCAACAAGACCATGCCGTTCCTCGTGGAGGCGGGCCTTGGCGATCCCTTTATCGAGGTGAACTCCCAGACTTTCAGGTCCACGAGGGACGACACGATTTACGCGCTAGGCGACACCGCCGATACCCCATTCACCAAGAGCGCGTTTTGCGCGACCACCTCTGCCAAGATCGCCGGCCAGCACATCGCCAAGGTCCTCGGCGCCAAAACCAAAGACCCCGGCGGCCCCGGAAACATCTGCTGGCCTCTTGTCTCTATGGACAGTGCCCTCATGATCTCAGTCGCCTGGTCTTTCGAAAAGGACAAAGAGGGTAACATCCAGGTCAAGAGCGAGGGGACAACCGACAACGAGGCCAAAACTTCACATCTCCTTGCCCGAAGGGAATGGGAAATGGGCCTTCTCCAGGAGATGTTTGGCTCTTAGCCTTGTGCCCCGTCTAGACAACCCCTATCTGGCCCTTTATAATATATGTGAAGTGGGGTAAATGCTTTAACCGGTCGCACCAGGAAATCCGGCGGCACGTTGCCAGGTGCAGGCAGGAGGGGAGAAATGCGAGCCATTAGGGGACCGATCGCTGTAATCGCGGCCACAGCCATACTGACGACTGGCCTTTTGCTGGCCGTCACCTCGGCAAGCGGCGGCAGCTTCGGAGCCGGACCTGCCACAGATCAGCTTATCCGCGAGGGGCAGGTTGTCGAGATCAGCGATACGACGATCACGATCCACGAGTGGGCAGGCAAATACACCTATGGTCTCAGCCCCACAGGGCGGCAAAGCCTGGAGGCGAACCAGATTCGCCCGGGCGACAAGGTCCGCTTCAATGTCTGGGCCGTTTGGGAGATCGCCTATTACTTTAAGAAGATGTGAGCGGGTAGTGTTTTCGCGCTGAGTCTGCCATTGCGAGGCTGGCCCTTCGGCTGGGCTCAGAGTAGTCGAAGCAATCTAAGGGCTGCGGCCACAGCCTGCAATCCGAGCGGCTCACTTGAATAGTCGGAGATTGCTTCGCTCCGCTCGCAATGACACTACCCTCTGAGACATTCTGCAATAACTGACCCTGCCTCTCGGCCGCGTTTCATGACTCTCAGACTGCAGCCTTCCTACCATCGTTCACCTGGCTGGCCCGGCTGGCTTGTCCGTCCCTATCATGGTATACTCCGCAGGCACGGCCAACCTCGGAGAGCCTTCCATGACCTATCGAGCCTACTCGATCTCCTGGAACCTGACCCAGCGGTGCAATCTCCTTTGCGCCCATTGCTACATGAGCGCCTTCTCTGGGGCCGATCCGTCGCAGGAGTTGACGACCGGGGAGTGTCGCCGCGTCATCGATGAGATCGCTCAAGTCAACCCCAACGTCTTCTTGATCCTCACCGGCGGCGAGCCGCTGCTCAGGAAAGACCTCTTTGACATCGCCGCCTACGCCGCGGAAAAAGGGTTCACGGTCGTCCTTGGGACGAATGGCGTCCTCCTGCGGGACAAACAGGCCCGCCTGATGCGCCGGCACGGCATCCAGGGGGCCAGCATCAGCCTCGATTCCACCGACCCGGCAAAGCACGACACCTTCCGACACTTGCCCGGCGCCTTTCGGGGGGCGATCCGCGCCACGGAGGCGCTGCGGGCCGAAGGTCTGGACTTCTCCATCCACACCAGCGTGACCTCCTGGAATGTGACGGAGATCCCGGCGATGATCGACCTGGCCAGGTCGCTCGGCGCCCGCGTCCTTAATCTGTTCTTCCTGGTCCGGACCGGCCGGGGCCGAGATCTGACGGACATCACGGCGGACCAGTACGAACATCTCCTGACCTACCTTGCCCGCGTCCAGGGAGTCGGCAACGGTAAAGGCCAGAAGCCGAACGAGTCTTTCTCGATCTTCGATCGGCCGGAAGACCCCTGGTCAGTCCCGGCAGGCCGATCGGGCGACCTCCTCATCCGCGCCAAGTGTGCCCCTCACTTTCGCCGGATCATCTACGCCCTCGACCCGACCTCGCCGCTGTTGAAGAACTATGCGCACGGAAGTTGCCCGGCCGGCAAATATTACTGTCGGATTATGCCGGAAGGAGATATCACCCCCTGCCCCTACATGCCCGTGTCAGCCGGAAACCTCCGACGCCAGTCTTTTTCCGCCATCTGGGAAGGGGCACCCGTCCTCACCGACCTCCGAGACCCGCACCTGGGCGGCCGGTGCGGGGTGTGCGAGTTCTCCAAGATCTGCGGGGGCTGCCGCTGCCGGGCCTATGCCACCTACGGCGACTACCTGGCGGAGGACCCCGGATGCGGGTATCAGCCGGGCCAGTTCGGCGGTCAGGTGATCACGCTGCCAGAGGAACAGACCTTCGGGCTCGAAGCGCGCTTTACGCTCCAGTGGGATGAGGCGGCCAAAGACCGGTTAGGTCGACTCCCTTCCTTTGCCCGCGGCATGGTGATAAAGGGGGCGGAGCGGTACGCGACGGAGCAGGGGATCAGCGTCATCACGCTGGAGGTGTTGCGGGCAGTCCGGGAGCGGGCTGAGGCGCGCTTCGGCCGCGGCTTCAGGTTCACCGAATTCCGTCGATGACTTCCGAACTATACCAAGAGTTTTTTCATGAGCATCTGCAGGGTGCCGCCGGCTCAGCCCTACACGACGAACACGCCCCCGAGTTCTCCTGGTTCCTCTCATTCGTAAGGAGTGGCGAGGGAAGGGTGGAGTGTCGTCGCGTCCACCCCACCCGGCTTCCTTTTGCAAAGGGGAGGGGAATTTTCTGAGCATGCCCCCATGAAGGCGGCCCGCCTCTCGAAGGCGCAGCCGGTCGCGCGGCACCCGCTGGAGCTGGTCGATCTGCCGATGCCGACCCCCGGCCCAGGCGAACTCCGCTTGCGGGTCGAGGCTTGCGGCATCTGCCGGACTGACCTGCACATCGTCGAAGGGGACCTATCGCTCCCGAAGCTCCCCGTCGTCCCAGGTCATCAGATCGTCGGCGTGGTAGACCAAGTGGGCAAGGGGGTGACGCGCTTCCGGGAGGGCGACCGTCTTGGCATCCCCTGGCTTTTCTCCACCTGCGGTCAGTGCCCGTTCTGTCAGCGAGAACAGGAAAACCTCTGCGATGCGGCACGCTTCACCGGCTACCACGTAGACGGCGGCTATGCCGAGTTTGCGGTGGCGCCCGAGGCCTTCGCCTTCCAGCTTCCCCCAGGATTTTCGCCTTCTCAGGCCGCGCCCCTTCTGTGCGCAGGCGTGATCGGGTTCCGCGCCCTTCGACAGAGCAAGGTCAAGCCGGGCCGGCGACTGGGTCTCTATGGGTTCGGCGGCTCCGCCCACATCGTGATCCAGATTGCCGTCCACTGGGGTTGCGAGGTCTCTGTCTTTACCAGGAGCGAAGAGCATCGCGCCCTAGCACGAGAGTTAGGAGCACACTGGACCGGCGGGGCAGAAGATGATCCCCCGGCCAAGCTCGACGGCGCGATCATCTTCGCGCCTACCGGAAGCTTGGTCCCGGAGGCCCTCCGGGTTCTCGCAAAGGGAGGCACCGTGGCCCTGGCCGGAATCACCATGAGCCCGATCCCCCAACTCGACTACTCCCTGATCTACCCGGAGCGAGCAGTGCTCAGTGTGGCGAACAGCACGCGACAGGATGTCCTCGATCTCCTGGAGCTTGGAGCCGAGATCCCGATTCGCACAGAGATCGAAACGTTCCCGCTCGAAGAGGTGAACCACGCCCTTCAACTCCTCAAACAGAGCCGGCTCCGCGGCGCCGCCGTCTTGACGATCTCATAGTCGCCTCTCCATGGCGCCGGGCTTGCCCCTCCATTTATCCCCCACGGGAGATCCCGCTTCCTGCTAGGAACCAGTCCCGTCGCCCTCCACTTATTACAATCCCTGTTCTAACGGGGGATTTTGTCTTCAATCGAAAGTTAGTCTGTAGATTTAATCCTATTTTCTCTTGATTTATCAAGAACTATGGCCTATTAAAGAAGGCATGTCTGAGCCCTTCTTCAACATTCGGATTCGCCGTGACACGAGGGAGCCGGCTCATTTCCAGATACAGCGAGGGATCCGTCTCGCTATCTCGACCGGGACCCTACGCCCGATGGAGCAGCTTCCACCCGTCAGATCGCTGGCTTCCGAGTTAGGAGTGAACAGACTCACCGTGCTGAAGGCCCTGTCAGCCCTCAAAAAAGCCGGGATGGTCATCGGACGGCGAGGTCGCGGATACACCGTCGCGGATAATCCCTTGCACAAACTGAAGGGAACCTCGGAGTGGCGGCCCTCCAGGAGGCTAGATCAACTCCTCCATGGGGACGAGTTTGAAACCCCGTGGGCCAGCAAAGTGAGCAGGTCCTTCGACGCGCTCGGCCCAACCTTTCAACCTTCCGGTCTCCTCTCGTTCGCAGCAGAGGCGCCGGCCCCTGACCTTTACCCCCGGACCGAGCTGAAGCGCCTCGCCGCCGGGGCGATCGGGGCCTGCGATCCATCCTCTTTCGGATACGTTGGGCCAGATGGGCTGCCCGAACTTCGGGAGCGGCTGCTGGAGCGGTTCCAACGACGCGGGGTTGACCTCACAGGTCTGGAGCTTTTGATGACCTCAGGCGCGCAGCAGGCACTCGATCTCCTCGCCCGCACAATCCCACGCCGATCGGGGATCGTCCTGACCGAAAGCCCCACCTACTTCGGCGGCCTTGTGGCCTTCGAGCGAGGCGGGTTCGCCGTAGCGGGTATCCCCCTTGACGGAAACGGCATCAACGTGGATGCGCTCGAGGAGCGGTTGCAGCGGGCGGCGTACGACCTCCTGTACGTGATCCCGACGTTCCACAATCCGACAGGTGTGACGACCGGTGATGGGCGCCGCCGGGAACTGCTCCGCCTCGCCGCAGCCCACAATCTCCTGGTGGTGGAGGACGACGCATTCAGCGAGATCCGGTTCACCGGAAAGCCGGTCAAATCGATCCTACAGCTCCGAGGCACTGCCAAGGTTCTGCAGATCGGCTCGTTCTCGAAATCGCTGATGCCAGGTCTCCGGCTCGGGTGGGCCCTCGGGCCCTCAGAGGTCATCGGCCACATGAGGGTCGCGAAGGCCGCAGATGACATCAGTTCCTCGACGCTTTCACAACTGATGGTGGCACATTATCTCGCATCCGGCGGATACGACCGCCACTTGCGCAGAGTCCGGCGCGAGTACCGCAAACGATGCACGGCAATGGTAACGGCAATTGCGCGGCATTTCCCCTCGGAGGTCCGCCACACGGCGCCAAAAGGCGGATTGCACGTCTGGGTGGTCCTGCCGGAGCGCGTGAACGCTGTGAATGTGCTGCCGGTGGCCAGGCGGGCTGCCGTAGATTACATGCCGGGCCCGGTTTTCTTCCCGGACGGGCGGCGCGGAACCAACTGCCTTCGGCTTAACTTCTCAACACAGAAGGTCGAGGAGATCGATCGGGGGATGCAAATCCTGGGCGAGCTGTTTGCGCGGGCGCTGGGGCGAAAGTAGACCTCTAGACGGGACGCTTTTCCAGCTTATTTGCCACGCCCCCGTTGGCCGCTCTCAATGACAATGACGAAGAGGGCTCAGCAACGCGTCGAGCCGGCTGATGTACGGCTGGCTTCGCATCAGTCGCCTGTCTTCGCTGTCTGAAGTGAAGCAAGGCTCAGCGGAGGTCAAACCTCTTCGCGGCCAGCCTGGCGATCTCAAAACCGATGCTGATGGAGGCCGTCGCCGCTGGTGAGGGGGCGTTCAGAACATGGATCATCCGCTCGGCTTCGACGATTCGAAAGTCGTCCACGAGGTGGCCGGTCGGCTCGACAGCCTGTGCCCGAACTCCCGCCCCTGCCCGGCGGATATCATCGAGACCTATTTCGGGGATCAGCCGCTGGAGGGCTTTCACGAAGGCGCGCTTGCTGAGGGAGCGGCAAAGCTCATCGAACCCCGCTTTCCGGTATCTCCAGGCCATCCGCCAGGACCCGCCATATGAAGCCATCTCTTTAAGGTCTGTCACAGAGAAGCTCCGTCGGCTGTAGCCTTCACGCTTGAAGGCGAGCACAGCGTTCGGTCCGGCCTCGACGCCCCCGCGGATCATCCGCGTGAAATGGACGCCGAGAAAAGGGAACTGGGGGTCAGGGACAGGGTAGACGAGGTTCCTGACCAGGAAGCGCCGCTCTGTGACCAGCTCGTAGTACTCCCCACGGAAAGGGATGATCTGGAGTCCCGGCTCGACCCCGCACATCCGGGCGATCCGGTCGGACCGAAGCCCGCCGCAATTTATGAGGTAGCGACTGCGGACCTCTCCGCTCGTGGTTTCAAGTATTAGCTCATCCGCCTTGCGGTGGAATCCATAGACCTGAGCTCCCGTCTGGATCCTCCCGCCCGCTTTCCCCACGATGTCGGCGAATGCACAGGTGACCTCGGTGTAGTCCACGATGCCCGTCTCAGGGATGAAGAGCCCGGCGATCCCCGATGCGTGGGGCTCGTGCTCTCGGATCTCCTCAGGGCGTAGCCTCCGAATTCCCTGAAGGCCGTTGGCCTTCCCCCTCCGCTCCAGCTCTTCCAGGGCGGATAGCGCGCGCTCACGGGTCGCGACGACGACTTTCCCGCAGCGCTCATGCGCGATTCCGTGTTCTTGGCAGAAGCGGAACATCGCCTCACGCCCCTCGACGCATGTGCGCGCCTTCAATGAACCGGGCCTGTAGTAGAGCCCGGAATGGATCACCCCGCTGTTGTGTCCACTCTGGTGAGCCGCCAGGCGATCCTCCGCTTCCAGAACGATCAGCGAGAGACGCCAGCGCGACGTGAGGGCCATGGCCGTGGCCGTCCCAACGATTCCCCCACCGATGACGGCGACGTCGTACCGCTGTGCGCTCATCACTGACCGTTCCGCCCCCCACTGCCCCATTCGCTTGACCGTGTCGGCCTCTTCAGATATGCTGGCCCCACGAGACTTCTCCGACTCATCCCACACCGTCTTGCCGGAGTGTTCTGGCCCGCGCAGCGGACAGCACGACGGCTTCGCCGAAAGGAGGAAGCGGATGCCACGTTACATCGCGCTCGTCTCATTCACTGACCAAGGGATTCGGGACATCAAGAACTCCCACAAGCGGGCCGACCGGTTTAAGAGGCTTGCAGCGAAACATAAGGTCAAGGTCCGGGAAATTCACTATACGATGGGCAGGTACGACATCGTCGTCAGCTTCGACGCGCCAAGCGATGCGGCGATGAGCGCTCTCACGCTCGAAAATGCCTCGCTCGGCAATGTCCGGACCGAAACCTTGCGCGCCTATAGCCGCGAAGAGTTCGCTCATGTCCTCAAGGCCATCTGACGGGCAGCCGCTCTGACACTGATCTTGGGGGACGACCCGTTTCGTAGAGGAAGAGGGCGGCGGCTCCTTTGATGCTGGAGCGCTTCGTGAAACGCGACACGACGATTCGCATACCCTGGAGAGCATCCGCAAAGGCATAAGCGGCGGCCCATCGCTTGATCCGCGGGAGCAGGAGATCGGATGCCTCCAGGACGCCGCTGCCCAGAATGATCATCTCGGGATTCAGGAGATTGACGAGATTGGCGACGCCTGCCCCCAGGGCTCGCGCCGCGATCTCGACCACCTCCAGAGCGGTCGGGTCACCGGTACGCGCGGCGGCGAAGACATCCCGAGCCGTGAGGCGGCCAGGGTTGCCCTGGCACAGGCTTAGAAGCCGACTCGATCCCGACATCTGAAGCCGCTCTCGCGCTTGGCGGCCTTACCTTACCACACCTTCCCCCCACCTGTGAAGCGGCGCACTGTCTGGGTAACGCCCTGATTCTCCTCAAGTTGAGCGACTTCCCTGCCGTGCCAGGACGATCCCAGCAAGAACGACCGCCCCGCCGAGGGCTTGCCAGGGGCCGATAGATTCGCCGAGGATGATCCAGGCGAACAGCGCGGCAACGGCCGGCTGAAGCAGCAGGCCGACCGACGAAAACGCGGCCGGCAGATGCGCGAGCGCATAGGCGATAAGGCCCTGGCCGCCGACATGAGACACCAAGGCAAGGCCCACCAGCACCGCCCAGCCCCTGGCAGTGAAGGCGGTCAGTCCCTCGCCGAACAAGAGAGTGACAGGCAGCAGTGCGATGGCACTGACGACCCCGCTCCAGGTCATAATCGTCGCGGCGGAGAAATCGTCTCGCAGGTCTTTAACGGCCAGAATGTACCCCGCGTAGAAAAACGCCGTGAGAAGGCCCAACCCATCGCCGAGCAGATGCTGGATGCTCAGGCGGAAGCTCGCCCCTGCGAGGATGGTCACGCCCGCCATGGCCGTCGCCATTCCACAGATGAAAGTCGGGGTAAAGCGCTCGGCGAACCACAACCAGGCGGCAAACGTGACGAATATAGGAGTGGCATTGGCCAGTAGCGTGGCGTTGGCGACAGAGGTAAGTTTGATCGACCAGTGCCACACTGCGAGGTCCGCGGCAAAGAACAGGCCGGCAGCGACCAGCCGGCGGTAATCGGCCCCACAGGATGGCTGCCGCGGGGCGACCGTTCTCCGCCCCTCGAGGCCCATCCATAGCCATAACGGAGGCAACGCCAGGGCCAGCCTCCAGAATGCCGTCGCACTCGGCCCAAGCTCGCTCAGCCGCACAAAGATCGGCGCAAATGCAATCCCGACTGCGCCGCCGAGCAAGGCGATCAGAGCCACTTGAGCCGACCGATTCTGAGCTGTTGAGCTCATTGATTCAGCATTGCTCATGGCGGCGATTCTATGCCATCCCCCCGGCTGATTCGAAGACAAAATTCAAGCCAGGCGTCACAGCGATCCCGTCACCACCCTCTAGCCTAAGCTGAGAAGATCTCGCTGAGGGGATAGACTGAGCCAGGAAGATACACGAAGCGACGCGATAGTCCCCGTGACCCCTTGCGGGGGAAGGACAGGCCAGCAATTACCGGCAACGTCAATATGGGCTTGGCTTATTGAGGTATGTCGGCTATATCTTTAGCAGCGGATAGCCCGATTAAGGGCTTCCTTAATAACGGTGTCCTCACGAGGGAACGAAGTGGCTGAGGCAATCTCAACAAGGTTCGAGGTTCCAAGTGCCAAGTTCCAGGTTGCAAGACTCAAATTGAAAGTTTGGTAGGGCTCGCTCTTGGCCTGGAACCGGGAACATCGGACATTGAACTGCGAAGCCCAGTCGCTTGCAATGACACCGCAGGGACTGATTCTCCAGGGCTCGGGTTATAGGAGGGAAGAATGAACAGATTCTTGAGCAGCGCGGCGAGGTTGGCTGTGGTGGGGCTTGCCGCCCTCCTCGTTGGCGCAGGAGGTGAAAACATGGAATTGAAAAGCCAAGCGTTTCAAGCGGGAGGCATGATCCCGGCCAAGCACACCTGTGACGGACAAGATATCTCGCCGCCTCTTAGCTGGTCGGACCCTCCGGCCGGGACGAAGAGCTTTGCTCTGATCTCGGACGATCCTGATGCACCGGTCGGGACATGGGTCCACTGGGTGATCTGGAATATTCCCGTGAGCGCGCGCGCCCTCGATGAGAATCTCCCCAAGACCGCGTCGCTGGCGAATGGTGCGAAGCAGGGGACCACGGACTTCCGGCGGATCGGTTATGGTGGCCCCTGCCCGCCGTCGGGGACCCACCGGTATTTCTTCAAGCTCTACGCGCTCGATACTACCCTGAATCTGCCCGCGAGCACCACCAAGAAGGACCTGGAGAAGGCGATGGGGGGCCACATCCTTGGCCAGGCGGAGCTGATGGGAAAGTACCAGCGCCGGAGGTAGCGGGGGGCGAGGGGAAGGCGATGCACAGCTACCTGATGCGGCACGGGGAGGCGAAAGCCGGGACGGAGGATCCGGCCCGGCCGCTCAGCGATCGCGGGTTCCAAGAGGTTCAGCGAGTGGCGCAACATGCCGCAACCTTGGGCCTTGAGGTCGCCGAGATCCGCCATTCGGGCAAGCTCCGGGCCCGGCAGACGGCAGAAATCCTGGCCGAACACCTCAAACCACGGCTCGGCATCCGCGAGGTAGAGGGCCTCGAACCCGCCGACGACCCGGGAAAGGCCGCGACCGAACTGGAGATGGCCAAGCAACCGCTGATGCTCGTGGGACACCTCCCGCACCTGAGCCGGCTCGCCTCGGCCCTGCTGGTCGGCGATCCTGAGAAGGAAATCATTTCGTTGGGGATGGCGACGATTGTCTGTCTTGCCAAGACCGAGATGGGGTTTCGATTGCTGTGGATACTCACTACGGAGCTGGCGAAACCGTTATGACAAAGCTTAAAGGCGATGCGGGATGACCCTCAGCCTGGACCCTCTCCCTAACAGGGAGAGGGGGTAATATGCTGAAGGTCCCCGAGTTGACGAAAGGAAGTAATGAGCAAGGAGCGGCGGGGAAACCGAACGATTATTCCTTGCCGATCTGGTAGAGTTCTTCGCTCTCCTCCACGATCTTCCCCGTTGAGGCGTCCACCTCTACCTTCATTTCCTTTCCGTCCTTGGTGAGGATATCGAACTCGTAAGACGCATCGCCGTTCGGCTCGATCTCGTACTCGACCTCCTTGATCTCACCGGGATACGCCTTGAGCGCGATCTTTCTGGCCTCCGCCTCGCTGATCTTCATCTTGGCCTTGAACAGCGGGTCGTCAGCGTTGCGCACCTCCTGCTCAACCTCGGTGATCTTTCCGGTATTGGCGTCGCACTCGATGTCCCATGCCTTGCCGTCTTTACTTTCGATGTCGAACTCATAAATGGGCGCGCCCCTCTCGATCTTGAATTCGACCTTGACAACGGTGCCCTGGTGCTTGGCCAGGGCCGCTTTCATGCACGTCTCCAGCGTGACTTTCGTCTTTGGCATCTTGAAGTCGGCCGCAGACGCAATCGAGGCGCCCAATGACAGAGTCATCGCGCTGAGCATGACGATCCGGAGCCCCCTTTTCATGATCTCGCCTCCTTATTCAGCCCATTCACCCCAGACAGGTTAACCGCAACGCTCACCCGCTCTTGCCACAGTATCCCGGAAGCCCTATGGCTGGGTCAAGTTGAATTGACGCAAACGACCTTGTTTTCCGCCCTTGTTCATGGTCTACTTGGGGCTATTCAGGACGCAAAGGAGCATGGGAGGA
The DNA here is from genome assembly GCA_041498975.1 of Methylomirabilis sp. (SeqCode). Lineage (GTDB taxonomy): Bacteria > Methylomirabilota > Methylomirabilia > Methylomirabilales > Methylomirabilaceae > Methylomirabilis. The sequence goes on from JBGQJI010000025.1 coordinate 17,284, forward strand.
CCATGAGAGTGCTGGTTATCGCCCTGCTGGGAGCGTGGATCGCGGGCAGCCTGATCCTCGCGGGAGTGGCGACACAGAATTTCCGCACGGTCGATCGACTGCTGTCTGCATCGACCCCAGAGTTCTCCCACGCCATTGCTCCTCTCGGGAACGATCAGGCGCGCATCGTCCTGCGATATCTCTCCTCTGAGCTGAACAGGCTCTATTTTGGCGCCTGGGGTCTTATCCAGCTCGCCTTCGGCGTGGCGATCCTGGCGGGGGCGCTCGGCCACAGGCCGCTCGACCGTGCAGGCCTGATCGGCGCAGCCGCGACTCTCCTGCTCGCCGTGGCGATGTTGCTGCTGAACTGGTTCATCATTTCGCTCGGCCGGAGTCTCGACTTCGTGCCTCACGCCCCGCCACCCCCAGGTCTAGCGCGCTTCTGGCGGCTTCACTTTGCATACACCTCTCTTGACGCCATGAAGGTGGTCCTTTGTTTATGGCTACTGATCCGTTGGTCCCGCCGGCCGGGCGGCCTCTCCGCCAGGCGTGGTTCGACATAGCTCACCACAGGCTGAAGATTTCGCTCGCCAGGCGCCATCTTACCAAGTCATCCGCACCCGATACGATACTGTCGTCTTCCCGTCCGCGGGAACATTCACCTTGTACTTCAGGGTGTGGGCCTCGTCCTTTTCGTATGGGCGGCGGCTTCTGATCACCGGATACGACAGCTTGGGGATGAAAAACTCCCCGGAGGCAGATATCTATTGGTTGTCTGGCGATGAAGGAGAGGGCTTCGGGGAGATCGTGAGAGAGACCAGCACCTCGTTTGAGGCCGGCACCTCCAGCTCCTTTCCGAACACCTGCCCCAGCTCGGCGAGGAGGGCATCGAGGCGTGAGACCGCCTGGACCGGAATGATCAGAGACAGGGTGCGTTGGCCGGATGGCGTTGACTCGCCGGTGGCGGGCGCATCCAGTAGGCGACCACCGGCCTGTAGGGCCCACCCGCGAACCCGCTCGGCGGCGGCTGCCACGTCTGGAGTCCGGAGGCTCATGATTCGGAAGGGTGTGGGCGCGGGCTGCGCCGGCGCCTGGGCCGAGGGCTCACGCGATACCCCTGATTCAAGCCGCTCGATTGGCCGGCCCTCCTGCTGGGAAAGGACAGACGGCAGCTCGTTCAGCTTTCGGAGGGCGCGCGGCATCGTGCGCGTCGGCGGAGACGGAGGAGCGGGCAGGGTCCTCTCCGGAGAAGGTTGCTCGCTGGGCGTGGCGCCGATCGATTGCTGTGAATCAGCCTTGGCTTTAGGAGCCGATCCACCTGCTCGAAATTCCGGGGTCTGGGCGAGGGGAGGGGGGACTGGACGCTGTGGCTTGCCCCTCTGTTCCTCCCGCGCCACCAACTCCTCCATTCGCCTCGCATCGTTCCGCTCCAACTCCATGGAGGTGGGGGCCTCCCGCAGGACAGGCTGTTCGACCACTTGCCGCATCTCGGGTGTGCGCTGGTAGATGAGCACAGCCCCGATCGCCAAGAGGACTAAAGCTGCCGCCTCAAGCGGCAGCTTGATATGCCAGGGCATGAAGAGCCAACGTGCCAGGCGGCGATGCCAAGGGGGGGTCTCGATGATCGCCCGGACGCGGGCGGCGAACCCGGGAGTTGGCTCGACAGCACCCAGGCCACGGAGCCCGTCGATCGCCTTCTGGAATTCGGCCCACTCCTGCCGACAGGCCAGACAGATCGCCAGATGCCGCTGCAGCTCGGCGAGCTCCTCGTCGCGCAGGTGTCCGTCGCGCAAGTCCGTGAATCGGTTCGTGACGTCGTGACAGTCCATGTGTCACTCAGCGATAGGGTTTCAGCCGCTCCTTGAGTTCCATCCGCGCCCGGTGAAGGCGAGACCGGACGGTGCCAGACTCAAGCCCCAGGAGGCCGCCGATCTCCTCGTATGCAAGTCCCTGGATATCGCGAAGCACCAGAATGGCGCGATGCTCGGGTGTGAGCCGGAGGAGTTGCTCCTGGATCAAGCGCCGCAGATCGGCCTGCTCCAGGACCTGATCGGCCCCCGGAGCAGGGTCCGCGACCCGGTCCTCAACGGGATCAGGGTTGCCTTCCGCCCGTGTCGACCTGATCATCTCCTGAAGTCGAGGCCGGCGGCGTCGCGACTCCAGGCGGTTCAAGCAGTGGTTCGTGGCGATCGTGTAGAGCCATGTCGAAAAGGATGACTTCCGCTCGAACTGCGGGAGCGAACGATACACTTTGAGGAAAATCTCCTGCGCCATGTCCTCGGCCTCGGCGCGATCCCCCAGCATCCGGTAGGCCAGCGTAAAGACCCAGCCCTGATACTTTCGAACCAGCGCCTCGAAGGCGCTGGTGTCCCCGGCGCTCGCTCTCTCGACGGCGGCCAGGTCTTCGTCGTGTTGGCGAGCTGCCGGTGTCTGCGCCGCTGTCGAGGTCTCCCCTGTCATCTCTGACCGGTATTCACGCCGTCCGGTTCCACCACCCATTTCACCTGGGTTCCCCGCCGAAGAAGGTCCCTTCTTTCCCGACCCCCCCCTGTTGCCATCTCGAGGAAACCGCCCTTTCCACCCAGTATTCGGCATTCACCGAAAGGACGCAATAAAAACCCACAGTAGCGCAGCCAGGGCCGGAAAGAGTTGACATGGGGGTCGAATATGGCCATAGTTGCTGAGGCATTTCCACCCCCAAGAAGAGGCTATAAATGAGCATTCTCACGCATGATGAGATCCTGAAGGAGATTGCGGCGGGACACATCCGGATCGAGCCGTTCGACCCGACGGCGGTCGGTCCGGCGTCGGTCGATCTCCATCTGGGATCGGAGTTCCGGGTCTTCCGCAAGGCCAGGGAAGTCATCCGGGTGACCGAAAACACAGACTACGAGACCGTGACGGAGAAGGTCCACGTGGCGGGAGGCCTGATGCTGATGCCTGGGGAGACGGTGCTGGGGATCACGCTGGAGCACATCACCCTCGCGCCACATCTATGCGGATGGCTGGAGGGGAGGAGCCGATTTGCTCGCCTGGGCCTGCTGGTCCATGTCTCGGCCAGCTTCATGCAGCCGGGCATCGCCAACAAGCAATGTCTGGAGCTTAGCAATTTCAGCCCGATGCCGCTCGAGGTGACCCCCGGGCTTCCTATCTGCCAATTCATCTTCCAACGCACGATCGGGGAGGCCCGTTACACCGGTCGCTTCCGCAATCAGCGCGAGGGCAATTTCTAGTGCGTTTCCAACTGGTTACGCCACACAAATGGTGAGGCTAGGGAAGGCGATAGTTTTTCGGAGGGCTCCTGTTGGCGATTCGCCGCAACAAGCTGGAGCGGCACTAGCGCGGGACGGATGCCGCCGCCCTGAAAAGAATGCGGCCCCTCAGAGATCACTCTGAGGGGCCGCATTGGTTCAGAACAGAACGTGGGCTTACTGTGCTGCTGTGACGTTGGCAGCCTGCTTGCCCTTCGGCCCATCCACGACGTCGAACTCCACAGCCTGCCCTTCATTGAGCGACCGGAATCCGGATCCAGAAATCGCGGAAAAGTGCACGAACACGTCGTCGCCGTCCTCTCGCGCGATAAAGCCGTAGCCCTTCGCATCGTTGAACCACTTCACGGTACCCGTGACTCGCATCAAACTCTCACCCCCTTCCATTTTGAACTCTCGGGGCCTTGCCCCGATAAACAAAAACCGCGAAAGCTTCATTCAGCAGCTTTCGCGGTTCTCTCGACTTGCACAACAAAAGCATGCTACGAAGACAGGCACACAGTACAGCCCGTCTATTCAGATGTCAAGAAGTTTTTTCGGCCCTCCAGCGTTCTTCGCGATTCACGCGGTGTTCAGGCCCCACCAGCCCTCCTGAAAGCCCGCCTGGCCCTTCGACCCCACGCTCGCTCCTCCTGCCTCCTGTACCACGGCGCGGCCCGGAATGCGTTGACGGCCTCGCGAAGCACCTCAGTCGCCTTTTCGCGCTGGCCGGTCGCAAGGTAGCACTCTCCCAGCTTGTAGAGCCCCTCGACGCCGGAGCTGTAGATGTCCCGGAACGCCTCGTAGTGTGGGATCGCCTCCTTGTGCTCGCCGCGGGCGAAGAAATAGTCGCCGAGGCGTAGCTGGGGCTCGCCGTACCCGAATCGCGGGTTCAGTTCCAACGCGCGCACGATGTACCGCCGGCCTTGCTCCATGTCGCCAAGCGCCAGATGCGTCCATCCCAGGTAGAAGTTCGTGTCCGGCTGATCGTCGCACCGCGTGATCGCTTTTTCGAGATGCGGGAGCGCCTCGGCAAACCGGCCTTTCCGGGCGAGCATCTCTCCAAGATCGCTCCTGGCCTTCGCGTTCTCCGGATTGATGGCCAGCTCTGCCCGCAACTCCCGGATCCGGGCGACATCGCGCCATGCCTGCCGAAAGCGATAGAGCCGCCGGGAGTAAAGCAGATAGCTCCCGCCGAAGAGCAGGAGGATGATTGCGCCTGCAAGGATCGGGTTGCCCGTGAGCCAGGTCAGGAGCCAGAACAGGAGAAAGGTGCGCATATGGTCTCTACTATACCGGGCTGAGACGCCGATGCAACGGAAAACCGGCCAAGCGCCGAACCGACTATGTACCCCGGACCGACATGGGTGGGGCACCGTTTCAAAGACGATCTTCGAGAAACTTTCGATTGGTTTCCGTCTGCGTTGTGCGTATAATCCCGCCCTATGGCAATTTTGTATCGCTCCCATCAGGCTCCCACGAGCCGATGACAAAGGCCGCCTCGCTCCTGCCGCAACTGCTCCTCCTGGCGGCGGCCACAGCGTTCCTGCTCTGGTACTGGCTGAAAGAGAATCGCCCGGACGCCTCCGTCGCACCGGGCGCCATTTCCGAGCGCCGCTTCGTCCTGGCGAGCTTCGTCAGCCTCTTCCTCGAACTCCTCCTGATCCGCTGGGTGTCGTCCGAACTGCGCATCTTCGCCTACCTGAAGAATTTCGTCCTGATCGCCTGCTTTCTCGGGTTCGGGTTTGGGGCCTACCTGGCCCGCCGACGCGTCCAGATGTTGACCCCCCTCTGGGGCTGCCTCGCCCTCGCCGGCATCACCTGGTTTTCCCGGCGGCAGCCGGCGTCGCTCTTTGTCTGGATCTCGGAAGTGATGGGGGAATTCGAAGACGTGACGATGATGGGGAAGACGGTCTGGCTGAGCGGCGCCGACCACGTGATCTCCCTGGCCCTCTCCTGCATGGCCGTCGCCAGCACCTTCCTCCTGCTGACGCTCATCTTCATTCCATTCGGTCAGATCGTCGGGCGGTACCTGGACAACTCGCCCAATACGATTCGGGCCTACTCGCTCAACATCGCCGCGAGCCTGCTCGGGGTCTGGGCTTTCACTACGCTGGCGTTCTTTTCCACGCCACCCTGGGCCTGGTTTCTCATCGGCTTGCTGCTCTGCCTTGGCCTGGTCGGGGCGGGGGCGAGGACGGTAGGGTTCACGATCCTGGCCTCGCTCCTCACGGCGGCCTTCCTCCTGGAACCCAGCAGTCCGTCGGAGTGGACGATCTGGTCGCCCTATCAGAAACTCCGCCTGACGGAGTCCCGCCACAAGGATGAGGCGGTCGCCTACGAATTGGAAGTGAACGGCACGTGGTATCAGCGGGCGCTGGACCTTTCGGACGGCTACATCGCAACCCACCCGGAGCTGTTTGCCGGAAAGCGCCTGGAGTACGATCCGTACAACATCCCGTTCTTCTTCAAGCCTCGCCCTGGCCGCGTGCTCATCGTCGGCTCCGGGATGGGGAACGACGTGGCCGGGGCCCTTCGTAATGGGGCGGGTCATGTGGTCGCCGTGGAGATCGACCCGCAGATCCTGGCAGAGGGACGCCGCCTCCACCCTGAGCGTCCCTACAGCTCGCCGAAGGTCGAGGCGGTCGTCAACGACGCCCGAAATTACTTCAAACACGCCGACGAGCGATTCGACCTCATCATCTTCGGCCTGCTGGACTCCCATACACTATCCTCCAACTTCGCGAACATCCGCCTCGACAACTATGTCTACACACAGGAAGCGTTCAAAGAGGCGAAGGGGCTGCTCCGCGATGACGGGCTGATCGTCGTCAAGTTCGAGGTGCAGCGCAGATGGCTTGGCAGTCGGATGCAGGGGATGCTCACAAAGGTGTTCGGGCGGCCTCCGCTTCTCTTCAGAGATGAGGAAGGCGTCGGAGCGCGGGCCTTCGTCTTCGTGGCCGGGAATCCGGAGCAGATTCGCGGAACCCTCGATGCAGGTCCAGAGCTTGCGAGGTTCGTCAAGGCCAACGCAATGACATATCCTCCCGAGTCGATCACGATGGCAACGGACGATTGGCCCTTTCTGTATCATCAGGGACGGTACATCCCCAGGATCTACCTGATCTTCTCTCTGCTCCTGGCGGCGACGGCCGTGGTGTTCACGCGCGGGTTTCTCAGTGGAGGGGTGGGCCGGAACTGGCACTTCTTTTTCCTGGGTGCCGCCTTCCTCCTCCTTGAGGTCCAGATCGTCAGCAGGCTGGCCCTGTTCTTCGGCACAACGTGGATCGTCAACGCGATCGTCATTTCCGGCGTGCTGGTCATGATCCTCCTCTCGAACTTCGTGGTCGAGCGATGGAGCAGGTCGAGCTATCCGCTTTTCTATGCGCTCTTGCTCGCCTCGATCTGCGCAATCTACCTCCTCCCCCTGGACCGCCTGTTCCTGACATCGGAGCTGGCCAAGGGGTTCGTGGTGGGGGGCCTGTTCTGCCTCCCGGTTTTCTTCGCGGGCCTCATCTTCATTACCAGCCTCCGCGCAGTGCCCCACAAGGATGCCGCCTTTGGCGCCAACCTCCTCGGCGCGATCCTGGGCGGGTTCCTGGAAGCGGTCTCATTCATCACCGGGATGCGCGTCCTGCTCCTGTTCGCCGCCGGTCTCTACCTCATCTCGGCAGCAGCCCTGCCGCGTCTGCGTCAGGCCCTTTGAGCGCTTGACACCCTTTCATCGAACCCACCGCTGTCGCGCTACGATCGCGCGGTCCGCTGATTACCCTGCCTTGCGTGTCACCATAGCAAAAGCACTAACCGTTGCTACATTGGCGGTCTTAGAGATGTCATTGCGAGTGACCAACGGGAGCGTGGCAATCTCGCCGTTCTCATCTGCGCTATTGCGGGATTGCTTCAGTCACTTCGTTCCTTCGCAATGACACCCTATTTAGTGTGTTTGTATTCATTCGGCAGACGCACTGACCTTGGCGCCCGGTCCATCCAAGCTCTAATCGGATTATGCGGACCAGCATTTGTCGGCCACGGCGGGGTCCGGAGAACCTTGACAAGCCCTCGAAAACCCGAAAGAATCGCCGCAGTCGAGGGAGGCGCAAGGACCAAGAGAGGGCAGTATGGTTAAGTGGTTATTAAAACTCATGCACAAACCAATCTACGAAAGGCGCCTTGCTGTCTTAGCAAACAAGATCGTCCCTCACCTTGAAATGCATGACATGGTGCTGGACGTTGGCTGTGGTTCAGGAATGCTGGGCGAGGCGGTACTAAAGCACAGGGGTTGTCCAAACGGCGTTACTTACCAAGGCCTGGACAAATCAAAGAGGGGCGGAGAGCCAATTGAAGTGCTTGAATACAAGGCGAGACAGTTACCCTTCGTGGATCAGGCGTTTGATGTCGTAATATTGGCCGACGTGCTGCACCATGAAGAGCAAGAGGGTGTTCTGCTCGGCGAGGCAGCCAGAGTGTCTAAACGACTTCTGGTGGTCAAGGATCACAAGCCAGAGGGGTTCTTGGGATTCTGGCGGGTATGTTTCTTGGATTGGGCAGCGAATAATCCTTATAATGTGAAATGTCTGTACCGCTATCATACGAAGGAAGAATGGCATGCCATGTTTAAGGGATATAGCCTTATTCCGCTCTCGGAAGAGACATCACTCGATCTCTATCCGCCGTTATTCAACTTCCTGTTCGGTAGGCGGCTGCAGTATTTTGCAGTGCTCCAAAGACGGAACAACGCCGAACAAAGCGCTGCAGCGGACGGCTAATCGCCGCCGCTGATCTCCGCGTTAGACGCGAGAACCGCACCAATTGATGACTGGGATTGCGTCGAAGGGAGGAACACGCGTGTCAGAGAAGGAACCGGTGCTGTATCAGAGAGAAAAGGGAATTGCCCGGATTATATTGAATAGACCGGAGGCCCTCAATGCCATGAACACGGACGTGCTTCAACGACTGGCGTCCCTCCTTGACACAGCAAGGGGAGATGA
>JBGQJI010000026.1:0-25037 GCA_041498975.1 Methylomirabilis sp. (SeqCode)
GACTCACTTGCCCCGCAGGCACGCTCCAATAAAAAAAGAAGCGGGGCTCTTCAGCCCTCCGCCTCTCGCGTGTCCGCTCTGTTTCTGGGCCTTCATCTTAAAGGGCCTTCAGGTCCATGTCGGACCAACTCCTGTTTCGGAGCGTCAGCCCACAGGCCCTCCAGATCATAGTACAGCCGGGTCTCTTCGTCGAAAATATGAATGATGACGTCACTGTAGTCAAGCAAAATCCAACGGGCTTCCAGGTAGCCCTCTCGGTGGAGCATCCGCACCCGTTCCTCCAGAAGCCGTTCCTCGATCCGTTCGGCGATGGCGCGGACCTGCCTGATCGATGGGACGCTCGCGATGAGGAAATGATCGGTGAAGGAGCAAAGCCCTCGCAGGTCCAAATGGACCAGAGAGGTCGGCTTCACCTCAGAGGCCGCCGCCGCCGCAAGCATCAACAGTTTTTCGGTGTCGATCTTCCCTCTCCCTCCTCCTGACAAGGCGCTTCTTTTGGCTGAGCTCACGCCGACGCCTCACCCCAGCGCTTCGGCCACCTTACGCTCCGGTTGATACAGGCGGTTCTTGCTCATATAAGCGGCCACCGTGTCGGGAACCAGATAACGGATGCTCCTTCCCTCCTTCACGAGTTGCCGGATCTCACTGGAAGAGATATCCAGGGAGACGACCTCTACCAGCAGAACCAGGCGAGGTTCATGGCGTTGTCTTGAGGTCTGAGACGTGATTTCGGAGATCTTCAGATACTTGAATCGGGGGCTGCCAAGGAGCTGGCGCTGCTCCGGTGTCATCGAGCGTTCCACCTCGTCGAGCCGCCAGCCGGGTCGGGCGGTGACGATGACCTGGGCAAGCGACAGCAGCTCTCTTGCTTCCCTCCAGGTCGCAATGTCCAGGAAGGCGTCCACCCCCATGATGAAGTAGATAGTGGCCTCCTCTCCGTAGAGCTTCCGGAATTCCCGGAGCGTCTCAACCGAGTAGGAGCGGCCGGGCCTGTTGAGCTCAATCGGGGAGACGCCGAAATAGGGCGTGTAGATCGTCGCCAGCGACACCATCTCGTAGCGATCCATGGCCGACGCTCCGATCTCCTCCCCTTTGTGGGGGGGCCTGGCGGCCGGCACAAAGATGATCCTATCCAGCTCGAAGGCCCAGTAGATTTCCTCAGCGGCTCGCAGGTGGCCGAGGTGGATCGGATCGAAGGTCCCCCCCATCACGCCGATGCGCATGATCAATACCAAAAATGTGCGAGGTGCGAGGTGCGAGGTCCGAGGTGCAAGATTTGAATTAGCCTGTCCGCTGTCCTTCGCACCTTGCACTTCGCACTTCGCACTCGTTTCATTGCACTTCGCACACTATTTGCTTGAGTCCCGGATCTGGCCATCGCCGAGCACGATGAATTTCTGACAGGTCAGCTCCGTGAGGCCAACCGGGCCTCGGGCGTGCAGCTTCTGGGTGCTGATCCCCATCTCCGCGCCCATCCCGAACTCACCGCCGTCGGTGAAACGCGTGGAGGCGTTGACGAACACGGCGCCAGCGTCCACTTCCCGGAGGAATCGCATGGCACGAGTATGATTCATCGTCACGATCGCCTCGGCCAAGCCGGAGCCATGTTCTGCGATGTGGGCCACCGCCTCCTCGAAGGAGCCGACAACCTTAACAGACAGGATCAGGTCCAGGTACTCGGTATCCCAGTCGGACTCGGTCGCAGCCGCGATACCCGGGACGAGCGCCCGGGTTCGAGGGCAGCCCCTCACCTCGACCCCCGACTCACGCAACCGCCGGACCATGCTCGGAAGGAAAACCGGGGCAACCTGGTCATGGACCAGCAGGGTCTCCATGGCGTTGCAGACGCCCGGCCGCTCCACCTTGGCGTTGAAGACGATCTCCCCCGCCATGGCGAGATCCGCGCCCTCATCGACGTAGGTGTGACAGAGCCCCTTGTCGTGGGCCAGGACCGGTATGGCGGACGTCCGCTGCACCGTCCGGATTAGATCTTCGCCGCCTCGAGGGATGATCAGGTCCACGAGCCCGGTGAGCGAAAGCAGGTGTGTCACCGCCTCTCGGTCCACCGAATCGATGAACGCGACGCACCCTTTGGGCAGGCCGGTCGCGGCGGCGGCTTCAGCCAGCAGACCGCCGATGATTCGGTTGGTGCGGATCGCCTCTCGACCGCCTTTCAGGATCACGGCGTTCCCCGACTTCAGGCAGAGGGCTGCGGCGTCAGCCGTTACGCCCGGCCTCGCCTCGTAGATCACGCCGATGACCCCGAGCGGCACCCGCATCCGGCCGATGAGAAGCCCATTCGGGCGACGCCACATCCCCGTGATCTCCCCGACAGGATCGGGCAGTCCCGCCACCTGCCGCACACCGGCCACTATCTTTTCGATACGCCTCTCGTCCAGTGCCAGCCGATCGAGAAACGCAGGCGTATGGCGCTTCGCCTCCGCCAGATCGAGGGCGTTGGCGGAGAGGATCGTTGCCCGTGCGCTCCAGAGCGCGTCAGCCATCGCGGCCAACGCCCGGTTCTTCACCTCGGAAGAAACCACGGCCAGGGCTCGAGCCGCCGGCCGTGAGGCCGTCGCAAGCTCCCGGACCATATTCGCAATCACGCCTTCATCCCTCTAGGGGTTCCAAGTGCCAAGTTCCAGGTTCGCCTTCGCAGTTCCAGATTTCCAGTCCCAGGCTCTAGGTTTGTTAAAGCGCAACTTGTTGGCACTCTCTTCAACCAGGAACCCGGAACTTGGAACCTGGAACCATATTTAATCCAGAATCACCAGGTTATCCCGGTGAACCACCTCGTCGAATGGCTTGGCGCCCAACACCCCTTCGATCTGGTTGCTCTTGAGGCCCTTGATCCGCTCCACCTGCCCGGCGTCGTAGTTCGCAACGCCCCGGGAGAATTCTTCCCCGGCGGGATCGCACAGGCTGACCACCTCGCCGCCCTCGAACTCGCCACTGGCGGACACGACCCCGGAGGGCAGGAGGCTCCGGCCCCCACTGGTCAGCGCCTCCTTCGCCCCGATATCCACAGTAATTCGCCCCCGTGGCTGGCTTGCAAATGCCAGCCAGCGTTTCCGGCTCCGCATTCGAGACGACGACCCCTGAAAGAGCGTGCCGACCGCCTCCCCCCGGAGGATCCGCGCCAGGATCCCTTCGACAAGGCCGTTCGCGATGATAGTGGGAATCCCGGAGGCAGCGGCGCGGCGGGCCGCCCCCACCTTTGTGACCATCCCCCCGGTGCCAAGGCCGGTCCCCGAATCGGCCGCCCAGAAGGAGACGTCCGCTGACCTGCGGGGAACCTGCGTGATAAGGCTGGCGTGGGGGTCTCTTTTCGGATCGGCGGTGTACAGGCCGTCCAGGTCGGTCAGGATCACCAGCAGGTCCGCCCCGACCAGCGTCGCCACCAGCGCCGAAAGATTGTCGTTATCCCCGAACCTGATCTCCTCTACCGAGACCGTGTCGTTCTCGTTGATGATCGGCAGCACCCCCAAATGGAGAAGGGTGAAAAGGGTGTTGCGCGCATTGAGGTAACGAGGCCGGGACCGGAAATCCTCCTGGGTCAGCAGGAGCTGCGCGACCCTCTGCCCATACGGATCGAATGCCTCCTCATAATGGCGCATCAGCAGGCTCTGGCCGACGGCGGCGGCGGCCTGCTTCAATGGGATGCTGCCGGGTCGCTCTCCAAGCCCAAGCCGACCCATCCCGGCCAGGATCGCGCCCGAGGAGACCAGGACGATCTGCCGTCCCTCTTCTCTCAGCGAAGAAAGTTCGCGGCAGATCCGCTCCAGCGTTGCCCGGTGCAAGCCGATATCCCCTTTTGAGAGGACGGCCGATCCGACCTTCACCACAAGCCGCTTCGCATCCTTCACGGCAGCCGCTCTGGAGTCCGCAAATGATGCGTCTGCACGACTCATGAGATTCCCCAGTTCATCGTTCGCAGTTCATAGTTCACAGTTTTTTGAACCCGAGCTCTGGAGTTCTGGACCCTGAACTATGAACTCTGAACCCCGAACTGTCTGGAGCTGTTCGGCCAGATACCGGACGAGGGCCTCGACCCCTTCGCCTGTCACGGCCGACATCGGGAAGAGGGGGATGGCCCGCTCTGCACAGAGGGCCCTAAGCGCGGGCAGGTAGGTAGCGTGGGGAAGATCGATCTTGTTGGCGGCAATCACGCGCGGCCGCCGGAGAAGCGCAGGATTGTAGGCTTCAAGCTCTGCCTCGACCACTGACAGGGCGTCCAGCGGATCCCTCGCGTCGTCGGACACATCGATAACATGCACCAACAGACGAGTCCGTTCAACATGGCGGAGAAAGCGAACGCCGAGCCCCGCCCCGGCAGCCGCTCCCTTGATCAGTCCAGGAATGTCAGCGACCACCATGGCGCCAAGCGGGTCGATCTCGATGGTTCCCAGGTGTGGAGTGAGAGTTGTAAAGGGGTAATCCGCGACCTTCGAATGGGCGGCCGAGATGCGGCAGAGGAGCGCAGATTTTCCGGCGTTGGGGAGGCCGACTAGGCCGACGTCGGCCAAGAGTTTCAAGGTGAGGTCAAGCAGCCGCTGCTCTCCCTGTTGGCCTGGTTGAGCAATGCGGGGCGCCTGGCGAACCGCGGTGGCGAATCGGGCATTGCCTCGGCCGCCCTTCCCTCCTCGGGCGACCAGCACCTGCTCTCCGTCGTGGATCAGGTCTGCTATGAGCACACCCGTCTCCGCATCCACGACAACGGTACCAAGGGGTACAGGGATGATCAGGTCGGCGCCTCGCCTGCCGTGCATCGTTTTGCCTCGGCCATGCGCGCCGTTTTCCGCCCGATACTGCCGTTGGTATTTCTGGTCGCTGAGGGTCCGATAAGAACGACTGGCGACGAAAGAGACGCTCCCGCCGTCGCCCCCATCGCCACCGTCTGGGCCGCCTCGTGGCACATACGCTTCTCGCCGGAAGCTGATGCAGCCGCGGCCGCCGTCCCCTGCCTTGACCTGAATGCGGCCCTCATCGACGAACATCGAGGTAAGGCGTCAGACACCCGTAATACTGATGAAGCGACCCTGTCCCCCGCGCCGCTCGATCGTCACGACCCCGGACACCTTGGCGAAAAGGGTGTCGTCCGAACCGATCCCGACGTTCTTGCCTGGCCTGAAGCGGGTGCCGCGCTGCCGGATCAGAATGCTGCCCGCTGGCACCGTCTGCCCCGCCCCAGCCTTCATGCCCAACCGCTGACCGGCGCTATCCCGGCCATTGCGGGAACTCCCCATTCCTTTCTTGTGTGCCATCGCCTACCTCCAAGAGTTGATAGTTCGGAGTTCGGGGTTCAGAGTTTCCTGTCTATGAACCCTGAACACTGAACCCTGAACCTTGTCCCCTATACCCTGATCTCTGTGATTCGGACTGTCGTTTGCGCCTGTCGGTGCCCCTGGGTGCGTCGATACCGCTTCCGCCGCTTGAACTTGAAGACGGTGATCTTCGGCCCGCGCCCCTGGCGGACGATCTCGGTCAATACACTGGCGCCCTGCAGGTACGGGTTCCCTACCTTCACCTGGTCCCCGTCAGCCACCAGCAACACTTTCGAGAGCTCGACCTGGCTCCCGGCCTCCCCCTCGATCCGCTCGAGCACCACCAGGCCCCCAGGGGCGACCCGACGCTGCTTCCCTCCCGATTCGATTATGGCATACACCGTTCGCCCCTCCGGCACTAAGACCAACAAACACGGAGAGGAGGCTTATGGCCTCCTTCTCCTGTTAAAGAATGACATCGCTATTGAATGACATTTTAGGCGGCTGCCATCGCTCTGTCAAGCAGTAAGACATAGGGTATAGGGTAGAGCGTATAGGGTGTAGAGAGGACCCCCCTGAACCCTACACCCTAAACCCTGCTCTCTTCTTGGGGAGCTTTCTCTCCAGGAACAGCGCTCCCTTGATGACACGGCCATTCGGGGCAATACTCCAGGTGCCGTGTCCCGTGACGGTAAGCTGGATCGGGACCCCGTATCGCTTGGCCTTCTCGAGCAGGCGTCGGACCAGCGTGTCTGGCCCGTCGTCCGCCTGCCACTCCCCAGAGTATGCCAGGCCGGGCTCGGAACAGAGGATCTCGACCTTCAATCTACCCCTCCAACAACTGATATTTCCCATGCGCCAGAGATTCTTCCGGAACCAGGACGATCTCCCCGCCGTAGGTCTGCTGGAGCGTTTCGATCACTTCGCCATCCTCCGCCTGGATCCAACTGATCAGGTCGGGGTGGGCCTTGATGCGAACCCGCGGGACCCGCTTGCGGAACAGCCGCCACTCCGCCTCCCGAAGGACCTGATGAGCGATCGAGGGGGTCGAACGGACGTGGCCGAGTCCACCGCAGGCTGGGCAGGAGGCGCTCAAGGCCTTGTTGAGCCCCTGGCGGACCCGCTTCCGCGTCATCTCGACCAGGCCTAGTTCCGACAGGAGAGACACATTGGTGGGAGAGCGGTCGGGCTTCAGCGCCTCCTTGAGTTCCTGAAGGACGCGATCCCGACTCTCCTGCCGAGCCATATCAATGAAGTCGATGATGATGATGCCGCCCAGGTCTCGCAGGCGCACCTGGCGCGCGATCTCCCTGGCCGCTTCCAGGTTGGTTTTGAGGACCGTCTCCTCAAAATCGTGTTTGCCGACGTACTTCCCCGTGTTGATGTCGATGGAGACCAGCGCCTCCGTCTCCTCCAACACGATGTAGCCCCCTGATCTGAGCCAGACCTTGTGTCGCAGCGCCTTCTCGACCTCCCGCTCGATGCCGAACGACTTGTAGATCGGCTCGTCCTCGGTGTAGAGAAACAAGTGGGACTTCAGGTCCGGGTGCAGCGATTCGGCGTACTCCAGACACCGCTCGTACTCGGTCGGGCTGTCCACCACCAAACGCACCACCTCTTTCGTGAAGAGGTCGCGAAAGATCCGGAAGATCAGGTCCAGGTCCTTCTGGACCAATGCCGGAGCGGTGTGGGTTTCGGCCTTGCTCTTGATTTTCTTCCAGAGGGATCGGAGAAACTCCAGATCAGCCCCGATCTCCGCCTTCCCCTTGCCGATACCGGCGGTCCTGACGATGACCCCCTCGCGCTGCGGATTGATCTCCTCGACGATCTGTTTCAACCGTGATCGCTCGCCCTCGTTCTCGATTTTCCGGGAGACGCCGATGTGCTGCTCAGTGGGCATGTACACGAGGTAGCGGCCGGGCAGGGTGATGTGGGAGGTGATGCGGGCCCCCTTGGTCCCGAGAGGTTCCCGGGCCACCTGAGCCAGGACCTCCTGGCCCTCCTTCAAGAGCTCCTCGATCGCCGCCTGGGGGCGCCGGCCTCGGCTGAAGCTGGGCCGTGGCTCTTCGGGGGGCGGTTCGCCGCCGGGCTCGCCGTCTTCGCCGAGGTTCAGGAGGCGCTCGTACTCCTCCAGATCCTCGAAGATGTCCCGGACGTACAAGAAGGCATCCTTCGCCAGGCCCAGGTCCACGAAGGCGGCCTGCATCCCCGGGAGGATCTTCAGGACGCGCCCCTTATAGATGTTGCCGGCGATGCTCTTGTTCTTCGAGTCGTCGATGAGAAGCTCAACCAGGACGCCGTCTTCCAGGACGGCCACCCGGGTTTCCACCATGGAGGAATTGACGATGATCTCTCGCTTCATCGACCGATATTCGCTTTCTCCTCAAATGGGTGGGCTCCCACGCTGTTGCTCGGAAGGCGCAGAAAGCTCACATCGCGCCCTCCAGGACCAGCGCGGTTCTCGCCACACGCAACTTCGTTTCCAATCCATCGACATGACCGTTGAGGGTATCCTTCAGCAGACAAGCCATAATCACCTGCGGTCGCACACTGCCGCCCTGTCCCGTTATCAGACGGAGACCCCACCGCAGCGCCCCACCGTCCTCTTGCAAGGTCAGCAGCTCCCGGATCTGCGGACGGACATCGACTTCTACGAGCTTGTCCTTCCGCTGAACGCTCACTGGGATGCTGCGCCGGCTCAGCCACTCGTCGCAGACGGACGGGGAATTGAGTCTGGCTCTGATCTCCGGGGCCGACCCGTTCAGAGACAGCGAGACCTGATAGACGGCCTCCCGAACCGACGATGTCAGAGATGGGGCGGTCACTGCAACCTCCCACGCGCGGAGTAACTGCAACTCTGAAGCCATATGCCGATTGACCCGTGCCACAAGCTCCTCAGGGGCTATCGCCAGGCTCAGCTCGATGTCCGCCAGCTCCTGCCATCCCTCGACGCCCACCGGAAGCGCCAGGGCAAACGAGAGTTTCGGCTGCGGGTTGTACCCTTGAGAGTAGGCGATCGGAACCTGCGCCCGTCGCAGTGCGCGGCTAACCGCCTTCATCACCTCGAGGTGTGAGAGGAACCGGAGATCGCCCGTCTTTTGGAAAACAAAGCGAATCCGCTGTACCGGAGCTTCGCTCCGGGTTTCGGGTTTGGGGTTTCGGGTTTCGGGTTCAGCGTTGCAGTTCTGCGTTTCGGGTTTGGGGTTTCGGGTTTCGGGTTTAAGGTTTGGGACTTGGCACTTGGAACTCGAAACTCCAAACTCGAAACTCGAAACTTTTATTCCCACCTTTTCGGCCCAGGTCGGCCAGTTGGGCATGCAGATCTCGCCGCAGGCCGAGCAAGGAGCCACGTGGCAGTCTGGCGTCCCCCGGACCTCGAGCGCTTTCTTGTACTCCCGCTGCAAGAACTTCTTGCTGACCCCGATGTCGATGTGATCCCAGGGAAGCGGCTCCTCCAAACCGCGGGTCCGATTCGCGATCGCGGCCGGATCGATCCCCGTCTCCTCGAACGCCCGCATCCACCGGTCGAATTTGAGATGTTCGGTCCAACCGTCGAACCGGCACCCCAGCTCATACCCCCGATGGATGGCTCGGCCCAGGGAGCGGTCACCCAGGGAGAAGACCGCCTCCAGGAAGGACGACTGGACATCGTGCCACTTGTACGACACGTTCACCTCTCGCAGCTTTCGTCTCAGGTAGTGTTGCTTCTCCTTGAGAAGGGCCATCGGCTCCTGGGCGAACCACTGAAACGGCGTGTGCGGCTTGGGAACGAACGAGGACGTGCTGACAGTCAGGCCGAAGCCCCTGACCGCCTCCGCTCGCGCGATGCGCGCCGATTCACGCGCGACCCGGACCATCTCGTCCAGATCCTCCTGCGTCTCGGTCGGCAGCCCGATCATGAAGTAGAATTTCACCGACTCCCACCCCGACCTGGCGGCGTTCCTGACCGCGGTGAAGATCTGCTCCTCGTCAAACCCCTCTTTGTTGATCACCTTTCGAAGCCGTTTGCTCCCGGCCTCGGGCGCGATGGTAAAGCCGGTCTTCCGGACCCGGCCGATCTCGTCAGCGACCTGCGGGTACCGGTTCAACGCCTCAACGCGGAGCGAGGGGAGCGACAGCGAGATCTTCTCTGGCAGCAGCTCGTCCATCAAGGGGCGGACCAGGTCGGGAAGGACCGTCAGGTCGGCGATACTCAACGAGGCGAGCGAGACCTCTTCGTACCCCGTCCCCCGAATCGCCTGCCGGGTCATCTGCCGGATCTCCTCGGCCGATCGCTCCCGCAACGGGCGGTAGAGGTAGCCAGCCTGGCAGAAGCGACATCCCTGCGTGCAGCCCCGCATCACCTCGATATTGGCCCGGTCGTGGACGATCTCCATGAACGGGACCGGGAAGGCGCCGTAGTCGATCCCGCCGAGCAGGATCGCCGTCCGCTTGCGGATCGTCTCGCCACGGTGTCGCGCCGGGACATAGCAGCCCTGGATCTTCGTCCAGGCCTCAAGCAGCTCTTCGCGCCGGCCGCCGGATTCCTTCCATCGCACGAATGCCTCACAGATCTCGAGGATCGCCTCCTCGGCATCACCGAGCAGGAAGAGGTCGATGAAATCGGCGATCGGCTCGGGATTGAAGGCGACGGGACCACCCGCGATGACGAAGGGATCCCCTTCGCGCCGCTGCTCGCTCCTCAACGGGATGCCGGCCAAGTCCAGCATATTGAGGATGGTCGTGTAGGAGAGTTCGTACTGCAGCGTGAAGCCGATCAGGTCGAAATCGGCGAGGCTGTAGCCGGACTCCTGGCTGCACAGTGGAATTCCCCGGTCCCGAAGCAACTTTTCGGCATCCACCCATGGCGCATAGACCCGCTCCGCCAGAAACTCAGGCCGCCGGTTCAGGATCTGATAGAGGATCTTCAGCCCCAAATGGGACATGCCGATTTCGTAGGTATCGGGAAACGCGAGGGCGATCCTGACCTTCGCGCGGGATGGGTCCTTCCTGATGGCGTTCCACTCCATCCCGATGTATCGGGACGGCTTACCGACCAAAGGGAGGATCTCATCCACGATCGCTTGCCGATAGCTCTGCATCGGGGACTCCGTATTCGCGGAAGGGCCACACAGCATCGGGCAGATCATACACCATGGCCGACTGCAACGCAATCCCAACGCCCCTCAGCATAAGTGGCTCTCAGCCCGTATGAAACTCCGCTGGGAATCCCCTCCGGTGCGCTCAAGGGGGCAATGGGGCGGACGATCACAGCAAGCCGGCAGGTCTCTAAGAGCTTGGTTGAAGAGGACGGGTCAGCGTCCGCTGAACCCGCGCCTACCGAGCGGATAACTCAGCGACACGCAGGTCGCTGAACACCGCTTCCATTCCTTTCATGTCGAGATACAGTCCGACGTTGCCCCTCACCTCTGAGGTATCCTCGTAGGAACCGACATACTTTCCGTTGACGTAGCACTCGATGGTGCGGCCCCGGATCTCCACTGCGAGGCGGTTCGTCGCGCCGTAACCCTGCTTGACAATGGGGTCGCTGGTCCAGTCAATCGGATAGATCCAGCTTCCATTCCGTTTCGCCAGCCTGTACGCCCCATTCGCGGACACCGCAAATGTGTAGAAGCGCTCACCCTTGGCCGGGCGGCCGAACTTCAGCCCAACAGCGCCCGCCTGATCGCCCTTTCGGAGTCGCACCGATACCTCGATCTGGACCCGGTCATGAAGATAGCCCACCTTTAAGAGGTTGAACTCGCACGTGCCCCGCGGCGCCACGTTTTCAACGCTCAGACCCCCTTCGCTGTACGCCGCTTTGCACGCCCCGCTGGTTCCCTCTTCCCAGTTTCGCCGCGATCGGAAATCGTCTTCGAAAAGCACCTTTCCTGATCTGGTGGCCTCCCTGGTGATGGCCTTGTCTGCCGGCGCGGCGGGGGGTTGTCCGTTGACGCGGGTCCAGCGGGAGGTGCCCCACGGACCTGTCGTCTCGATCGAGTGAGAACCAAGAATCCGATAGGTCCCCCCCTCGACCTGATGCGCCATTGTGGTCCAAGTCCATTGACCGCCCTTCGCTTGGAACCGACCCTTCTCTGACCGCCGACCGTCCGGCGATGACACGCTCAGCCAGTAGTCGCCGGCCGCGCTGATCCCCCAGAGGAGGTCCGACGTCACGCCCTTGGCCGGGTCGGTGATGCTGGTCCTCCAAGTCCCGACCAGCACAGGATCTACGGTGGCCGGGCCAGACTCGCGCGCCATTCGGCTCCGGTCGGCGACCGCACGATTGCGATCATTCGCTAGCGGTACGCTCGACGGGTCGATGGCAAATGAGCGGCGCGCCCCCTCCAGATCGCTCCGCAACCATGGGCCCTTCTTCTCGAGCAGGCCAAGGTCGAAGCGAATGTCGGCACCACTCTGTCCCGGCAGCGGCAGCAATGCCCCAAAGGTCCTGCCATGGTCGACCCGTTCGAAGGCAGGCGCCCTCCCCCAAAAGTTCCCGGACCTCGGAGCCACCAGCGCAAGGAGGAAGGTTACACCAACAACCAGGTTCGCAATCATCGGACCCTCCGTGTCAGCTCCCGACGCCTCGAAATCCCAACCCTCGGGTCAGGCCAGTCGTGTCCACCGGTTACGCGATCGCCGCTCATCCCTCCGCTGTACCCAGCCATAGACTTTTCACGTCCCACCGCCGAAAGGCCGGGCAGACCAGGGGGCGCGGCATATCGGCGGAATCACCACTCTTCCCTGGACAGTCCCGCGGCCACTGGCGCCAAGCCTTTCAACAATCGCCACCTTTATCCCAGGACAGTCCCGCAGCTTCCTGCAGATCGTACACCAAGGTGGGCCTGGAGGCAATTCTTTAGCGGTTCCGCCCTGATTCGACTTGACAGGCATTGAGGCTTTCTGCTATACAGGCTGGTAGATAGAGGCGATGGAGTTCGTCGCGTAAACTATCCCGACGTGATACTCGGGATTGATAACTCCTACTGAAGCGTTCCTTTGGTAGGAGTTTTTGTTTTTCGAGGGGTTGGTCAGAATGGATGGCGGTGCCAAGGCAGCTCGTTCCAAATCCGTGAGCTACTTCGAGCTGCTGGACGCGTTCAAGGAGGAAGGCTGCCCGGTCTGCCGACTCCTGCTCAAGTGGAGTCGCTTATACCTAGACTCGCTCTTTTACGAATACGTCAATGACGTCGGGGTCCGCAGCCGCCTTCGTGATTCTCATGGCTTCTGCAACTGGCACACCTGGATGGCTGCCAGCATTGACAACAGCCAGTCGGGGATCGCCATCATCTACGAACACCTGCTCAAGGATCAAATTGAGAGGTTTCAGGACGCACTGAGGTTCATCAAGCCTAGGTATTGGTGGGGGCGACTCAGGGGAAAGTGGTTCCGAGTCAAGGGCAAGCCACCGATTTTCGCTCAACGGAATCAAAGATCACCATGCCCGGCATGCGAGCGCCTGGATCAGTTCTTTGAACCTGACCTGACCGACACGCTCCTGTCCTCTTTGGCCGACCCGGAGTTCGCCGACGGCTTCGTCGTTTCCTTCGGCCTCTGCCTGCCTCACCTCTACAACACCATGGTCACAGGCCAAGAGCATCCCAATCTTCCCCTTCTCATGGAGCTTCAACTGAAGAAATTGGGAACGCTTCGCGGTGAACTCGGTGAATACATCCGGAAATTAGATTACCGGTTCATGGCCGAACCGCGCGGAGAAGAGGCCACTTCCTGGCGACGCGTCATGGAGCTATTCGTCGGCAAGCCAGAGGTTTTTGGCTCGGACCGCCGGACGTGGGACACGACAGCGGGCCGACAGCCAACGCCATCATCCACAACGCCCCTCCAAGGTCAGGGTCTGGGACCGGCCAAGAGGAAGGGGGAAAAGGCTGAACAGTTCCGCAAGGACCTTCTGCCCCCGCGCAAAGGGATGTGGGAGGGTTCTTGAAAGTGCCTTCCTTCACACCGACAACAAGGAGCTCCTGTGGAGAACGCATGGATTGGAATGGTGATGGGCCTGCTGATCCTTCTGGCAAGCATGGCCTCGGTGGAACTGGGGATCTCGGTCGCCCTGATCGAGATCGGTTTTGGCATCGTCGCCGGGAACTTTTTGGGTCTGCACTCCACCCCATGGATCGACTTTCTGGCCAGCTTCGCCAGCATCGTGCTGACCTTCCTGGCCGGCGCCGAGGTCGATCCCGACCTCATGCGGGAGAAGCTGAAAGAAAGCGCCCTTATCGGTGGACTCTCCTTCCTTCTGCCGTTCTTTGGAACGTGGGCCTTTTGCTACCTCGTTGTGGGCTGGACCAAGGCGGCATCGCAAATCGCTGGCACCGCACTTTCGACCACCTCGCTCGCCGTGGTCTATGCCGTGCTGGTCGAGACGGGACTCACCAACGCGCCGATTGGCAAACTGATCATGGCATCAACGTTCGTAACAGACTTTGGAACCGCGCTCGCCTTGAGCCTCCTGTTCATCCGGCCTACCTGGTGGATCGTCCCATTCATCCTAGTCTCTGCAGCGTTGATCGTCATCATGCCCCGAATGAAACCCTGGTTCTTTTCGCGCTACGGCAAACGAGTCATCGAGCCCGAAATTAAAGGCGCCTTTGCCGCGCTTCTTGTCTTGATGTACTTCGCTCATCTGGCTGAAAGCCATGCTGTCCTGCCGGCCTTCATCCTCGGCCTGGCGGTCGCGAAGATTTTTCACAGCCACAGAGAGGAACAACGGCGCTTCCGAATCGTGACCTTTGCCATGCTGACGCCGTTCTTTTTTACCAAGTCCGGGATGAACGTGTCATTGGGTCTCGTGTGGGCCAACACCGGGCTACTGCTGATGCTACTTGCAGTGAAGCAAATCACGAAGTTCATCGGCGTTTACCCGTTTGCGAAACGTTATGTCGCGGAACACGCGATGTACACCACCCTCCTGATGAGCACGGGCCTAACCTTTGGCACCATCGCTTCGCTTTTCGGGCTGAACGCCGGCATCCTCACCAAAGCACAGTTCTCAGTTCTGGTCACGGTCGTCATCCTGAGCGCCATTATTCCCACAATGATTGCCCAGCGCTATTTCGATCCCAGACGTCCCCTCAAACGGGCCGAGGAAGCGCCAAGGGCTGCTATGATTAGGCCCCCTCAACTGCTCGAGGAAAAAGGGGCGTAAATGTACCAGAGGATCCTCGTCGCCTACGACGGCTCCGAGGGCTCGAAGAAGGCCCTTCGAGCCGGCATTAAGCTGGCCAAGCTGCTGGAGGTGGACTTGTATTCGATTTCTGTAGCGGAGGGGCTTCCCTACTTTGCCGCGACCGTGGGCGAGGTCGAAGAGGTCAAGGACGACGTCGAGGCGTTTTTCAAGAAGATCACCAAGGAGGCCTGGGACGAGGCAGCGCTTCAGGGCGTGAACCTCCACACAACGGTCCTCCCCGGCCACGAGGTGGAGACCATCATCACCTTCGCGAAGGAAGGCCGGTTTGATCTATTGATCGTCGGATTCGTGGGTCATTCCAATGTGTTCGGGCGCATTATGGGAGGCACCACCCAAAACCTGAGCCGACTGTCTCCCTGCACGGTGATGATCGTCAAATAGAACCGATCCAGGGAACACCTCATGCTGATGTGGGTGAAGAATGAGGGGAGATAGATGCCAATTGATAGGCCATGGCTGCTATTTTCCGAGATTGCTATCAATCTTGAGCAAGACGAATCGGGTGTCTACGAGTTAGGGAACAGGACTGGCAGTGTCATATACCTAGGGAGTTCAAGCAGAGTGCGCCAACGGCTGAAAGAACACCTGAATGCTTGGAGCACGACGTGTCTCAAAAAGCACACAGCGAAGTACCGGGTAGAATACACGTCAAAGTTCAAGGCTAGAGAATGGGAGTTATATGACCAGCACGTGAGGTCACATAGCAAACCTCCTAGATGTAATGCCGCGCGCGAATTTCCGTCCTCCAGACTTTCTGAAGCTGAAATCAAATCAGGACACTAGCCGATTAAGACATCATGGAAACCTCGCAGCAAGCCCGGGCCGTGGCGATCACGCTGCAGCCCTGTATCTATCGGGCCGAACGTCCCTCTCAAAGTGCTGACGGCGGTTCCGGAGGAGTCGCTCTGACCTGCAAGGCCATGGGAGGGAAGAGCCTCGGCCGAAAAGGCCAGGACGATGTCCGGATCGCCGAGATCTGTAACCCTTGTACCATCCCTCAGGAGGCCGCGTTCCGGCCTTGCCTTTTCCTGGTCCCGATCAAAGTAGAACGGAAACGGGTTCTCAAAGACTACTTTACTTGCCGCTGGTTGTACCGGCTTCGTCCCGACCGACCGGATGAGAAGACCCGATACATGTGCGCCGGCTGCCCTTTCTGGTTCCCAATGCCACCGGTCTCGCTGGTCCGCGACTTGGAGCAGGCTGCGAAGAAGATGATCGACTACCATGCACAAATCTGGGAGAACCCTCCGCCCCCGCCACCCAAGCTCATCTGGATTCAGAGGCCGCCGGCACCGAGAACGCTATGGCAACGGACACGCGATTCGCTGATTCGGTGGTGGGGATGGTGACCCACCGGGAAAGCGAGAGGGAGTGGGAGGTATGAGCTTTGCCCTGCTTTCCATCGAGCTGGAGGACGCGCTCCAAAGCCAGGGGTGCGCCGTTTGCCGCCTCGTCCAGGAGGGTGACCAGCGTTACATTCGTCACTTCCTCTGGGAAGGGAAAAACGAGGGCCATATGCTCCTCAGGCTCAAACGCTCGCTCGGCCTCTGCCACCATCATGCTTGGTTGCTGGCCGATACCGAAGACCTGGAGTTCAAGGATGGGTTGGGAACAGCGACCCTGTACGATTGGCTGCTTGACATCGCGCATGAGACCCTCCGGAAGGCGCGGGAGACCCGCACCATCGAGGCGGCGAAACGACTGGCTACATCGTTGCACCCACAACCCCCCTGCCCTGCATGCGCCATCCGCCGCGAGTTTGCGGAGACGGTCCTGTGGGGCCTGCAGCAATTTCTCGCGCCCGTGGGAGGTCATGAGACGATCAGGAACCTGTATGCCAAGTCAGGCGGCCTTTGCTTGCCTCATCTCCTGGCTCTCCTCCGGATGACCTCCTTCCCGGAGGTCGTGCAGCTATTGCTGGAGGTGCAGGAGCGGACGCTGGCATCCCTCCTCGCGGAACTGGAACTGTTCCAGCGCAAGCACCGGGTCGGCGAGCAAGCACCGATCGGCAAGGAACAGGACGCGTGGAACCGCGCCCTCGATCTGCTCGCTGGACGCCTAAACGGCGCCCGACCACCGGGTGTTGCGAACTCACAGGTGAATCGCACATCGAGGATGGTGGCTGAAGGCTGAAGTGCCGGTGCCCGCATCTCGCCGGTATCCTGATGTCGCTGCACTTACTCTATAGCCGCTGGAGAGCGGCACTCACCCAGGCGGGGTGTCCGGCCTGCCGGATCATGGAGGCTGTGGCCCGGAGGTACATGATCACGCTCGTCCGTGAAGGGAAAAGCCACGACGAGGTGTACATACGGATTCAGAGGGCGTGGGGCTTTTGTGAGGGGCACGGCCGAATGCTGAAAGGGATCAGCCCGGCGAAGCTTGGTGATGGGATGAGTCCGGCGCGACTGTGCTCCTGGCTATTAGGGGCCCTGAGTATGCGGCTGTCCAAGGCGTTGCAGTCCACCAGGACCTCGTTGTCGCCGAGGATTCAAGGGCGCCGATGGCTCAGGAGAAAGAGACCTCCTGGCGAAGGAATCGCCAAACAGCTCGAAGTCGAAGGGCGCTGCCCGGCTTGTGAAGATCTCACCAGGTATGAGCGAAGCCTGTTATGGGGCCTTCAGCGCCTTCTTTCAGAGACCAAAGGGGAAGAGACGATCCGACACTTATATCATGCCTCTCATGGTCTCTGCTTCCCGCACCTCCGCCTCGCTCTCGAAGAGGCGGAGGAACCGTCGTCGGTCGATCTGCTCCTCCAGGTTCAAGAGCAGGCACTCTCCGACCTTTCCTGGAACCTGAAGGAGTATCTTCGGAAGCATGATTACCGCTACAGGCTTGAGCCGATGACGCAGGCAGAAGCCACGAGTTGCCTTCGGGCAATCGCCTTGTTCGCGGGGGAGCGATAGGTGAGCCTCCGCGTGATCGCCGACCCGCGCATCATTCCGGCGGCGCTGGAGATTGTCACACGGAAGCCTTTGGACCACCCAATCTGTGAGTGTAGTGGTTGTTGTGCGGCGAGGGTTGTTTGCGGATGAACGCGCAAGATGGTCAGCCGGTGCTGCTCAATCCCTCGCAGAAGAATTCACTTCGCATCAGCTTGCTGCTGGTGGAGAGGGGGATGCTCGAAATGGAGCGCCTCCTGTCCGCTGGCGAATACCATGGGATCCTGTTCCGGATTACGGATGATCTTGGTGACGACACGAAGACAGCCATTGGGCAGCTTATCCACGAGGTTCGGGGGGTCATCCGGGAGCTGAGGGACCGGTTTCAACTTGACCTGGAGGCTGAAAGAACGAGTCGCGCCATCTTCGGGAAGGCTCCTTTGCTCTGGGAGATCGTGACAGATAGCGACACCAGCCGCCTGCGAGGATACGGACAGGTCCAGCCAGGTTTGAAAGAGATCCTGGACCCCTCAATCGAGCGACTGAGTCAATCCTTGCTGAGAATGCATGGCTTGGTTTCTAACAACGATAGAGCGTTCACGCGGGATCGGGGCGGTGAACAGTAGAATTCTCTCGGTGAGCAGATTAGGCGATGGGGTTCGCCATTAACCATCCCGATGGCCACGTCGGGATTAATGACCCCTATCAAAGGTTCCAGCCCTTGATAGGGGTTTTCTTTTGAGAGGTTTTGGCCGTGAGCAGGAGGCGTCCAACTGCCGACGAGCGCAACGCCATTGGGGTGTACCTCAGCGGTCGCGGGGCGCATGATCTCGCCATCAGCGAACTGAAGAAAGCAAGGCGGCTAGCTCCAGGGTCGCCAACCGTCCACTACAACTTGGCGGCCGCCTACTTCGGGAAGAGGGATTTCGATCAAGCCTTCTCGGCTCTCAAGGTGGCCCTGGACCGGGATCCCCAACATCTGAATGCCCACCTCCTGCTCGGGCTCGTGCTTGAGGCCAAGGGGTTGTACGATGAGAGCCGCCGGGAGCTTCAATGGGTCGTCGAGCAAGACCCCGTGAGCAGAAGCGGCCAAGAAGCTAAGGAAGCGCTGGTCAATCTTGAATCGAGAATGGCCAGACGGTAAGGGGAGATCCCCAACGAACACGAGCTGTCCCGTGAGCAGATGCTGCCGAAGAGGTGCTTGTTATGTGCACCTGCCGCCGCGTTGCGCTCACCCTCCGCTCGGCCTCGACAACTGGAGAAAGGAATGTGATAGTCGATCATCAAACCGATCCGGCTGCACGTAGATCGACGGAACCTGACATGATAATGAGGCCAGGATGGCACTAATTTCCAAGATTAGTGCGCGTGAGGTGCTCGATTCCCGCGGGTACCCCACCATCGAAGTCGAGGTTGTGCTCGAGGACGGTGCGCTTGGCAGAGCTTCGATTCCCGCAGGAGCCTCCACCGGCAAAATGGAAGCCATGGAGCTTCGCGACGGTGAGAAAGGACGATATCTAGGCAAAGGTGTCAGACGAGCGGTCACGATCGTGACCGAGGTTCTGGCCCTGAAACTCCTGGGGCTGGAGGCGCACGATCAACCGCTCATCGACAGAACGATGATCGACCTGGATGGGACTCCAAACAAATCGAGATTGGGGGCCAATTCGATCCTGGGGATTTCCCTTGCGGTCTCAAAGGCCGCTGCCACGTCTGACGGCGTTCCCCTCTTCAAATACCTCGGAGGTCCGGACGCAAAGGTCATGCCGGTCCCGATGATGAACGTGATCAATGGGGGACGACACGCTGATAATACCCTGGACTTTCAAGAGTTCATGATTGTCCCACTTGGGGCGCCTCGGTTTTCGGACGCCTTGCGGGCAGCGGTTGAGACCTTCCACTCCTTAAAGGAGGTTCTGAAGAGTGCGGGATACGGGACGACAGTCGGCGATGAAGGTGGATTCGCACCGCGCCTCCGAACGCACGATGAGGCCATCGAATTGATCCTCGCTGCGATCACGAAGGCCGGATTCAAGGCGCCAGGCGAGGTAGCCATTGCCCTCGATCCAGCCGCCAGCGAATTTTTCAACGACGGTGTGTACAGATTCGAGAAGTCCGACCGATCGAGAAGAGACGCCGAGGGCATGGTAAGGCTGTATGATGACCTCGTTCGCCAGTATCCGATCGTCTCCCTTGAAGACGGGCTGGCAGAGACCGATTGGCGGGGGTGGGAGATCTTAACGAGGGAGCTTGGGGACAGGCTTCAACTGGTGGGGGATGACATTTTTGTCACCAACCCCGCCCTCATCGCTGAAGGCATCCGGAAAAAGGTCGCCACTGCGGTCCTCATCAAATTGAACCAGGTTGGGACCGTGACGGAAACCCTGCAAGCCGTGCGAGTTGCCCAAGGCGCCGGATATGGGGTCGTGATCTCCCACCGCTCGGGCGAGACCGAGGATACCGCCATCGCGGACTTCGCGGTGGCCTGCCAAAGCGGACAGATCAAGGCAGGGTCTGCATGTCGTACAGACCGCGTCGCCAAATACAATCAACTGCTCCGCATCGAGGAGCAGTTGGGACCGGAAGCGGTGTTCCTTGGGCCCAGGATATTCTCCAGGTATGTTGCCTGAGAGGATGATGGTGCATGATCTTCTACTGTCCCTCGTGTTGGCGTGAGGTGCCCGAAACTGTCCGGGTGTGTCCACATTGCATGGTGGATGTGGAGCGCCTCACCCAAGAACAAGATTACGTCCAGAAGCTGATCGCTGCCCTTGACCATCCCGAGCCCCAGACACCCATCCGGGTGGCCTGGATTCTCGGCTTCCGGAAGGAAACGCACGCGGTCGCCGATTTAGCCCGGCTCGTCCGTGAATCAGATGATCCATATATCGTCGAGGCAGCCGTGGAGGCGCTCGGGAGGATCGGGGATCCGGCGGGCCTGGCGGCCGTCCGATTTGCCTCGCAGCACGGGGGGGTGAGGGTCCGCGAGAGGGCCAAGTATGCCATCGATCTCATTGAGGGGATACCATCCGTCCCTCACGAGGAGCCGACCTCAAAGCGGGAGCAATCAACCAACCGAACTAGCGATCCCCTCCCACCCGTACGACTTGATCCGACGGAGTCGGCCCGATCCGAAGGGTGGCTGAACCGGAACGTTGTGGGGATGGGGGTGACCAGCCTTCTGTCCGATGCATGCCACGAGATGGCCACCGCTGTCCTTCCAAGCTTCCTGACGAGCATCGGTGCGCCGGCGGCGGCTCTTGGCGTGATTGAGGGCGTGGCGGACGCCACCAGCAGCTTCGTCAAGTTGGGGGCCGGCTGGTACTCTGACCGAATCGGCCATCGCAAGGGGATCTGCATCCTAGGCTACTTCCTGACCGGCGTCTCCAAGGCGCTGTTCGCGTTCGCTATCACCTGGCCCTTGGTGCTCGTCGGCCGAGTCATCGGCTGGTTCGGCCGCGGCATTCGCGGGCCCCTGCGGGATGCCATGCTAGCGGAGTCTGTCCCGCCGGAAGCGAGGGGAAAAGCCTTCGGATTCCACAGGGCCGGCGACACGTTGGGCGCCATCATCGGCCCGCTCCTTGCGGTCGGAGTCATCGAAATGCTCCAGGCCCGTGGTGTGCAGGACTCGTCGGCCCCGTTTCGGACGGTCTTCCTCCTCACGCTGATTCCGGGGTTGGCCTCGGTTCTCACGATGGCAAGCCTGGTCCGGGAACGGCGCCGCCTGCCCAATCACGACCTTCGGTTCTGGGCCTCGCTCAGGGAACTCCCAAAGAGGTTCCGCCGCTTCCTTCTGGGCGTCGGCCTCTTCGGCCTCGGCGATTATGCCCACACTTTCTTGATCCTCGCCGCCACCACCCTCCTTACCCCTGCATACGGGCTCGTCGAAGCCGCGCAGATCGCCGCGCTCCTCTATGTGTGGCGGAACGTCCTCTATGCCGCCGCCTCTTATCCGGTGGGCGCCCTGAGCGACCGTGTGGGACGACGAGGTCTGCTCGCTCTCGGCTATCTCCTTGGGGCCGTGACCGCCGGCGGCTTCGGGCTTGCGTTTCTCATCCCTCTTCCCGCTCTCTCGAAACTGGCCGTGCTGGTTTGCCTCTTTGCGACGGCAGGCATCTATATTGCCATGGAGGACACGCTTGAAGGAACGCTGACAGCCGACCTGACTCCACGAGAAACCTGGGGTCTCTCGCAAGGCGTCCTCGGCACGATCAATGGGGTCGGCGACTTCGTTGCCAGCCTTGTTGTTGGGATCTTGTGGTCTGCCGTCTCTCCCATGGCGGCCTTTGGCTACGCTGCCCTTCTCTCTCTCCTCGGCACCGCGCTCATCTATCGACTACGATGAGGTCCTCCGAAGGGGTCAACAGGCAGCGCGCTCGATACGGACCACTGCGATGAACCCGAGAAAACTTGTCAAGAAGCTTGACGACCTTCGCCAGAATCTGGATGCTCAGCTTCAACTCATCATGCTAGGCGAGAAGGCAGTGGAACCACTGGTCGAGTTCCTGCTGTCAGCGCCAGCGCTTCACGCGGAACCACGATGCCTGGCGGCCGAGGCACTGGGTGCCATCGGCGGGGAGAGGGCAATTGACGGCCTGATCAAAGCGTTGACTATCAATGATGTCCATGCCTGCGACCCAAGTATCCGCCTCTCGGAGGAAGTGGTCCGCAGTTGCGCGGCCGCGCAGCTCGGGCGATTGGGCGCCCGGAGAGCCATTGAGCCTTTGCTGGACGCGCTGGAGCGGCTTCATCTCGTTGGAGCGGCCGAGGCACTCGCCAGGCTCGGGGAGACACGAGGCATCCCCTTGATGATCGATCGACTCGAGGATCCATTTATCAGGGTGAGGATCGGCCAAGCGCTTCTGGCCTTCGGCCAAGAGGGGCAGATTCCGTTGATCGAAACCCTGTCAGTTAGGCGCTACGTCCAGGAAGAGGAATCGAGAGGCAGCCGAGAGCGACGGGCGGAGGCCACGCGGTTGCTGGGTCTCCTGAAATCACAAAAGACTATCGAGCCTCTCATGGAGCTGCTTGTCGATGAGGCTCGGGAGGTTCGGCTGCACGCGGCGCTGTCACTTTGCGACCTTATGAGTACCGATGACCACCGGCTCGAGCAGGCGCTGCCAGTCCTGGTCAGGGACTCGGAGTGCGGCGGGCTTGCCACAAGGGACCGGGTGTTCGACGCGCTGATCAAAATGGCTTCCAAGGCGCTCCCGCATCTCCTCGAAGCTCTGGAAGATTCAGACCTTTCCGGCGACACGAAAGACTTGATGATCGAGGTCCTGGCTCACATCCCGGATCCTCGTGTTCCCGGCGCATTGCTCTCTCTGCTCTCAGGCCGACAGAGATCACTTCATTGGAAGGCCCGATGGGCTCTGCAGCGGCTGGGACGAACCTTCGAACCTTATCGCCCTCATTGATGAACACACTGAACCGCGCCTGAGATAAGGGGACGTGAATCCTACGCCGCTGATCCAACTCGCTTCAGATCTCGACACTTGGTTCTTTATGGGTGTGAATGTGGGGCTCTCTAACCCGTTCCTGGACAAGGTCATGCCGTGGGTAACGGAAAAACACCACTTCGTCGCGCCCCTGGTCATTCTATTGCTCGCGTTATTGTTGTGGGGAGGACAACACGGCAGGCAGACGCTTCTCCTTGCCCTGATCCTCGTGATCCTGACAGATCAGACTGGAAACCTCCTGAAACTCTTGCTGGCGCGAGTGCGCCCCTGTCACGTGGTACCGACAGCCCATCTCCTCGTAGGCTGCACGGCATCGGGCTCGTTCCCCTCCAACCATGTGTTGAATCTGTTTGCCCAATCCACGCTCCTGGCACTTCAGTGGGGATGGCCTGCGAGCCCCGCTTTCCTCGTCGCGGCGATCGTGGCTTATTCGCGCGTCTATGTAGGAGTCCATTATCCGGGCGACGTCATCGGAAGCGCCGGGATCGGGATAGTGTGGGGTTGGCTAGTATCTCGTGGCGCCCTGGAGGTCAATCGTCGCTGGGTGAAATCCACGGTGAGAGACCCATGATCAATGACACCACCTACTGGACACAGCTTGGCGAGAGTATCAAGCTGAACAGGAATGCCGGGTACGATCCCTCCACAATCCTGATCTTTCTCATGGAGACGAACCGGGCCTGTCCCGTCTGTTTTATCCTGCGGGACCGAGAGTTCTACGTGCTCTGTCAGTTTCAGTACGACGTCATTCATCAGTCGGAAATAAGAGACGCATTTCGATACGAGGGCACCCTCTGTAACCACCATGCCTGGTTCATGAAAGCGCTAGCGACCCCTGTGACGAGTGGTGGACTCTTCCATGCTTTGATCACCGAGACCATGGGCCGACTCGACGAGAGTTCAGCCATCGTCCGAAATATCGTATACGATCGCCAACAGCCAGAAGTCATCGCAAAGCTCCTAGAGGGTGAACGCCGCTGCGTCGCGTGCGAAGACCATGCAGCAATGGAAACTCATTTGATACAGGAAATGAGCAGGCTCTTAGGAGATCCTTCGTTTCGAACCACGTATCGGACCTCCTGGGGGATCTGCCGGCCACACGTAGCGAGTGTTCTTGCGCGGGTTGAGGATCCGCACCTCAAGGCTTTCGTACTCCAGGCCTACCTAGCACAGCTCAGGCGCCAAGCACATGAACTGGAGGAGCTTGAACGGCAGACTGCCGCGAAGGTGCGCGATCTGGGGGAGCTTGCCCAGGCTCACGCGCGGGCTGTCGAGCGCTGGGCGGGCATGCGCGGTTTGGCATTGCCGCGAGAAGAGCCACCCCCTCCCCTTCGAAGCCGGCTCTTGAAGTCCCCTGAGCGTGGTGAGGGCAACCATTGATGGGGAGGATGATGGAATTCACCAATCATCATAGTGTAGGTAGCGGGGCGGACTTGCAAGACCGTTTGGGACGAACCCGTGATGAGCTACTTAATATTCTCGACACTATCGGATCATTGGTCGATAAGGCGGGATTGCCGCCCTACCCAGCTTTAGCGGCTGCGGATCGACTCCGCCACAACAGGTTCGACATCGTCGTCCTGGGCCAGTACAAACGGGGGAAGACGACCTTCATCAATGCCCTCCTTGGTGAGGACCTCCTTCCCACCGCCATCGTCCCATTGACCAATATCGCCACGCGGGTGCGCCACGCGACCCTCCCGTCTGCGCGCGTGACCTTTCTGGACGGGCGGTTTCAGGAGATCTCACTTCAAGAGCTAGCGCTCTACACCACGGAGAAAGGCAACCCCGGTAACGCCAAGAGGGTGCTCCTGGTGGAGGTCGAGTTCCCCGCGACCGCCCTTCGGGACGGGACGATGGTCACGGACACGCCCGGAATCGCCTCGATCTTCGAGCAGAACACCCGGGCGGCGATGGAGTATATCCCCCAGGCAGACGCCGCGATCTTCCTGGTGAATGCGGACCCGCCGATCAGCGAGGCGGAACGGGCCTTCCTCAAAGAGGTTCGCCCGTATGTGGCAAAGCTCTTCTTTGTGCAAAACAAGATCGACCAGGTGAGTCCGGAGGATCAAGAAGAGTCCCTTGCTTTTACGCGTACCGTAATCGAAGAGACAATGGGCGAAGGCGAGATCGTCATCTACCCCGTCTCGGCTCGCTTGGCCCTGGAAGCCAAGCTGGCACAAGACGCGACAAAGCTTGGCCTAAGCCGATTCGACCAGTTCGAGCGGGATCTCCATGGTTTTCTCCA